>NZ_DKHD01000024.1:0-43863 GCF_002453565.1 Pseudomonas sp. UBA6753 | reverse complement strand
CACAGGTATGGCGCATTCCTTGGGCTACCGGAGCACCTTGTGGGAGCGGGCATGCCCGCGAACACCGGCGTAGCCGGTGCCATGCACCGCGTCGGATTCTTCGCGGGCGAGCCCGCTCCCACAGGTATGGCGCATTCCTTGGGCTACCGATGCACCCTGTGGGAGCGGGCATGCCCGCGAACACCGGCGTAGCCGGTGCCATGCACCGCGTTGGATTCTTCGCGGCTAAAGCCGCTCCCACAGGGTACGCGGACCGCTTGCGAATTCAGTTCTCCAAGCGACAGCGCAGCAGACTGTATAAGGCCAAAAACAACCCGCGTCGGTTTCAGGATGCGCCTGGTCGTTCGCACGCAACCCCCCGGCGCCACAAGTGCCATGCTTGCAGGATGCCTCGGACCAGTGCGCGCAGACGTGCGGCCGCAGGCAAGGAGGCCGCTGGCACCACGCAACCGTGACGTGGCCGGCGTGCCGCAGCAGAACACGCCGGATACCTGCCCCCACAACAATTCAGGCAGGGTCCGTGATGCCGAGGTCCGCTGTATGCCTGATGAATTGCTCCACCTGCCTGTGATCCACCGCATTCTGGCCCGTGACAAGGATACCCCCGGCGCGCTGTTGCCGATCCTGCATGCCATCCAGCACGACATCGGCTACATCCCCGATGCCGCTGTCGCCGAAATTGCCCATGCCCTGAACCTCAGCCTGGCCGAGGTGCGTGGGGTGATCAGCTTCTACCACGATTTCCGCACCACGCCACCGGCGCGCCACACCCTGCGCCTGTGCCGCGCCGAGTCGTGCCAAAGCCGGGGCGCCGAGGCGCTGGCCGCGCAACTGCGCGAACAGCTGGCGCTGGACGACCATGGCACCAGCGCCGACGGCGCCATCAGCCTGCGCCCGGTGTACTGCCTGGGCGCCTGTGCCTGCTCGCCAGCGCTGGAACTGGACGGCCAGGTGCATGCGCGCCTTACCCCTGAGCGCCTGCGCGCGCTGGTCAACGCTTGCCAGGAGGACGCAGCATGCTGAAGCTGTACATCCCCTGCGATTCGGTAGCCCGTGCCGTGGGCGCCGACCAGGTTGCCGATGCATTGCAGCGTGAGGCCGAGCGCCGCCAGCTGCCGCTGGACATCCAGCGCACCAGTTCCCGCGGGCTGTACTGGCTGGAACCGCTGCTGGAGTGCGACAGCGCCCAAGGCCGCCTGGGTTTCGGCCCGGTCACCCCGGAAGACGTGCCGTCCTTGCTCGACGCTTTTACCGGTGAGCCCGGTGAACCTGGTGGCCACTCGCTGGCCCTGGGGCCGGTCGAGGACATCCCCTACCTCAAGACTCAGCAGCGCCTGCTGTTCGCCCGCGCCGGCATCACCCGCCCACTGTCGCTGGACGACTACCGTGCCCATGGCGGTTTCGCCGGCCTTGAAGCGGCCGTGGCACTGGATGGTGCCGAGGTGGTCGCCGCCGTGCTCGATTCCGGCCTGCGCGGCCGCGGCGGTGCGGCGTTCCCGGCCGGCATCAAGTGGCGCACCGTGCGTGACGCCGGGGCCGGGCAGAAGTACGTGGTGTGCAACGCCGACGAGGGTGACTCCGGTACCTTCGCCGACCGCATGCTGATGGAAGGCGACCCGTTCCTGCTGATCGAAGGCATGATCATTGCCGGCCTCGCCGTGGGTGCCGACAAGGGCTACATCTATGTGCGCTCGGAATACCCCGACGCCATCCGCGTGCTCGACCAGGCCTTCGCCATCGCCCGTGACGCCGGCTATCTCGGCAGCGACGTGGCCGGCAGCGGCCAGGCCTTCGACCTGGAAGTGCGGGTTGGCGCCGGCGCCTATATCTGCGGCGAAGAAACCGCGCTGCTCGAATCCATCGAAGGAAAGCGCGGCATCGTCCGCGCCAAGCCTCCGCTACCCGCGCTGCAGGGCCTGTTCGGCCTGCCGACGCTGGTGCACAACGTGCTCACCCTGGCCTCGGTACCCATCATCATGGCCAAGGGAGCGGCGTACTACCGCGACTTCGGCATGGGCCGCTCGCTGGGCACCATGCCGTTCCAGCTGGCCGGCAACATCCGCCAGGGCGGCCTGGTGGAGCGCGCCTTCGGCCTGACCCTGCGCGAGCTGGTGGAAGGCTATGGCGGCGGCACGGCCAGCGGCCGGCCGCTGAAGGCCGCGCAGGTGGGTGGCCCGCTCGGTGCCTGGGTACCGCCCAGCCACTTCGACACGCCGCTGGACTATGAAGCCTTCGCCGCCATGGGCGCGATGCTCGGCCACGGTGGTGTGGTAGTGGCCGACGACACCCTGAACATGGCCAGCATGGCGCGCTTCGCCTTGCAGTTCTGTGCCGAGGAATCCTGTGGCAAGTGCACCCCGTGCCGCATCGGCTCGACCCGCGGCATGGAAGTGGTCGACCGGCTGATCGCCACCAGCGACATGACCGAACGGCATGACCAGGCCCTGTTGCTGCGTGACCTGTGCGACACCATGCAATACGGCTCGCTGTGTGCCATGGGCGGCATGACCGCCTATCCGGTGGCCAGCGCGCTGAAGTACTTCCCCGCCGATTTCGGGCTGACCCACACGGAGGCCGCGCAGTGATCAATTTCTTCGACCCCGCTTCTGATAAAAGCAGCGACCTCGGCACCCCGGCCCGTGACAGCGAGGTACAGGTCAGCCTGAGCATCGATGGCCGTGCCATCACTGTGCCCGCCGGTACTTCGGTGATGCGTGCCGCGGCCATGCTCGGCACCAGCATTCCCAAACTGTGCGCCACCGACAGCCTCGAAGCCTTCGGCTCGTGCCGCATGTGCATGGTGGAAATCGAAGGCATGCGCGGCTACCCGGCCTCCTGCACCACCCCGGTCAGCGAAGGCATGGTGGTGCACACCGAAACCCCACGCCTGGCCGGCCTGCGCCGCAACGTGATGGAGCTGTACATCTCCGACCACCCGCTGGACTGCCTGACCTGTTCGGCCAACGGCAACTGCGAGCTGCAGACCGTGGCCGGCCAGGTGGGCCTGCGCGAGGTGCGCTACGGCTACGACGGCGCCAACCACCTGGCCGAGAAAAAGGACGTATCCAACCCGTATTTCGACTACGAGCCGAGCAAGTGCATCGTCTGCAGCCGCTGTGTGCGCGCCTGCGAGGATATCCAGGGCACCTTCGCCCTGACCATCACCGGGCGTGGCTTCGAATCGCGGGTGGCGGCGGCGGGTGGTGAGAACTTCCTCGCCTCCGAGTGCGTGTCGTGTGGCGCCTGCGTGCAGGCCTGCCCGACCGCGACCCTGACCGAAAAGAGCCTGGTACAGCTGGGCCAGCCCGAGCGTGCGGTCATCACCACCTGCGCCTATTGCGGCGTCGGCTGCTCGTTCCGCGCCGAAATGAAGGGCGACCAGCTGGTGCGCATGGTCCCGGACAAGAACGGCGGCGCCAACCACGGCCACGCCTGCGTCAAGGGCCGCTTCGCCTGGGGCTACGCCACCCACCCGGACCGCATCACCAAGCCGATGATCCGCAAGCGCCTGGAAGACCCCTGGCAGGAAGTCAGCTGGGACGAGGCGGTGACCTACGCCGCCAGCGAGTTCCGCCGCATCCAGCTGAAGTACGGTCGCGATTCCATCGGCGGCATCACCTCCAGCCGCTGCACCAACGAAGAAGCCTACCTGGTGCAGAAACTGGTGCGCACGGCGTTCGGCAACAACAACGTCGACACCTGCGCGCGGGTTTGCCATTCGCCCACCGGCTATGGCCTGAAGCAGACCCTGGGTGAGTCGGCTGGTACACAAAGCTTCGACTCGGTGATGCAGGCCGACGTGGTGCTGGTGATCGGCGCCAACCCCACCGACGCCCACCCGGTATTCGGCTCGCAGCTCAAGCGCCGCCTGCGCCAGGGCGCGCGGCTGATCGTGATCGACCCGCGGCGCATCGACCTGGTCGATTCGCCGCACGCCCGCGCCGAGCTGCACCTGCAACTGCGCCCCGGTACCAACGTGGCAATGCTCAACGCCCTGGCCCACGTGATCGTCACCGAAGGCCTGCTGGCCCAGCGCTTCATCGATGCCCGCTGCGAAACCGAAGATTTCGCTCGCTGGCGCGATTTCGTCAGCCTGGCGGAAAACGCCCCCGAAGTGCTTGGCCCGGTCTGCGGCGTGCCTGCCGAGCAGATCCGCGCCGCCGCCCGGCTGTACGCCACCGGCGGCAATGCGGCGATCTACTACGGCCTGGGCGTGACCGAGCACAGCCAAGGCAGCACCGCGGTGATGGGCATCGCCAACCTGGCCATGGCCACCGGCAACATCGGCCGCGAAGGGGTAGGGGTGAACCCGCTGCGCGGGCAGAACAACGTGCAGGGCTCGTGCGACATGGGTTCGTTCCCTCACGAATTGCCCGGCTACCGGCACATTTCCAACGAGGGCGTGCGTGCCGAGTTCGAGCGTGCCTGGGGCGTGACCCTGCAGCCGGACCCGGGCCTGCGCATCCCCAACATGTTCGAAGCGGCGCTGGACGGCAGCTTCAAGGCCTTGTACTGCCAGGGCGAGGACATTGCCCAGAGCGACCCCAACACCCAGCACGTCACCGCGGCCCTGCTGGCCATGGAATGCGTGGTGGTGCAGGACATCTTCCTCAACGAAACAGCCAAGTTCGCCCATGTGTTCCTGCCGGGCAGCTCGTTCCTGGAGAAGGACGGCACCTTCACCAACGCCGAGCGGCGCATTTCGCGGGTGCGCAAGGTCATGGAGCCGCTGGCCGGCAAGGCCGACTGGGAAGCGACCGTGGCCCTGGCCAATGCCCTGGGCTACCCGATGAACTACCGCCATCCATCCGAGATCATGGATGAGATCGCCCGCCTGACGCCCACCTTCCACCGCGTCAGCTACGCCGAGATCGACCGCCACGGCAGCCTGCAGTGGCCGTGCAACGACGCAGCGCCCGATGGCACGCCGACCATGCACATCGACCAGTTCGTACGTGGCAAGGGGCGCTTCATGCTTACCGGCTACGTGCCCACCGAGGAGAAGGTCAACAACCGCTACCCGCTGCTGCTGACCACCGGGCGCATTCTCAGCCAGTACAACGTCGGCGCCCAGACCCGGCGTACCGGCAACGTTGCCTGGCATGACGCCGACCGCCTGGAAATCCACCCGACCGACGCCGAAAGCCGTGGCATCCAGGACGGTGACTGGGTCGGCATCGGCAGCCGCGCCGGGCAGACGGTGCTGCGCGCCAAGGTCAGTGCACGGGTGGCGCCGGGGGTGGTGTACACCACGTTCCACTTCCCCGAGTCGGGGGCCAACGTGATTACCACCGACAACTCCGACTGGGCCACCAACTGCCCTGAGTACAAGGTGACGGCGGTGGAGGTGGTGAAAGTGTTCCAGCCGTCGCAGTGGCAGAAGCGCTACCAGGACTTCAGTGACGAGCAGCGACGCTTGCTGAAGGAGCGCCGTATTGCGGAAAAAGCCGAGGTGCGCCGATGAGCAGTGAAAACCTGGTCAAGATGGCCAACCAGATTGCCCATTACTTCGACAGCGAGCCAGACCGGGCGCTGGCGGTGCAAGGGGTACGGCAGCATCTGCAGAGCTTCTGGACACCGGCGATGCGCCGGCAGCTGGCGCAATGGATCGAGGCCAATGCAGGGGAGGGGCTAGACCCGAAGGTGCAGGAAGCGTTGGCCTAGCGTTTGGTGTTGAATGGGGCTGCTGCGCAGCCCATCGCCGGCAAGCCAGCTCCCACAGGTACTGCACATGACTTGAGGTCAATGCGGTCGATGTGGGAGCTGGCTTGCCGGTGATAGGGCCCTGACAGATTGAACTCAGCCGCGGGCCAGTTCCGCCTGATGGGCAATTGCCTCCTCGCTCTTGAGCACCAGCACATCCCCCTCCAGCGCATCCAGCACCACCTCCGAGGTATTACCAATCAACGCCCCGGAAATCCCCGTGCGGCACACCGTGCCGATCACCGTCACCACGGCATCCAGCTTCTTCTCGGTATGCGGTATCAGCACATCCGCCGGCCCTTCGGCCACATGCAAGCGGTCTTCGCTGATGTCGTACTCTGCCTGGAATGCCTTGCACGCCTCGCGGTAGCGCTTTTCGATGGTCTCGCTCAACTGGTACACCGGGTCCGACGCCGACAGCATCGGCGACGGATGGGCGCTGATGACGTGCAACTCACCCTTGGCCAGCGCAGCAATGTCATAGCCATGGTCGATGATGCTGGCATGCAGGCGGCGGTGGTCCTCGTCCTGGTTGCCCACATCCACCGCGGCCAGGACCTTGCCGCCGGTCCACGGCCGCTCGCTCTTGACCATCAGCACGGCGCACGGGCACTGGCGCAGCAGCTTCCAGTCGCTGGGGGTGAGCAGGGCCTTTTTCAGCGGGTTGTCCGGGCGGTGTTCCTTGATCACCAGCTCGCAGCCCTCGGCCTGCTGCACGTAGATGATGGTGTCGTGCAAGTTGTCGCGCCAGGCCTCTTCATGGGTGACGTTGTCGTACCCGTCATCATGCAACTGGCTGCTCAGCAGGCTCAGCAGCGCGCTGTGGTCATGCCTTTTGTCGCACATCAGCAGGTGCAGGCGCGCGCCGGTGACACCGGCGATCAGCTTGGCCCGGGTCAGCGCCCGGCTGTGGGCGTGCTCGGGGTCGAGGACGACGAGGATGCTGCGGACGGCTTGCATGGGCGTTAACTCCCTTCAAAGGTGGCGACCAATGCCTGACTATAGTCGGCGCTTCCCCCGCTGGCGCTTGATGTACATCAAGCATAGTCACTGGCGCCGCCCGCCGCCGCCGGTATAATCGCCGGCCCTGCCTGTTCTTTGTGGTTGCACGCTCATGTCCCTGATCCCCGAAATCGACGCCTTTCTTGGTTGCCCGACACCAGACGCCTGGATCGAAGCGGCGCTCGCCGACCAGGAAACCCTGCTGATCGACCACAAGAACTGCGAATTCAAGGCTGCCAGCACCGCCCTGAGCCTGATCGCCAAGTACAACACCCACCTCGACCTGATCAACATGATGTCGCGCCTGGCCCGCGAGGAGCTGGTGCACCACGAGCAGGTGCTGCGCCTGATGAAGCGCCGCGGCGTGCCGCTGCGCCCGGTGTCGGCGGGGCGTTATGCGTCGGGGCTGCGGCGCCTGGTGCGCGCCCACGAGCCGGTCAAGCTGGTGGATACGCTGGTGGTGGGGGCGTTCATCGAGGCGCGCAGCTGCGAGCGCTTTGCCGCGCTGGTACCGCACCTGGACGAGGAGCTGGGCCGCTTCTACCACGGCCTGCTGAAGAGCGAAGCGCGCCACTACCAGGGGTACCTGAAACTGGCGCACAACTACGGCGATGAGGCAGACATCGCCCGCCGGGTGGAACTGGTGCGTGCAGCGGAGGTGGAGCTGATCCAGTCACCGGACCAGGAGCTGCGTTTCCACAGCGGTATCCCGATGGCGCAGGCCGCCTGATTCGCACCAGGCGGCCCAGGCGTCAGTGACGGCGGCCCAGCAGCAGGCCGACCACCAGCCCGAGGCCTGCGGAAATGGCCACGGTCTGCCAGGGGTGGCCGCCGATGTAGTCCTGGGTAGCCTCCACCACCGGTTGCGCCTTGCTACGCACCTTGTCGGCGGCATGGCGCGCCTGGCGTAGCTTGAGGCTTACCTGCGCGCGCAGGGTTTCCGCCTCTTCACCCACCAGGGCGGCGCTGTCGTTCAGCAGCCTTTCCGATTCTTCGATCAGCGCCTGCAGTTCGCTGAATACCTGGTCCTTGATCTGATCGCTGTCGGCCAGCGCGGCGTTTTTCCGGGCCATTAACTCGTCCTCGTCGATGGTGTGGTTTGAACAATGGATGCCGACGCGTCGGGAAAGTTGCGGCGGCTTTGGGCTGTTGCAGTACCTGGGTGTAAGATAGCGGCCATTTTCAAACCTGCAGGTACCTTCATGAGTTTCAATCTGGCCAACATGAGCTTCGAGGAACGGGCGCAGATCGAGGCAGAGAAGGCCCGGCTGTTCGAGCTGTGGCAGAACAACCTGGGCAAGGCCAAGGGCGAAGCGGCGCGGCTGATCGCCGAAAAACCACGGCGCAAAGGCAAATGGGCCGAGTGGGTGCGCGCCGAGCTGGATGGCATGTCGCCGCCCGAATACGCCAACATGGTGCGCAGCGAAGTCAACAAACTGATGGCCGCAGCCAGCGCCAACCGCTGATCACACCCCGCCAGGCGCCTACCAGTAGGCGCCCTTGGGCAGGTCCAGCTTGCCCTCGTCGATAAAGCGCACGGTCCCCAGCAGCCCGCCGGCCAGCTTGCCGCGCAGCACATAGGGCAGGCCCTGCAACGAGTCCACCCGGCCCAGCCCATAGGCCTGGCGCAGGAAGGAAAACGCCGTGATGCTCACCGGCACCACGACCACCGCTTCGCCATAACGGCCGATGTGCCCCTGCTGGTCGCTGACCCCGGCAGCCAGCGGTTGGCCGTTCACTTCCAGGTTGATGGCGATGCCGTTGTAGTCGATCGGCGCCTCGTTGGGGTTTTGTACCCGCATCTTCACCGCCATGCGCAGTTCCAGCTCCTGCCCGGGCAGCGGCTCGATACCGATCACGCTGATATTGACCGGGTCGCGTGCCTGGAACAGCGCACAGGCCCCCAGGCCGCAGGCCAGCAGCAGGACCAGGAACAGGCGGGCGTAGCGGTGCAGACGGGCAGCCATGGGGTGCGACCTTGCCAGAGTGGGCGAATGGGCAGTGTGGCAAATACGCGTCGGCGTTGAAAGTCTCTGCCCAGATGAAAGATACTGTTTCTCATTAACGCCCGATAACTTCTCCTACTGGCCGTTCCCAAACCCATGCTGACCTCTCCCGCGCCGGGCCTGCTGGCAAGCTTCCAGGAGCACTACGACGACCTGCTGCAGTTCCTGACCCGGCGCATGAGCGACCGCCAGCGCGCTGCCGACGTCGCGCAGGAAACCTACCTGAGGCTGGTGAACATCGACCAGCAGGCGGTGCCGGTGCTGCATGCGCGCAGTTTCATCTTCCGCGTGGCCGGCAACCTGGCGATCGATGCCTTGCGCCGTGAACAGCGCATTGCCGCCAGCCACGACGACAGCGAGCGGGCAGGTGAGGTGGCCTGCCCGGCCCCGGCACCCGAAGCGGCCTTGCTGGCCCGGGAACGCCTGCAGATCCTCGACCAGGCGCTGCTGCAGCTGTCCGACAATGCCCGCCAGGCGCTGTTGCTCAACCGCGTCGATGGCCTGACCCAGGCGCAGATCGCGCAACGCCTGGGGGTTTCCGAAAGCATGGTGGCGAAGTACATCGACCAGGCCCTGCGCCATTGCCGCAACTGGCTCAAACAGGCGGGCGTGGCTGCGGCCCTGGTGTTGGCCGTTGCTGTGGCGGGTTGGCAGCAGGCGCCGGTGCTGCTGGCGGATTACCACACCGGGGTGGGTGAGCGACAGGTGATTACCCTGGCCGATGGCACGCGGGTGACGCTGAACAGCGCCACTGCCCTGAGCGTGGTGTTCAGCGACCGTGAGCGGCGGGTGGTGCTGGAGTCTGGTGAAGCCTTGTTCGAGACCACCGATGATTCACGACCCTTTGTGGTCGATACGGCCGGTGAGCGGGTGCAGGGGAGTGCGGCTACCTTCAGCGTGCGTCGCGATGGCCGCGTGGTATTGGCACACGGCGAAGCCAAGGTTGGCGAGCATGAACTGGCAGTAGCGGCCGATGCCGGCACGCAGATGGCCTGGCAGCGCGGCAAGCTGATCTTCAACGGCAAACCGCTGGGGCAGGTGCTGGCGGAGCTCGAGCGTTACCGGCATGGGCGGATCGTGTTGTCCGATAGCAAGCTGGCGGCGATGGAGGTCAGCGGGGTGTTCGACCTCGATGAGCCGGAGGCCCTGTTGCGGACCCTTGAGCAGCGCTATGGGTTGAAGGTGACCTACCTGCCGTGGTTGGCCGTGGTTCATTGATTCGCCTGTGCCGGCCTCTTCGCGGGCTTGCCCGCTCCCACAGGTACACCACAGGACTCAAGATCTGTGGAACACCTGTGGGAGCGGGCAAGCCCGCGAAGAGGCCAGCACAGAAATAAAAATATTTTCCATTCGGCACTGCAAGTTCCTGCCAGCCAGATCGTCGTAGTGGGACTGATCAGCAACCAATTCTCATTTACGACTTGTCAGGAAGCTCATTCGTGCCTCTGATGCTCAAGCCCTTGCACCGCCGCCGCGGTCCGCTTCACCATGCCCTGATGTCCTGCAGTGCCCTGGCCATGCTGGTCGGCCCGCTGCAGGCGTTTGCCTCGACCGCCACCGAACAGGCCCAGACCCAGGCCCGCCAGGTCCAGCTCGACCTGCCGGCCCAGCCGCTGGACCAGGCCCTGACCACCTTCGCCGACCAGGCCGGCCTGCACCTGCTGTACACCACTGGCGATGTCGCCGGCCAAGCCAGCCCGGCCTTGCAGGGCAGCTACAGCATCGAGCAGGCCCTGCAGCAGTTGCTGGCCGGCAGCGGCATGAGCTGGCACTTCAGCGATGCCCGCACGGTGACCCTGCGCAAGGCCGACGCCGCGCCGCAGGCGGTCAACCTCAAGCCGATCGAGGTCAGCGTGGCCTCGCGCACCAGCACCGCGATCAGCGAAATCCCCGGCACCGTGTGGGTGGTCGACCAGCAGCAGTTGCGCGAGCAGATCGACAGCGGCGTCAGCCTGAAGGAAGCCATCGGCAAGCTGGTGCCAGGCCTCGACCTGGCGCCGGAAGGCCGCACCAACTACGGCCAGAACATGCGCGGGCGCAACGTGCTGGTGATGATCGACGGGGTCAGCCAGAACAGCTCGCGCGGCCTGTCACGCCAGTTCGACAGCATCTCGCCGTTCAACGTCGAGCGCGTCGAAGTGCTGTCTGGCGCCAGTGCCATCTACGGCGGCGGCGCCACCGGCGGTATCATCAACATCGTGACCAAGAAGGGCGAACCCGGCCCGGCGCGCTTCGAGACCCAGCTCGGCGCCAGCAGCGGTTTCAACAACAGTGACGACCTGGCCACCCGCTTTGCCCAGTCGATCAGTGGCGGCAACGAGCGGTTCAATGCCCGCCTGGGGGTTTCCGGCGAGCAGAACGAAGCCTTCTACGATGGCGCCGGCGACCAGATCTTCATCGACAACACCCAGACCGACCTGCAGTACAACCGCACCATCGACGTGCTCGGCACCTTGGGGGTGCAACTGAACGACCAGCAGAGCCTCGACCTGTTGGCCCAGTACTATGACTCGGGCAACCACCGCAGCACCGGCATCTACTTCCCCAACCTGAACCACAACGCCCCATCCGACCTTGAAGACGCCGAGCTGCGCAGCGGCTACTCGTCGGACCTGGAGCCGCGCACCCGGCGCCTGCTGCTGAACGCCAACTACCACCACACCGATGTGCTGGGCCAGGACTTCTACCTGCAGGCCTCGTACCGCAAGGAAGACGACAACTTCTACCCGTTCCCGTACTACAACCGCGCCACGCCCACCGGCTCGCGCGGGGTGTACTTCGCCGCCTCGCAGCAGAACTTCGAAGTCACCAGCCTCAAGGGCCTGTTCGCCAAGCAGTGGGACGCGCTGAAGCTGACCTACGGCGTCGACCTGGACCGCGAGCGCTTCAATGCCGAACAGACCACCTTCAACGCCCAGACGTCGTCCGAGTCGGGTGGCCTGGAGCTGGAAAAGGAAAGCAAGGCCGCACGCTACCCCAGCTACCGGGTCGATGGCGTGTCGGTGTACGCCCAGCTGGACTGGCATGTCACCGATAACCTGACCCTGTCCGGCGGCGCCCGGCGCCAGCAGATGGACGTGGACGTCAGCGACTTCAAGGGTGTGCCGGGCGGCAGCAACGATTACCAGGTCAACCTGTTCAACGTCGGTGCCATCTACGATTTCAAGAATGGCCACCAGGTATGGACCAACTACGGCGAAGGCTTCGACCTGCCCGACCCGGCCAAGTACTACGGCAAGCCCGGCCTGAGCGTGGCCGACAACCCGCTGGCCGGCATCAAGAGCCGCCAGGTGGAGCTGGGCTGGCGCTATGCCGACCTGGACTGGGATGCCCAGGCGGCGCTGTATTACATCTGGTCGGACAAGATCATCAACGTCGATTCGCAGACGCTGACCATCAACGTGGAAGAGCAGAAAAGCCGCGACTTCGGTTTCGAAGGCGCTCTGACCCGGCACTTCCAGACCGGCTGGGAAGCGGGTGGTACCCTGCACCTGACCCGCTCCGAGGAGGAGGATGTCGATGGTGGTTGGATCAAGCGCGATGCCCGCTATGCCTCGTTGTCCAAGGCTACAGCGTTCATCGGCTGGAAGGGCGATGGCCGCAGTGCACGGCTGCAGGCCAACCATGCCTTCAGCCTGAAGGACGATGCCGACCACGAGATCGACGGCTATACCACCTTCGACCTGCTGGGCAGCCAGGACACCGGCTTTGGCACCTTCAGCGCCGGCATCCAGAACCTGCTGGACAAGCAGTACAGCACGGTCTGGGGGCAGCGTGCGACGCTGTTCTACTCGCCTACGTACGGGCCGGCTTACCTGTATGACTACCAAGGGCGCGGGCGTACCTACACCCTGACCTGGAGCATGGCTTACTGATTGATGTTGTCTGAACTTGCCTCTTCGCGGGCTTGCCCGCTTCCACAGGTACGGCGCCGCCCGCAGGCATTGTGAGGCCCCTGTGGGAGCGGGCGAGCCCGCGAAGAGGCCCGGTCAGGCAAACGCCGCCAGCAAATCCTGCGCAAACGCCTGCTGTGCCTCGCCGACCGCCTGCGCCCGGTGCCTGGCCAGGGTAAACGGCACCACGAAGTCCAACCCCGGGTCCAGCGCCCACAACAGCCCCTCAGCCTCCCAGGCTTGCGCGCAATGGCACGGCAGATAGCCAATATGCCGCCCCGACAGAATGAACGTCAGCACGCTCTCGATCTGCTCCGCCACCGCCATGCTGCGCTCGCTCTGGAACGGCTCGCCGCCCTTGAGAAACCGGTACGGATGGCGCACCTGGTCCATCGCCAGCAACCGCTCCCGCCCAACGCCAGCCTCACCGAACAGCTCATGGCCCTTGCCGCAATACAGCCGTTGCCGCTCCTCGAACAGCGGCTGGTAATCGAAGGCTGCCTGGTTGCCGGAAAAGTAGCTGATGGCGTAATCCAGCCGCTGCTCCAGCAACAAGCGCTCCAGCTCTGCCGGTGGCGCACTGATCAGCTCCAGCTGCACCGCTTCCTCGCGCCTGCGAAACGCCGCAATGGCCGCCGCCAGCTTCAGGCTCACCGCCCTGTCCTGGTTCTCCGCCATGCCTATGCGCACGGTCCCCAGCAGCCGCTCGGCAACGCCATTGGCCTGCTGGCGAAACTGTTCGATGTTCAGCAATAACCCACGGGCGGCGTCCAGCAACAACGCGCCTTTTTCCGTCAGGTGAAAACCACCCTTGCCGCGACTGCACAGGCGGTAGCCCAGCCGCGCTTCCAGCTGCGCCATGCGCTGGCTGATGGTGGGCTGGCTCAGGCCCAGCACGCCTTGCGCGGCGCTGAAGCCACCGGCCTCGACTACAGTGACGAACAGCCGCAGCAGGTGCAGGTCGGGGTCGTGCACTTGTCCGAGCATTACATTGCCTCTGGTGAATGTCAGCTTTGCAAACTTGCCATTCCTGCAATGTAACCCGGCTGGCATGCTCGCGGCATCCACCCATTTGCCGAGGTGTCCGCCATGCGTCGATCGTTGTGCCTGCTGTCCCTGGTCCTGGCCTTGCCGCTGCAGGCTGAAGAAAAAGTCGTCAACCTCTACAGCTGGGCCGACTATGTCGCCCCGCAAACCCTCCAGCGCTTCGAGCAGGAAACCGGCTACAAGGTGCGCTACGACACCTTCGACACCACCGAAGTGCTGGAAACCAAGCTGCTGACCGGTGGCAGCGGCTATGACGTGGTGGTGCCGTCGTCGGCCGTGCTGGCCCGGGCGCTCAAGGCCAACGCCCTGCAGCCGCTCGACCCCCAGGCCATGCCTGGCTATGCCAACCTCGACAAGGACCTTCTGGCCAAGCTCGCCGAGGCCGACCCTGGCAACCGCCATGCCGTGCCCTACACCTGGGGCACCCTGGGCCTGGGGGTGAATGTGGAAGCGGTGCGCCAACGCCTGGGGGATGTGCCGCTGGACAGCCTCGACCTGCTGTTCAAGCCCGAGTACGCCAGCCGGCTGAAGGACTGCGGCATCGCCATGCCCGACTCGCCCCAGGAGGTGATCGGCGTGGCCCTGAACTACCTGGGCAAGGACCCTTACAGCCAGGACAAGGACGACCTGGCCGCCGCGCTGAGCCTGCTGAGCCAGTTGCAGCCGTCGATCAGCTACGTCGCCAATGGCCGGCAGATCAGCGACCTGGCCAATGGCAGCGTGTGCCTGGCGCTGACCTACAACGGCGATGCGGCGATGGCCGCCGACCAGGCGCGCCGCGCCGGCAAGCCGTTCGAGCTGATCTACCGCATCCCCCGCGAAGGCACGTTGGTATGGCAGGACAACCTGGTCATTCCCAAGGACGCCCCGCACCCCGAGGCCGCGCGGGCGTTCATCGCCTTCATGCTCAAGCCCGAGTCGGTGGCCGCGCTGACCAACACGCTGTTCTTCGCCAACGCCAACCAGGCGGCTACGCCGCTGGTGGACGAAGCGGTGCGCAACGACCCGGACATCTACCCGTCGGCCGCGGTGCGCCAGCGCCTGTATGCCGACCGCAGCATGGCCCTGGCCGACCTGCGCCAGCGCAACCGCCTGTGGACCGCGTTCCGCAGCCGCCAGTAACCAATAACGACAAAGGAGCCCGACCGTGGAGCAAGCCGCAAACAACGACCAGGCCATGACCCGCGACAGCCTGTATGGCACCGCTGCGGAAAGTACCTACGCCGGCATTACCAGTTTCTCTCGCCGCCGCTACAGCCGCGACCTGCGTGGCGTCGATGTGGTGGTCAGTGGTGTGCCGTTCGATACTGCCACCAGCAACCGCCCCGGTGCGCGCTTCGGCCCGCGGGCGATCCGCGCCGCTTCGGTGCAGCAGGCCTGGGCCCGGCACTGGCCGTGGGCGTTCGACCCGTTCGACCACCTGGCGGTGATCGACTATGGCGATTGCGCCTTCGACAGCGGCACCCCACAGTCGGTACCGGACAGCATCGAGGCCCATGCCACGCATATTCTGGAAGCAGGCTGCGCCATGCTCACCCTGGGTGGCGACCACTTCATCAGCTACCCGCTGCTCAAGGCCCATGCCCGCCGGCATGGCCCGCTGGCGCTGATCCACTTCGATGCGCACAGCGACACCTGGCCGGACGAGGAGGGCAAACGCATCGACCACGGCACCATGTTCTGGCATGCCGCCCGCGAAGGCCTGGTGGACCCGGCCAGCTCGGTGCAGATCGGCCTGCGCACCACCAATGATGACAGCCAGGGCTTTGCCATCCTCGACGCCCGCCAGGTGCACCGGCAGGGCACCGAGGCGGTGATCGCGGCGATTCGCCAGCGGGTGGGCGAGCGGCCAGTGTACCTGACCTTCGATATCGACTGCCTCGACCCGGCCTATGCGCCCGGTACCGGCACGCCGGTGTGCGGCGGGCTGAGCACGGTGCAGGCGCTGGAGATCATCGGCGGGCTGCGCGGTATCAACCTGGTGGGCATGGACCTGGTGGAGGTGGCGCCAGCCTATGACCATGCCGACATCACCGCGCTGGCCGGGGCGACCCTGGCGATGGAAATGCTGTGCCTGTATGCGGCGCGGCACAAGGTGGACAAGGGCCAGTAATTCGGCGTCCGTAGGGTCTTTGTGGGAGCGGCCTTGTGTCGCGAAAGGGCTGCGTAGCAGCCCCCAGGGCCCATACTGAAACATCAGGAATCATCTCCACCCGCATTCACACTTTTGCCGCGAACCCTTCGCGCCTTAGGCTATCAAACCCACCAGGCGCGGCATTTTCGTACAGGAGGTGAAGCATGACCCCGACCTTGCCCATCCTGGCCCTCGGCCTGGTGCTGTGCCTGCCCGCGCAAGCGGCCACCGAGCCGCCCTTGCAACTCGCCGCCGGCAACAACAACCCCTACAACAGCCCGATCCAGCGCGCCAACCCCAACAGCCGCCAGGGCAGCATGCCGGCCACGCCTCCCGTGCGCGGCCCGTCCACCGACCCGTACCAGCGCACGCCCACCCTGGACAACCGCGGCATCGGCAATGGCGACAACCTGCGCCGCCAGCAACAAACCCCGAACCTGGAGCCCACCCGACCACCGCGCGGCAACCCGCGCGCGCCATGAGCGCCCTACGAAAGGAATCCTGCATGCTTCGAGCACCCTGGCTTGTCACCCTGACCGCCGCCGCACTCCTGCCCCTGCTGGCGCAGGCGGCGGCCGAACAGCAGTTTCGCAGTGAAGAAGGCACCTTGACCGTCAGCACCCTGGCCGATGGTCTGCGCAACCCTTGGGCCCTGGCGTTCCTGCCGGGCGGCAAGGACATGCTGGTTACCGAGCGCGCCGGCAACTTGCGGGTGGTCAATGCCGAAGGCAAGGTCGGCCCGCCGATCAGCGGTGTGCCCAAGGTCTGGGCCGAGGGCCAGGGCGGCCTGCTGGATGTGGTGCTGTCGCCAGAGTTTGCCAAGGACCGTACCGTCTACCTGTCCTACGCCGAAGAGGGCAGTGACGGCAAGGCCGGTACGGCGGTCGGCCGTGGCCAGTTGTCCCTGGACCGCGCCCGGCTGGAAAACTTCAACGTCATCTTCCGCCAGCAGCCCAAGCTGTCGGAGGGCAACCACTTCGGTTCGCGCCTGGTGTTCGACCGCGACGGCTACCTGTTCATCGCCCTCGGCGAGAACAACCAGCGCCCGACCGCCCAGGACCTGGACAAGCTGCAAGGCAAGATCGTGCGTATCTTGCCGGACGGCGAAGTGCCCAGGGACAACCCCTTCGTCGGCAAGGACAACGTGCGGCCGGAGATCTGGTCGTTCGGCCACCGTAACCAGCAAGGCGCCGCACTCAACCCCTGGACGGGCAAGCTGTGGACCCACGAACACGGCCCGCGCGGCGGCGACGAGATCAACATTCCCGAGCCCGGCAAGAACTATGGCTGGCCGATTGCGACCCACGGCATCAACTACTCGCTGCTGCCGATCCCTGAGGCCAAGGGCAAGCATGTGCAGGGCATGGTCGACCCGCACCATGTATGGGAGAAGTCGCCGGGTATCAGCGGCATGGCGTTCTACGACAGCCCTACGTTCAAGGCCTGGGACCACAACCTGTTCATTGGCGCGCTGGCTACCCAGGAGCTGATCCGCCTGCAACTGAATGGCGACAAGGTTGTGCATGAAGAGCGTTTGCTGGGTGAGCTGAAGGCGCGTATCCGCGATGTGCGGGTGGGGCCGGATGGCTACCTGTATGTGCTGACCGATGACAAGGACGGCGCGTTGCTGAAAGTTGGATTGGGAGACAGCTGAGCCAAAGTCACTTGCACCGGCCTCATCGCCGGCAAGCCAGCTCCCACAGGGATAGCGCATGGCTTGGGGCCAATGCGGTCGAGGTGGGAGCTGGCTTGCCGGCGATGAGGCCGGTGCAGATAATGCCGCATGGCTATCGATCCCCATTCCCTCTACCAGCAGGCCCTGACCACCCAGGGCTATGTCGCCGACCCCGCCCAGGCCCGCGCCGTCGAAGCCTTGCAGGCCTGTTTCCAGGCCGTCGAACAGGGCCGCCCCACCCAGGGTATCTACCTCTGGGGCCCGGTCGGCCGCGGCAAGACCTGGCTGATGGACCAGTTCCACCACTGCCTGCGGGTATCCAGCCGGCGCCAGCACTTCCACCACTTCATGGCCTGGGTCCACCAGCGCCTGTTCCAGCTCAACGGCACCGCCGACCCGCTGCTGGCGCTGGCCGGGGAGCTGGCAGGGCAGATACGCGTGCTGTGCTTCGACGAGCTGTTCGTCAACGACATCGGTGACGCGATCATCCTCGGCCGCCTGTTCCAGGTACTGTTCGACCAGGGCGTGGTGATCGTCGCCACCTCCAACCAGCCACCCGAGCAGCTCTACCGCGACGGTTTCAACCGCGAGCGTTTCCTGCCGGCCATCGCCGCCATCCAGCGGCACATGCAGGTTCTGCCGGTAGCCGGCGAGCAGGACCACCGCCTGCACCCCGGCGCCGAGCGCCAGCGTTACTGGGTGGCGCAAGCGGGGCAGGCCAGCCAGCTGGGCGAGGTGTTCCGCCAGCTCAGCCCCGGCGACGCAGGCCACGATCAGCCCTTGGCGATCGGCTCCCGGCAGGTGCAGGTGGTGCGGCGCAGCGCGCAGGCCATCTGGTGCCGCTTCACCGACCTGTGCGAACAGCCGCTGGCGGCCATGGAGTTCATGGCCCTGTGCGACCGGTTCCCGGCCATCCTGGTGTCGGGCATTCCGGCGCTGGGGGGTGAACAGCGGGCCGGGCGCATTGCCCGGGGCACCGAGGATGCTGCGGCGCGGGTGGTGGCGGGTGACCGCGAGCTGCCGGCCCTGTCGCCCAAGGACGATGCAGTGCGCCGCTTCATTGCCCTGGTCGACGAATGCTACGACCGCCGGGTGGCGTTGTACCTGGAGGCACAGGTGCCGCTGGATGCCCTCTACACTCAAGGGTATCTGGCGTTCCCGTACCAACGGACCCTGAGCCGGCTACGGGAGATGCAACTGCAACGCTTCGCCTGAAAAGGAGCCGAACCATGGAGCCGCTGTCGCATCATCTGCTGACCCAGGCCTACAACAATGGCTGGGCCAACCACCGTCTGTACAAGGCCTGCCTGCAACTGACCCAGGACGAATTCGTCGCCCCGCGCTGCAGCTTTTTCCCGTCGATCAAGGCCACCCTCAACCACCTGCTGACGGTGGACTGGTTCTACCTGCACATGCTCGAGTGCGAGCAGCGTGGCGAGCAGCCCGACGCCGACGGCGAGCGCTTCTTCGACCCCGAACAGCCGTTTGCCACCTGCACCGACCTGCATGCCGAACAGGCCCAGGCCGATCACCGGCTGATCGCCTATTGCCGGGGCCTGCGCGATGGTGAGCTGGGGCGCTATGTGAGCATCGTGCGCCCCGAGCGGGTACAGCGCGAGCAACGGCTGCGGCTGCTGGCGCAACTGTTCGAGCACCAGGTACATCACCGTGGGCAGGTGCATGCGATGCTCAGTGACACGGCAGTTAGGCCGCCGCAGCTGGATGAGTTTTTCTGCGAGGAAGAGGCGGGGTTGCGGGCGGCGGACTTTGCCGAGCTGGGCTGGACCGAGGAGCAGGTCTGGAAAGTGTAGGGGGCTGCTTTGCAGCCCTTCGCGGGCTTGCCCGCTCCCACGGGTAGTGCACAGCTTCCCAAACCTGTGCAGTACCTGTGGGAGCGGGCGAGCCCGCGAAGGGCCGCAAAGCGGCCCCTCGACTATTGGCTCACTTGCCCAGCCACTCCACCAGCGTACGGTTGAACCGCACCGGCTCCTCGATCTGCGGCGCATGCCCCATGCCTTCAAAGGTAATCAGCTCACCCTTGGGAATCAGCTTGGCCACCTGCGGCCCCAGCACTGCATACTTGCCCAACTTCGCTTTCACCTCCGGCGGCGCGATATCACTGCCGATGGCTGTGGTGTCCTGGTCACCGATCAGCAGCAGGGTGGGCATCTGCAGGTCCTTGAACTCGTGGTACACCGGCTGGGTGAAGATCATGTCGTAGATCAGCGCCGAGTTCCACGCCACCGCTTCATGCCCCGGCCCCTTGTTCAGGCCCACCAGCATCTGCACCCAGCGCTCGTACTCCGGCTTCCAGCGCCCGGCGTAGTAGGTCTTGCGCTCATACTCGCGCACGCCTTCGGCATCCAGCTTGAGCTCGCGCGCATACCACTGGTCCACCGTGCGGTAGGGCACGCCCAGGGCTTTCCAGTCTTCCAGGCCGATGGGGTTGACCATCGCCAGGCGCTCCACCTGCTGTGGGTACATCAACGCATAGCGGGTGGCAAGCATGCCGCCGGTGGAGTGGCCGAGCACGATGCTTTGCTTCACCCCCAGCTGTTCGAGCAGGGCATGGGTGTTGCTCGCCAGCTGCTGGAAGCTGTACTGGTAATGTGCCGGCTTGCTGGAGCTGCAGAAGCCGACCTGGTCGGGGGCGATGACCCGGTAGCCAGCCTTGCTCAGGGCATCGATGGTGGTTTCCCAGGTGGCGGCGCAGAAGTTCTTGCCATGCATCAGCACCACGCTGTGGCCGTTGGCCTGGCCCTGGGCGGGCACGTCCATGTAGCCCATCTGCAGGGCCTGGCCCTGGGACTTGAAGTCGAAATGCTTGAGCGGATGCGGGTAGCTGAAGCCCTCCAGCTGGGGGCCATAGGTGGGCGATTCGGCGGCGATGGCCGAACTGCCGGCGAGGCAGGCCAGGGCCAGGGCGGTTGCGCGCAGCATGGGGGCACTCCGTGTAGGGCCATGTAGGAAGGGGCGACTGTAGCAGCCAGTGGACCACGCGGAACGTGAAAGGTGTTACCAGGCGTGAAACCAGCCCAGGGTAATCATCGCCAGCACCCCATAGCGGCCGGCCTTGGCCAGGGTCACCAGCAGCAGGAAGCGCCAGAACGGCTCACGCATGATGCCCGCGATCAGCGTCAGCGGGTCGCCGATCACCGGCATCCAGCTGAGCAGCAGCGACCATTGCCCCCAGCGCTGGTAGCGCTGTTGCGCGCGTTCCAGCTGGGCAGGGCTGAACGGGAACCAGCGCTTGTCACGCAGGTGCTCGATGGCCCGGCCCAGCACCCAGTTGACCACCGAGCCCAGCACATTGCCCAGGGTCGCCACCAGCAGCAGGGTGGCCCAGGCCTCGGGCTGGCGCAGCAAAAGGCCGACCAGCACGGCCTCCGATTGCAGCGGTAGCAGGGTAGCGGCGCCGAAGGCGCTGAGGAACAGCGCCCACAGGCTGAGCATCAGTAGTTGGCGACCACGGTGTCCTTGCCGTCCTGGGTTACGCCGATGACCTGGTAGGCATCCTTGTGGTCACCCATTTCCATGCCGGGCGAGCCCATGGGCATGCCCGGCACGGCCAGGCCCTTGAGGTCGTTGCGCTTGGCCAGCAGGCGCACCTGCTCGGCCGGTACGTGGCCTTCGACGAACTTGCCGTCGATCACACCGGTATGACACGACGCCAGGCGTGGCGCCACGCCCAGGCGTTGCTTCACCTCGCTCATGTTCGGCTCGACATGGTCGTTGACGGTGAAGCCGTTGTCGCGCAGGTGGCTGATCCAGGCCTTGCAACAGCCACAGTTGGGGTCGCGGTAGACGTCGATGGTCTCGGCAGCCTGGGCCAGGCCGGTGATGGCCAGCAGGCCCAGGGGCAGCAGGTGTTTACGCAGCTTCATGAAGCACTCCTTCAAAAACGTGGGCGGATACCGGCGACCAGGCCTGTGCCTTGCACGCGCCCGGTGTCGTTGCGGCCCCAGGGGCGGTCCGGTATCCAGCGGTTGGCCAGCAGCATAGCGTAAGCGGCCTTCAGGCGCAGCGCGGCCTGTTGCCGTTCACCAGCCTTGTTGGGCAAGCAGTCTACCTGCCAGGTAGTGGTTCCGGATGCCGGCCTGTCATCACGCTGGCTAACGTGCGGCACACCTATCTGAGAGCCTGCTGGATCATGACCCTACCACTGGACTGCCTGTTGTACTCCAAGACCAATCTGATCGGCATCGGACCAAACCTGTCCGACGAGGAACGCCAGGACGTGCAAACGTTGCTGGACCATGCCGATGAGTTCGCAAGCCGTTTCCTCGACCGGGACGAGCTATGGAAAAGCTGGTTCGACCGCTTCCGCAATCGCCTGGAGAAACATGGCTGCGTAAGGATGGCCGCCCTGGAGTTGCCGCCGCAGGTCATCAGAGACCATGACGATTTCGATACCGGGCTCGAGCCCATCGGCACAGGCAGCACACCAACGCTGTTGGCCCAACTGGCGCGCGCATCCATGCAGGAACTGCGCATCAGTGCTCACGCCAGCAAGTTCCTGAAGTCGGGTTGGCAGAACGACGTCGCCTCATCGTTTCTGATAACACCCTGCCAGAAGGACGAGGAGGGCCAGATCCATCTGGCGGTCTACTCGTTTCGCTTCAATGCCACGGTGGAAATGCGCGACTTCGGATTCTGGAGCGAGGCCCAGCGTGACATCGTCGTGTGGAACACCGGCACTGTTTACCGTTTTGACCTGGAACGTTTCGCCGCTTTTCGCCAGCAGATTCGTAAGGAATTGGGCGACCGGCGGCTTGGCGCCATCACCAGGATCGAACTCTAGCCACCTCGCTCAAGCTGGCAGGTCACGCATCAGCAGGCCGTATGCCAATGGCACCTGCTCGGGAACAGGAAGGTAGATGGTGTGGCCATCGCCCGGGGCGACCTGCAGCGGTTGCTGCTGGCCATTGCTCATGTGCTCGAGATCGAAGTGGTAGTTGCCGCGTGGGGTCATCAGTTCCAGATGGTCGCCCACGGCGAAGCGGTTCTTCACCTTGACCTCGGCCAGGCCGTCGACGCGCACCCCGGTCAGTTCGCCAACGAACTGCTGGCGCTCGGACACCGAGTTGCCGCGCTGGTAGTTCTGGTACTCGTCGTGCACGTGGCGGCGCAGGAAGCCTTCGGTGTAACCACGCTGGGCCAGGGATTCGAGGTTGTCCATCAGGGAACGGTCGAATGGCCGCCCGGCCACCGCGTCGTCGATCGCCTGGCGGTACGACTGCACGGCGCGGGCGCAGTAGAAGTGCGACTTGGTGCGGCCTTCGATCTTCAGCGAGTGCACGCCCATGGCGGCCAGGCGCCCGACATGCTGGATGGCGCGCAGGTCCTTGGCATTCATGATGTAGGTGCCGTGCTCGTCTTCGAACGCCGGCATTTCGGTGCCGGGGCGGTTGCTTTCCTGCAGCAGGAATACCTGCTCGGTCGGTGCACCCAGGCCCAGCGTCGGCTGCACTTCGCGCACGATGTCGCCGGTGGCGTTTTCGGTGGCCGGGGTGGCGTCGTACTTCCAGCGGCAAGCGTTGGTGCAGCTGCCCTGGTTGGCATCGCGCTTGTTGAGGTAGCCCGACAGCAGGCAACGGCCGGAGTAGGCCATGCACAGGGCACCGTGGACGAACACCTCCAGCTCCATTTCCGGCACCTGCTGGCGGATTTCCTCGATCTCTTCGAGCGACAGCTCGCGCGACAGGATCACCCGGCTCAGGCCCAGTTGCTGCCAGAACTGCACGCTGGCCCAGTTGACCGTGTTGGCCTGCACCGACAGGTGCACCGGCATCTGCGGGAAGTGCTGGCGTACCAGCATGATCAGGCCTGGGTCGGACATGATCAGCGCGTCCGGTGCCATCTCGATCACCGGCGCCAGGTCCTTGAGGAAGGTCTTGAGCTTGGCATTGTGCGGGGCAATGTTGACCACCACGTAGAAGCGCTTGCCCAGGGCATGCGCCTCCTGGATGCCCAGGGCCAGGTTGGCATGGTCGAACTCGTTGTTGCGCACCCGCAAGCTGTAGCGTGGCTGGCCGGCGTAGACCGCGTCGGCGCCATAGGCGAAGGCGTAGCGCATGGTCTTGAGGGTGCCGGCGGGGGCCAGCAGTTCGGGCTTGGCGATAGGGTTCATGTGCGCACCGGAGCAAAAGGCGCGGATGCTAGGGCTGGCAGATACGGCCCGTATTGATTTGCATCAAGGGAATGGCGGCACTTTTGCCAAGGTGCGGCGCACTAATAACGCATAAGCCATGCGAGGACCCGCGATGAACCAGACCGCCCTGCAGAACAAAGCCCTGGCAGTACTGCTGGCGCTGGTGACCATTGCCTTCATCTGGATCCTGCTGCCGTACTACGGTGCGATCTTCTGGGCGGTGATACTCGGCATCCTGTTCGCCCCGCTGCAGCGCCACCTGCTGCTGCGTTTCGGCCGAAGGCGCAATCTGGCTGCGGCGGCCACCTTGCTGGTGTGCCTGCTGGTGGCGATCCTGCCGGTGATCATCACCAGCGCGCTGCTGGTGCAGGAGGGAGCCGCCCTGTACCAGCGCATCGAGCACGGGGAGCTGGATATTGCCGGTTATGTCGAGCGCGGCAAGGACATGCTTCCGGCGTTTGCCCAGCAGGGCCTGGACAGCATGGGCATGGGCAACCTCGACGGGCTACGCGACAAGATCAGCAAGTGGGCCACCCAGGGCAGCCAGGTGCTGGCCAGCCAGGCGTTCAACTTTGGGCAGGGCACGTTCGAGTTCGTGATCAGCTTCGGCATCATGATGTACCTGTTGTTCTTCTTCCTGCGCGAAGGCGCGGAAGTCGCCCGCCAAGTGCGTCTGGCAGTGCCGCTGCCCGAACACCAGAAGCGCCGTTTGCAGCTGAAGTTCAACCGTGTGGTGCGGGCGACGGTAAAAGGCAACGTGCTGGTGGCCATTACCCAGGGCGCGCTGGGCGGTTTCATCTTCTGGGTGCTGGATATCCCGAGTGCGCTGGTGTGGGCGGTGCTGATGGCGTTTCTGTCGCTGCTGCCGGCTGTGGGGGCGGGGATCGTGTGGGCGCCGGTGGCGGCGTATTTCCTGCTGACCGGTGCGATTTTGTCGGGGGTGATCCTGACCGCGTTCGGCGTGCTGGTGATCGGCCTGGTGGACAACTTGTTGCGGCCGATCCTGGTGGGCAAGGACACGCGCATGCCGGACTACCTGATTCTGGTGTCGACGCTGGGCGGGCTGGCGGTGTTCGGGCTCAACGGCTTCGTGATCGGGCCATTGATCGCGGCGCTGTTCGTGTCGAGCTGGGCGATCTTCGCGGCAACCAAACCCCGGGTGCAGTTGCCGGAGTAAGGTTTTGACAGGGCTGCTTTGCAGCCCATCGCCGGCAAGCCAGCTCCCACAGGTACAGCGTTGCTCTCAAGATTGTCGCTGGACCTGTGGGAGCTGGCTTGCCTGCGATGGGCCGCAACGCGGCCCCCATGGCCGGGTCAGGATGTTTGCGGCATCTCACCCTTGGCCAGGCGCCGGTTGATGTCGGCGATCACTTCGGGCAGTTCGTTGATGGTGTCGATCAGGTAGTGCGGGCGGGAACCGGCGAACAGAGCGTGGATGCGCTGGCGCTCGCTTTCCAGCTTCTCGGCGCTCAGCGTGCGGTAGCCTTCCCAGGTCAGCCCCAGGGCATTGCCCGAGCACACCAGGGCCACGGTCCACATGCCGGCACGGCGGCCTTCGAGAATGCCCGGCACGGTATCGTCAACCTTCACGCACGCCGCCACATCGTCGATACCCAGCGCGATCACGTTGGCCAGGGCCTGGGCCGGCCATGGGCGGCCGTTCGGGGTTTCGTCGGTAGCCACCACATGGTCGGCCACGTAGCCGTTCTGCGCGGCCAGCTCCACCACCTTGTCCATCACCACCTTCGGGTAGCCCGAGCAAGAGCCGATCTTCAGACCGTCCTGGCGCAGCCCGGTGAGGGTGTCCAGGGCGCCGGGGATCAGCGCCGAGTGCACGGCGATCTTCTCGATCTGCAGTGGCATGAAGCGGTTGTAGATGGCGGTGACATCATCGTCGGTCGGGGTACGGCCGAACACCTTGCGGTAGCGCTCGGCAATTTCCGGCACATCGCACAGGGTACGGATGTGGTCCCACTTGCCCATGCCCATCGGGCCGCGGGCTTCTTCGATGGACACCTGCACATCGAATTCGGCAAAGGCTTCGACAAAGATCTGGGTCGGGGCGAAGGAGCCGAAGTCGACCACGGTGCCGGCCCAGTCAAGGATGGCGGCTTGCAGCTGGGTAGGGTTGCTGTAGTTCATGTGCGCTTGTTCCTGAAATTGGGTGGGCAAAGGGTCAGATGTCCAGCACTTCCATTTCCCGCAGCACCTCGGCCACGGCATTCACGGCGGCCTGCATGCCATCCGCTCCGACCACGCCGATGCAGCCGACACGGAAGGTTTCCACCTGGGTCAGCTTGCCCGGGTAGAGGATGAAGCCCTTGGCCTTGACCCGCTCGTAGAAGTCCTTGAACTGGTAGCGGGGATCGTTCGGTGCGTGGAAGGTGACAATGATCGGCGCCTGGATCTCGGCAGGCAGGAAGCTGCGCAGGCCGATGGCGGCCATGCCGTCGAGCAAGGTCTTGCAGTTGTCGGCGTAGCGCTGGTGGCGCGCTGGCAGGCCACCTTCCTCGTTGTATTGCTGCAGCGCTTCGTGCAGGGCAGCGACCACGTGGGTCGGCGGGGTGAAGCGCCATTGGCCGGTCTTGGCCATGTAGGTGTGCTGGTCGTGCAGGTCCATGGCCAGCGAGTGGGCGTTGCCTTCGGCAGCGGCCAGGGCGGTTTTCTCGGCGAACACGAAGCCCATGCCGGGTACGCCTTCCAGGCATTTGCCGGAGGCGGCGATCAGTGCCTCGAAGGGGATGGCGCGGGCATCGATCGGCAGTGCGCCGAACGAGCTCATGGCGTCGATGATCAGGCGCTTGCCGTGGCCTTTGATCACCTGGGCGATCTCGGGCAGCGGGTTGAGGATGCCGGTACTTGTTTCGCAGTGGATCAGCGCGACGTGGGTGATGGCCGGGTCGGCGGCCAGCAGGCGGTCGACGTCGGCGGCGGTGGTCGGCTGGTCTTCGGCGGTTTCGGAGGTGCTGTAGGCACGGCCCAGCACTTTGCAGATCTTCGCCAGGCGCTGGCCATAGGCGCCATTGATCAGCACCAGGACCTTGCCGTCACGCGGCACCAGGGTGCCGATGGCCGCTTCCACGGCGAAGGTGCCGCTGCCTTGCAGGGGTACGCAGTGGTGGCTGGCGCTGCCGTCGATGATGGCCAGCAGTTGCTCGCAGACACTGGCAGTCAGTTGGTTGAAGTCGCGGTCCCAGGAGCCCCAGTCCACCAGCATGGCTTGGCGGGTGCGGATTGATGTGGTCAGGGGACCGGGGGTCAGCAGAATCGGGGCGTTGCTCATTCCGTTATTCCTCACAAGCGGTGGGCTGAAACTACGGGGCCTAGGTTGCAATTGGCGCTGTCATCAATCAAATTGTTTGTTGTTATCCGAGCTATAAGTCAGGCCGATAAATATGAACCTGTTCCAGTTGCGTGCCTTCGATGCCGTGGCCCGTGAGGGCAGCTTCACCCGTGCCGCCGCACGCCTGTTCATCAGCCAGCCGGCGGTGACCGGGCACGTGAAGGCGCTGGAGGAGCACTACCAGATCACCTTGCTGCGGCGTACTGCGCGGCGGGTGGAGTTGACCGAAGAGGGCACCCGCCTGGCGGCCATCACCCGCGCCATGTTCGGCCTGGCCGAAGAGGCGCAGGCCATGCTCGAGGCCAACCGGCAATTGCTGACCGGGCGCCTGGAGGTGGCGGCCGATGGCCCGCACCGGGTCATGCCGATGCTGGCGCTGCTGCGCGAGCGCTACCCGGGCATTACCGTCAACCTGCGCCTGGGCAATGCCCAGGAAACCCTGGCGGCATTGCTCAGCGAACATGCCGACGTAGCTGTGCTGACCGAGATCGAGCCGCGCAAAGGCCTGCATTTGCAGAACCTGTGCGAGTCGCGGTTGTGCGCCTTGCTGCCGGCGGGGCATGCCTGGGCCAGCGGCGAGGGTGATTTGCCGCTGGCTGAGCTGCACCAGCAGATCATGGTGTTGCGCGAACCCAGCTCCACCACCCGGCGCACCTTCGACAAGGCCTGCAGCAAGGCCGCCGTGCAACCTCGGGTGCTGCTGGAGCTGGATAGCCGCGAGGCGGTGACCGAAGCGGTGGCCTCGGAGCTGGGCATTGGCGTGGTGTCGTCCACCGAAGTCGCCAATGACCCGCGGGTAGTGGCGCGCCCGCTGGCCGGTGACGGCTTGGTCAACCAGCACCTGATCGGCTGCCTGGAGCGCCGCCGTGAGCTGCGCCTGATCCAGGCGTTCCTCGGCCTGGCGGCGGGGCTGTGATGGCTGTTTTCAACGGGGCGGCCTAAGATGGCCGGCATTGAGCCGACAGGACCGTCGATGAGCGAGAAAGACACCATTTCCATGCAGCTGGTGCGCGAAGCGCTGTTGCAGACTTGCCCCGCCGGCGAGCCCGATACCGGCTTGCTGGCCCGGGCGGGTATCGCCGTCGAACAACTGCACCTGCCAGCGGCACGGGTCAGTGCCGAGTCCTATGCCCGGCTCTGGCGTCTGCTGGCGCGGCGCTGCAACGATGAGTTCTTCGCCATGGACCCGCGCGGCCTGCGCAGCGGCAGCCTGGCGTTCATGTGCCGTGCCAGCATGGGCCAGCCAACCCTGGGCGCCGGCCTGGAAACCGCGCTGGCGTTCCTGTCACTGATGCTTGAAGACCTGCAGCCAAGCCTGGTGCGCCAGCAAGGCCTGGCCGAAATCGTCATCAACGAACCGCGTGACACTCCGCGCCGCGCTTTCACCTATTTCACCTTCTGGATGATCGTGCACGGTGTGACCTGCTGGTTGGCCGGGCGGCGTATCCCGATCCTGGCCATCGATCTGCGCTGTGTCGAGCCGCCGTTCTGCGATGACTACCGGGTGATGTTTTCGGAAAACCTGCAGTTCGAGCGCCCGCGCACGCGCATGATCATCGCTGCCGAATGCCTCGAGCTGCCGCTGCGGCGCAGCGAAGAAGAACTGCAGCGCTTTCTGGCCGAGGCGCCGGGCAACATCCTGGTCAAGTACCGTGACCCGGCCAGCCTCGGGCGGCGCATTCGCACCGACCTGTTGCGCCTGGACCCGGGGCAGTGGCCCGATGGCGACAGCCTGGCGCGCCAGTTGTGCCTGTCGCCTTCTACCCTGCGCCGGCGGTTGGCCGAAGAGGGGCAGAACTACCAAGGGTTGAAGGACAGCGTGCGTCGTGAGCTTGCAATTGCCTGGCTGAGCCAGGAAGACGCGGCCATGGGCGAAATCGCCGATCGCCTGGGCTTTGCCGACAGCAGTTCGTTCTACAAGGCATTTCGCAAGTGGTTCGGCTGCAACCCTGGGCATTACCGTGCGCTGATCCTCAAGCGCGGCAGTGGCAGCTAGGGAACCACGCCTTCCCGCTGCCGGCTGGCGCCGCTGACAAGCATCGTGACAAGTCGATCACTGACCAGGAAATCGACGATGTCTCAACCTGCCTTGCACCCCAAGTTGCTTCACCCCGCCGAAGATTTCATCGCGCAAAGCTTGCCCGCCTGGTTGAAGGCGGCCAAGCCCAAGCAGCTTGCGAGGCTGCAATTGCGTTTCAACGCCTATCTGGCGAGCCAGCGGCAGATGGCAGGGTTCGCCGACCGCCTGCAGCCTCTGGACCGTTTCGCCAAGCAACTGTTCGAGCCTGCCTTGCGCCAGGACAGCCAGCTGAAGCTGCAGGTCGACCTGGACAAACTGGTGTGGCGCGAAACACGCGCACGGCTGGATGTGAGAACCGGCTTGATCCCTGATTATCAACCGTACTTCGTGCGCATGCCGGCCTTGCAAAAGCTGTTGCAGAACTTCAAGGCCAGCGAGTCCTTCTTCCTCGGCACCGCCTTGACCCTTCCGGGAGCCCATCAGGACGAGCAGGTGGTGAGCGAAGACATCGAGCGGATTGTCAGCCTGTGCCGCCAGGTGGATGTCGGCAGCGCCTACCAGCGGCACCTGGCGCAGGTATTGACCCCTGACTTTGAAAAAGCCCTGACCACCGACCGGCGCCTGGAACTGGCCGTGGCGGTCGAGATCGCGGCCATCAAGCAGCAGCTGGATCCGGAAGACCTGCTGGTGCTGCGTATCGCGTGCAAGGTTGAACCCGCCGTGATCAAGGGGCCGGTGCAGCTGGAGATCGGTGCACTGCAGGTCCTTGGCTGCCGGGTGGATGGCGCGCTGGCCGTTGAGTTGATCGAGCAGCCCCGCCACCAGTCCACGTTTCCCTTCGGGGTGCCTGGGCGCTTGAAAAGAGTGATCCTGTATACCCCTGACGATCAGGCGCAACCCCTGCGCGCGTTCACCAACTGGGATGAGGCGAACCGCGTCCTGGCCACGGCGATGGGCAACCAGGACTATCGGCAGGCATTCGTGCGGCGCATTGCCTTGGGTGATCGCGCCACTTGCGAGCAGGCCCTGGCCACCCGCTTGCAGGATGCACAACCTGACCTGGAACCCCGCAGGGTGTTGGAAGCGGGGGACGGTTTTGCGTCGATGGCCGCCTGGCACATGCAGCGAATCAAAGCCGATGCACGTTTCCTTGCGGTGCCCACCGCCCAGGCCGATGACGCGGCTGCGGAGCAGCGCCTGGACGAGCTCAAAGGCGCTGGCCTGGTCTTGCTCAACCTGGCGGGCTTGTTCGTGCCGGTCATCGGGGCTTTGCTGGTGGCGGACCTGGCCAGGCAACTGTTGACCGAAACTTTCGAGGGCGTGCGTGACTGGCAGCTGGGCCATCAGCATGAGGCCTTGATGCATATGCTTCAGGTGGCCTTCAGCGTGGCAACCACCGGTGCGGTGGTTGTCGGTGCCCACCTGGCCCGCAGCGCATTCGTCGAAACCCTGGAGCCGGTCATCACCGAAGATGGCCGGCAACGGCTGTGGCGCAATGAGCTGGCGCCTTACCAGGACACTACTCCACCCGTTCAGCTGACGGAGCTCGACAACGGTTTGCTCGCCGAGGGTGAGCGCCATTGGTGGCGGTCGAATGGTGCCTTGTATCGGGTAAGGCAAACCGCCAATGGCGCTTGGCGCTTGCTGCATGCCGAAGGTGACACGGCGTTCGGGCCGGTGCTGGAACGTTGCTCTGCGCGTGGCTGGCGGCTGGCTTACGAGCGGCCACTGGAATGGCAGGGCGCCGCACTGTTGCTCGGGCGGCTTTGGCCGGCGGCGACCGCGATGGACGCCGTGCGGGTGGAACAGGTGCTGAAGGTCGCGGATGTCGACGAGGCCTACCTGCGTGGCCTGCTGGTGGAACGGCGCGGGTTGCCGGTGCAGCTGCGCGATACCTTGCAGCGCTTTGCCGTGGACGCACGCGCGCAGGCCTTTTTCAGCCGGCTGGAAGCGGGGGAGGCTGATACCGCTACCGAGCTGTGGCAATGGTGCATCGAACGGTTGCAACTGCAGGGTGAAACCGTCGAAGAACAGGTGCTGTCGATCCGTGACGCGGCAAGCGAGTTGCGTGAGGCGATGCTCGAGCATTTCTCCAGGCTTTACCTGGCCGACGACCCGCTGCTGGGCTTGATCCAGCGCGACTTCCCGACGCTGCCAGACGCCTATGCCCTCGATGTGCTCGAGCAGGCCACCGAGGCTGTGCGCTTGCGCATGCAGGCAGAGTCTCGCCTGCCGCTGGCGTTGGCTGAACAGGCGCGGGTGGCCCTGCAGCTGGCGCGCCTGACCCGCATGCGCGAAGCGTTGTACCTGCAGGGCAGTTATCGGCCGGAAGTGGTGGCGCTGGTCTTTGCCCTGCTGCGTCGGCATGGCCCCGGCGCTGCCGGGTTCAACCTGGTATTGCGCCGTGACCCGTATGCCGGGGCAGCGATGGAGCGGCTGTTCGCCGAGACCGACCTTGAGCAGGCCGTGGTGCTGGTCAGGCGGGAGGGGCACTTCCAGCTCTACAACGACAGAGGCTTGCCGGATGAGCCCGAGGTCGCCGCCCCCGAGGGGCTGTTCGAGGTGCTGGCCGCTTGCCTGCCGGTGGAATACCGGGTGCGACAGGGGTGGAATGGCGCCGATGCGCCGACCAGAATCCGCGAGCAGATGCAGGCCTGGCTTCCCGGTGACCGGCAGGCCCTGCTGCGCCTGCTCGGTTGGCGGGAGGCAAGGCCCATGGCATCGCCCATGCAGCGTTTGGCCGATGGCCGAGCGGGCTATCCATTAGGCGGCTGCCAGTCGTGCATCGGCTCGCCGGAGCGCGTGGTGCGGCAGCGGGTGCGCGCGTTGTATCCCGGTATCGGGGATGCCGGCGTCGATCGCTATGTCCAGAGCCTGTTGGACATGCGCGGGGGCCTGTTCGAGAACCTGCTGCGCGTCGAGCAGGAATACCGCCGCCTGGATGACAGCTTGCTGGCCTGGGTTGAAGAGGTAGCAGGCAGCGCCAGCCGTGCACGCCGACGCGTCGCAGATTCGTTGCGGCGTGCCTGGCAGATGCGCAGCGACCGCGCCGCCGGGGCTATCGGCAACGATGCAATGCTCAGCCTGAGCATCGTCGCCGTACCGGTGGGCAGCCTGCCCGTGTTGCCGGTCGGGACGGACTTCTCGCACGTTTCGGAATTGACCCTGTCGGCGCTCGGTCTGGATGCCATCCCGTCGGGGTTCCTCGCCTGCTTCCCCGATCTGCTGTGCCTGGACATGAGTGACAATGCCCTGCGCGCGCTACCTGCGGGGCTGGAGCGGTTGACCGCCTTGCGCCAGTTGCTGATGCCGCGCAACCGTATTCGTGTCTCGGAGCCGCAGGCCAATGTGCTGACCGGCCTGGCGCTCTTGCGTTCGCTGGACCTGAGTGACAACCCGCTCGGCGACATCAGGCTACAGTTCGAGCGGTTGCCCAGCCTGCGGATCCTGCGTTTGAACCGGGTGCAGATGACGGCGCTGCCCCGGGGCCTGGAGTGGTGTGGCCTGTTGGTCTTCGCCGACCTTCGCAACAACCAGATAGCCGAGTTGCCGGCAGCCTTGTTTCAGGCCCCGTTGCAGTTGCGCCGTGCCATGCACCTGGAGGGCAATGCGCTGTCAGTGCAGGATCTCGATCGCCTTTATTCCGTCGAACGCCTGCTGGACACGCCCCGCCCGCAACGGAACGCCCCGGCCCGGGAACAATGGTTGCAGACCTTGGACCCAGCAGCGCGGCAGGAGCAGCAAGAAAAATGGGATGCGCTGAATGCCGAGCCCGGCAGCCTGGCTTTCTTCGAGCTGCTCAGACAACTGACGAGCACGGCCGAATTCAGCAAGGCGCCGGCCGAACTCGGATTCAGGGTATGGGCAATGCTGGATGTCGCCCATGCCGATACCGCCACGCGCATGGCGCTGTTTGACCTGGCAGCGGAGCCCATCACCTGTGTGGACAGCGTTGCCATCGTGTTCAGCCGCCTCGAGGTGCGCATGCATGTCGAGCAGGCCACCCGCGGCGGTGACCCGATCTCGACCCGCTCGGCACGCCTGCAGTTGGCCAAGCGGCTGTTTCGCGTGCACTGGGTAGAGAAAATCGCCCGGCGCGAAATGGACGCCCGCTACCAGGATGGACGCTGGAGCCGGGGAAATCATGATGAAGAGGAGGTGGAGGTCAATCTTGCCTACCTCAGCGGCTTGGCCCAGCGCCTGGACCTGTTGGGCCAACCTCGTCATATGCAGTTTGGCAGGCTGGCCAACGTGTCGCCGCTGCAACTGGAGGAGGCCTTCAAGGAAGTGCTGGAGGTGGAGGCGGGTGAGCAACGGATCGTGTTCATCAGCGAGCGTGATTTCTGGTTGCCGGTACTGCGAGCAGAGCATCCGGACGACTTCGAAACCCTGGAAGCGCAATTCTCCCTGCGGATGGAAACTCTGTACGAGCAAAGGGAGGCCTTGACCAGTGACGAGTACCGGAAACTGGGCGACGCCCTGCGCGATGAACGCGAGCAGGCCCTGGCCAGACTTGCCCAGCGCCTTACGCACGAAGCGTTCATGGTGCCAGAGGCAAAGTGACGGCGCTTCAAGGGCGGCACGCAGTGTGCCGCCCTGCTTCTACCGCAGGGGTTCCCTCTGCGCAAGCGCTGGCAGGTTGCACACCATGCGTGGCTTTCGACAGCCATCCAGGGACCTGCCATGACCCGCGAACCACACGCACCACAGCCCGCCTCTGCGTCTTCCAGCCACTTGCACGACGGTTTCATCGGTGACCGGTTGCCTGCCTGGCTCAAACAGGCCACGCAAAGCCAGATACGCACCTTGCGCGAAAGCCTGGAAGCCCATCATGCCACCCAGGCCCGGTTGCGCGGGATCACCCTGGCGCTGCCGTCACCGCAGCAGTTCGCCGAACGGCAATTCGCCAGTTTGTTGCGCGAGCCGCTGCCGGGCGACGTAGCGTTCTGGCAGCTGGAGTGGCTGGAGGTTTCCCATCGTTTCTCGTCCACGCCCGGCGCAGAGCCGCAATTTCCCACTTACGGGCAACGGCGTGAAAACGGCTTGCTCCGCCTGATGCGCAACTTTGCCGCCAGCAACGATTTCTACCTGGGAACCGGGTTGGTCGCGCCGGGGCAGGAACGGGTACTTTCGCGAGGCACCGATGAACTGGTCGAGGCGTGCCGCAAGCTCGATGCCGGGCGCCTGTACCAGCAGGAGCTGGACCGCACATTCGATGCCGCGGCACAGCGCATCTTGTGTGAAGACAAGCGCTCCGGGCTGCGTCTGGCCGTGGAGGTTGCCGCGCTGAAAGGCGAGATCACCGAGCCGGTCAAGGAGGCATTGCAAGCCCTGGTGGATAAACCCGCGGATCGGCGATCCGCCAGCCTCACGGGCCACCCGGGCCTGCTCGAAGCCCTCGGTTGCCCAGTGGCGGATGGTGTGTGGATTCAACTTCGCGACACGCATGGGCAAACGCAGGGCGGCGTGCTCTACCTGCCCAGCGACCCGGTACAGGCGTTGCGACACTTCGACAGCCATGCCTCGATCAACAGCGCGCTGGTGGCCGAGCTGCGCCATGAACCCTATCGCCAGGCGTTCAGCCAGTTGATCGGCCTGGATCAGCGTGCCGGGTTCATGCACAAGCTGCAGGCCCGCCTGAAGGATGATCAGCCGGACCTGGAACTCGATGGCAGCGTGCCACAGCATGACATTTTCCAGGCGCTGGCTGCACAGCAGACCAACCGGGTGAAGCAGGATGGCCGCCTGTTGCTGGTGGCAACTGCCGATGCCGATGAAGCCGCATCGCGTGAGCGGCATGAGGCGTGGAAGGCCGCCGGTCTCGATGTGCTCAACCTCGCTGGGCTGTTCATTCCGGTGGTGGGCGGCTTGCTGCTCGGGCAACTGGTGGCCCAGACCCTCTCGGAGGTTTTCGAGGGCACGCAGGACTGGTTGCGAGGCCATCAGCACGAGGCGCTGGAGCACATGCTGGGGGTTGCCGAGATACTGGCGGGTACCGCCGCGACGGTGGTGGGCGTCACCTTCGTGCGCAGCGCGTTTGTCGCGGCGCTGGAGCCGGTAAGGCTCGCCAATGGGGCGGGGCGTTTGTGGTCCCGAGATCTGGCAGCCTTTGCCTCGACCCCTGAAACGATCACCTTGGGTGCGGACGGGGCCTATGCCGATGGCGAGCGCCGCTGGATGAAGGCCGACGGGGTCTTCTACGAAGTTCATCGGCCTGACCCCGATGGCCCCTGGCGTCTGCGCCACCCCGGTCGCGAAGAGGCGTACGGCCCGGTCGTGCTGCACAATGGCGAACGCAGCTGGCGCCTGATGCATGATGAGCCGCAGTGTTGGCGCGACCCTGCGAAAATGCTCGATACCCTTTGGCCGCGCGATCAACCTTTCGATGGCCAGCAGGCGCAGCGGATCTTGCGCATGGCCGGCATCGATGAGGACGAACTGCGCGGCCTGCTGGTGGAAAACCGGCGAACGCCTGCCACCTTGCGGGAAACCCTCAGGGCATTCGATGCCGATGCCCGGATCGACACGTTCTTCCGCAACCTGGAACGCGACATTGTCTCCGATGAGGACTTGCAGCTGCTGGCCTGGTGCGAGGCCCGACCGGGCGGCGTAAAAGGGCGTGCCGCAGTGCTGGCGGACCGGCCAAGGTCGAGCGACCTGCTGTTCGCACGGCTGACACGCCTGCCCGAATCGGCGGAGCCTTTGCTCAAGCCGCTGATGGCGCTGGGGCTGCCTGAGCCCTATGCGCGCGATCTGGCTGACCGAGCAAGTCACGAGGCTCGCCAGCTGTTCGTCAGTGGTGGAAAGTTGCCGCAAAGCCTGGCCACCCAGGCCAGGTCGTTGTGCTCGCAGGCGAAGGTGAGCAGGGCGCTGGCAGGGTTTTATCTGCCGAGTGCATATAGCGACGAAACGGGCATGTTGGTGCTGGCATTGCTGAATGTCGAGGCCATTGATGCGTTCAGCCTGGCGTTGAGCAATGCTGCTGCGGATGCCGTGGCGTTGCAACGCATCGGTTCGGTTGGCGATGTGGCCGAGCAGCGGGTGCTGGTGCGTGAGCAAGGGGTCTTTGCCCTGTATGACGGGCAGGGCAGAAAACTCGCGATGCAGCCACCTGCTTCCTCGTGCATCTTCCAGGCTGTGCTGGCCGCGCTCGAATCGCGCAACCTGCTGGGCCGGTTGGGCCTGGCCGAGAACGCCAATGCCGAAGGCTTGCGCGAGAAGCTCATGGCGCACCTGGGTACCCATGAGGAAATAGCCCGCATGCTGGGCTGGGCATCGACAGAGCGCTGGTTCAACCCCGGGCAGCGCCTCGCCGATGGCCGTGTCGGCTACCTGCTCAGTGGGCGCGCATCACCGCCCACCACACCCAGGGAGCAGCTGCGGGCCGGCCTGAGGCAGTTCTTCCCGGGGCTGGGCGATTCGCTGGAAACGCAAGTTGACCGCTGGCTGCTGCAGAATGTGTCGGTCGCCGATGCGCTCCTGGCGCTGCAGGACGATTTTGAGCAGTTGGACCGCGCGCTCAATGGTTGGGTGTCGGCTGCGCTGAGTGACACTTTGCGGGCGCGACGCCAGCTGTTCGCCGACCGATTACGGCGTGCCTGGCAGGCGCTTGGTGACGATGTGGTGGTCGACCGTGACGGCAGGCGCCAGGGGCTGCGCCTGGTGCTGAATGATCTGCCAACGGATTCGTTGCCGGTCATGCCCGCGCCTATCGATTTCTATCACGTCACCACCCTGGTACTGAGCGAGACGTCCATCGGGGTGGTGAACGAGGAGTTTCTGCGGGCATTCACCTACCTGCAGGAGCTGGACCTGAGCCACAACCAGCTGTTGCGCTGCCCGCGCGGGCTTGGCTACCTGACCAACCTGCGCCGGTTGCGCCTGGGGCATAACCGCATTCGCCTGGATGCCCATGCCATCGAAGCACTGAACGGGTTGCCGCTGCTCAGCCACCTCGACCTGAGCTACAACAGCCCGCTGGGGGTGTACGAAATGCGCTTCCATCACCTGCCTCATCTGATCGAGCTGAATTTGCGCCGCTGCGGGCTCAGCGAGTGGCCCAGAGGGCTCGAGCTGTGTGGCTTCCTGCAACGAGCCGACCTGCGTGACAATTTCCTGCGGGGTGTGCCTGACGGCGTGCTGGCCATGCCGCTGGAGTTTCGCCAGCGCATCCTGGTCGATGGCAACCGCCTGAGCATGGCCGATTACGGCAAGCTCTATGCCTTGGAGCCGCTGCTGGAGGACCCAGAGGAAGAGATCGGCCGCGCCTGGTGGGTCGGTTCCGACTCCGCCAGCCAAGGGCGTGGCGAGCTTTGGGACCGGCTGAGCACCCGGGACGAAAATGCCCGCCTGTTCGATCTGCTGGAGCTTCTGCAAGGCCTGGCGGACTTCAGCTGGCCCAGGGCCTATCTGTTGCGCATGTGCTGGAAGTGCCTGTCGATGATGGAGACAGACGCCGAATTCGCTCGCCAGGTGCAACTGGCGGCCGACGATGTGGTAATGGATGACAACGGTGCCATCGAACTGTTCAGCCGACTGCTGCGTCTGCATGCCGAGCGCGACGCGGCAGGCGATGGTGTTCAGATCCATGGTCCGAAGTCGCTGGCGTTGGGGCGCGCCTTGCACCGTCTGGACCGCCTTGACGAGTATGTCGAGGCCGAGCGGCAAAATCTTGAAGGCTTCGCCGAACCGGCAGTACTGGCGACGTTGGCAATGCGCTACAGGGTGCGCTTGCGCACCAGGCTCAGTTTGCCGTTCCAGCCTGCCAGAATGCGCCTCAGGGCCGCCGCCGTAGGGTTGAGCGAGCATCGGCTGCAGGCGGCAGAGGCGGCCGTGGAAAGGGCGAACGTTCTCGTTGATGTAGTCGCAAACCTGTGCACGCGCGCATTCTGGCAGCGCTTTTTGCAACAGCGCTTCGCCCGGCCGTTCAATGACCTTGAGCAACTCGCTGCGGAGCAGCGGGCGGCACTGGCGGTAAGGCGCGATGAACTGGGTGAAGCACAGTATCTGAACCAGGAACAGGCTCTGGATGCGCAGCTGCAGGCCGATCGGCTGGAGTTGCAACTGCAACTGACCGAGCACTACGTGATCAGCCTGGAGCGCGCACCGGGCTGATGGCCACCGGCCAAACCGGTCATCCAGTTTGACAACTTAGGCCATTGCCGCGACGCCAGCGCGGCGCGAACATCGTCGGACCGATGGTTCAACTCCAAAAACAAGAAACCAGGAGTCCGACGATGCGCGATTACACCGAGGCCGCTCGTGCGTTCGACCATGGCCAGGCTGCTGCTGCGGCGCTGCATGGCAACCTCGAAGCCCTCAATGCCTGTGTCGAATGTTGCGACCGCCATGCCGGTGAGGGCAAGACCGCACTGGTCTGGGAAGACCGCGAGGGCAAGAGTGCGCGGTTGAGCTTCGATCAGTTGCAAACACTGGCTGCCCGTTTCGCCAATGTGCTCCAAGCGCAAGGCGTGGGTGCGGGTGATCGGGTCGCCGGGCTGATGCCGCGCACCCCCGAACTGCTGGTCACCATCCTCGCCACCTGGCGCCTCGGGGCGGTGTACCAGCCACTGTTCACCGCGTTCGGCCCCAAGGCGATCGAACATCGCCTGGAGCAGTCCCACGCCCGCGTGGTCGTCACCGACAGCCACAACCGCGCCAAGCTGGACGATGTGCACGCCTGCCCGACCATCATCACCGTCAATGCCCGCAGTGGCGAGCTGGACTTCCAGCAGTGCCTGGACAATGCCGCAGACGAATGCGAGCCGGTCATGCGCTCGGGCAACGACCCGTTCCTGCTGATGTTCACCTCCGGCACCACCGGCCCGGCCAAACCGCTGGAAGTGCCGCTGCGTGCCATCGTCGCGTTCCAGGGCTACATGCGCGATGCCATCGACCTGCGCCCCGAGGACAACTTCTGGAACCTGGCCGACCCGGGCTGGGCCTATGGCCTGTATTACGCGGTCACCGGCCCGCTGTCACTGGGCCATGCCACCACCTTCTACGATGGCCCGTTCAGTGTTGAAAGTTGCGCACGGGTGATCGACAAGCTGGGCATCACCAACCTGGCCGGCTCGCCCACCGCGTACCGCCTGCTGATTGCCGCCGGGGATGACTTCTCGGCACCGATCAAGGGCCGCCTGCGGGTGGTCAGCAGTGCCGGCGAACCGCTCAACCCGGAAGTGATCCGCTGGTTCGCCGACGAACTGGGCGTGACCATCCACGACCACTACGGGCAGACCGAGCTGGGCATGGTGCTGTGCAACCACCATGGCCTGCAGCACCCGGTACACCTCGGCTCGGCCGGCTTTGCCATCCCCGGCCACCGCATTGTGGTGCTGGACGAGCAGGGCAACGAACTGCCCGCCGGCCAGCCGGGCATCCTCGCGGTCGACCGCGAGCAGTCGCCGCTGTGCTGGTTCGCGGGCTACCACGGCCTGCCGACCAAAGCCTTCGTCGGCAAGTACTACCTCAGCGGCGACACCGTCGAGCTGAACCAGGACGGCAGCATCAGCTTCGTCGGCCGCAGCGACGATGTGATCACCACCTCCGGCTACCGGGTCGGCCCGTTCGACGTGGAAAGCGCACTGATCGAGCACCCGGCGGTGATCGAAGCGGCGGTGATCGGCAAACCGGACCCGGAGCGCACCGAGCTGATCAAGGCCTTCGTGGTATTGGCCAGCGGTTACCAGGGCAGCGCCGAGCTTGAAGAGGCTTTGCGCCAGCACGTGCGTCAGCGCCTGTACGCCCATGCCTACCCAAGGGAAATCGAATTCGTCAGCGAGCTGCCCAAGACCCCGAGCGGCAAGCTGCAACGCTTCATCCTGCGCAACCAGGAAGTCGCCAAACAACAAGCGCAACAGGCCACCCCTGCCAGCGCCTGAAAGGAACCGATCATGCAAATAGCCAACAAACACTTCATCGTCAGCGGCGCCGCCTCCGGGCTGGGTGCTGCCACCGCGCAGATGCTGGTCGAGGCCGGCGCCAAGGTCATGCTGGTCGACCTCAATGCCCAGGCCGTCGAAGCCAAGGCCCGCGAACTGGGCGAAAACGCCCGTTTCGCGGTGGCCGACATCAGCGACGAGCAGGCCGCCCAGGCGGCGGTCGATGCGGCCGTCAGCGCCTTTGGCAGCCTGCACGGGCTGGTCAACTGCGCCGGCATCGTCGGTGCCGAGAAAGTGCTGGGCAAGCAGGGCCCGCATGGCCTTGCCAGCTTTGCCAAGGTCATCAACGTCAACCTGATCGGCAGCTTCAACCTGCTGCGCCTGGCCGCCGCGGCCATGGCCGAAGGGGCTGCCGATGAGGGGGGTGAGCGCGGGGTGATCATCAACACCGCCTCCATCGCCGCCTATGACGGCCAGATCGGCCAGGCAGCCTACGCTGCTTCCAAGGGCGCCATCGCCAGCCTGACCCTGCCGACTGCCCGCGAACTGGCGCGCTTCGGCATCCGTGTGATGACCATCGCCCCGGGCATCTTCGAAACGCCGATGATGGCCGGCATGACCGAGGAAGTACGCGCCTCGCTGGCCGCCGGCGTGCCATTCCCACCGCGTCTGGGTCGCCCGCAGGAGTACGCCGCGCTGGCCCGCCACATCATCGAGAACAGCATGCTCAACGGCGAGGTGATCCGCCTCGACGGTGCACTGCGCATGGCTGCCAAGTAAGGAGAGCGAACATGACCCTCGCCAATGACCCGATCGTTATCGTCAGTGCCGTGCGCACGCCCATGGGCGGCCTGCAGGGCGACCTCAAGAGCCTGACCGCGCCGCAGCTGGGCAGCGCCGCCATCCGTGGTGCCGTGGAGCGCGCCGGCATCGATGCTGCCAGTGTCGAGCAGGTGCTGTTCGGCTGCGTGCTGCCGGCTGGCCAGGGCCAGGCACCGGCACGCCAGGCCGCGCTGGGCGCCGGGCTGGACAAGCACACCACCTGCACCACCCTGAACAAGATGTGCGGTTCGGGCATGCAGGCGGCGATCATGGCCCATGACCTGCTGCTGGCCGGCACCGCCGATGTGGTGGTGGCCGGTGGCATGGAAAGCATGACCAACGCACCGTACCTGCTGGACAAAGCCCGGGGCGGCTACCGCATGGGCCACGGCAGGATCATCGACCACATGTTCATGGACGGCCTGGAAGACGCCTACGACAAGGGCCGCCTGATGGGCACCTTTGCCGAAGACTGCGCCCAGGCCAATGCCTTCAGCCGCGAAGCCCAGGACCAGTTCGCCATCGCCTCGCTGACCCGCGCCCAGGACGCTATCAAGAGTGGTCGCTTTGCTGCCGAGATCGTGCCGGTCGAGGTTACCGAGGGCAAGGAGAAGCGCGTCATCAAGGACGACGAACAACCGCCCAAGGCGCGCCTGGACAAGATCCCGCAGCTCAAGCCGGCCTTCCGCGAAGGCGGCACGGTGACCGCCGCCAACTCCAGCTCGATTTCCGACGGTGCTGCGGCGCTGGTGCTGATGCGCCGCTCCGAAGCCGACAAGCGCGGCCTCAAGCCGCTGGCGGTGATCCACGGCCACGCCGCCTTTGCCGACACCCCGGCACTGTTCCCGACCGCGCCGATCGGTGCCATCGACAAGCTGATGAAACGCACCGGCTGGAACCTGGCCGAGGTCGACCTGTTCGAGATCAACGAGGCCTTCGCCGTGGTCACCCTGGCGGCGATGAAGCACCTCGACCTGCCGCACGACAAGGTCAATATCCATGGCGGCGCCTGTGCCCTCGGCCACCCGATCGGCGCTTCCGGCGCGCGCATCCTGGTGACCCTGCTGTCGGCCCTGCGCCAGAACAACCTGCGCCGTGGCGTGGCGGCCATCTGCATCGGCGGTGGCGAGGCCACGGCCATGGCTGTCGAATGCCTGTACTGAGGTGAACCATGCTGGTAACTGACGAGCAACAACAGATCGCCGACGCGGTACGCGCCTTTGCCCAGGAGCGCCTGAAGCCGTTTGCCGAGCAATGGGACAAGGAACACCGCTTCCCCAAGGAGGCCATCGAGGAGATGGCCGAGCTGGGCCTGTTCGGCATGCTGGTGCCGGAGCAGTGGGGCGGCAGCGACACCGGCTACGTGGCCTATGCCATGGCCTTGGAGGAAATCGCCGCCGGTGACGGCGCCTGCTCGACCATCATGAGCGTGCACAACTCGGTGGGCTGTGTGCCGATCCTGCGTTTTGGCAGCGAGCAGCAGAAGGAGCAGTTCCTCACCCCGTTGGCCAGCGGTGCGATGCTCGGCGCCTTCGCCCTGACCGAACCGCAGGCAGGCTCCGACGCCAGCAGCCTGAAGACCCGTGCACGTCTGGACGGCGACCACTACGTGCTCAATGGCAGCAAGCAGTTCATCACCTCCGGGCAGAACGCCGGGGTGGTGATCGTGTTTGCCGTGACCGACCCGGACGCCGGCAAGCGCGGCATCAGTGCCTTCATCGTGCCCACCGATTCGCCGGGCTACCATGTGGCGCGGGTCGAGGACAAGCTCGGCCAGCACGCCTCCGATACCTGCCAGATCGTTTTCGATAATGTGCGTGTGCCGGTAGCCAACCGCCTGGGCGCCGAAGGTGAGGGCTACAAGATCGCCCTGGCCAACCTCGAAGGCGGCCGCATCGGCATCGCCTCGCAGGCGGTGGGCATGGCCCGCGCGGCGTTCGAAGTGGCGCGCGACTACGCCAACGAGCGGCAGAGCTTCGGCAAGGCGCTGATCGAGCACCAGGCGGTGGCCTTCCGCCTGGCCGACATGGCGACGAAGATTGCCGTGGCCCGGCAGATGGTGCTGCACGCCGCCGCGCTGCGCGATGCCGGGCGCCCGGCGCTGGTGGAAGCGTCGATGGCCAAGCTGTTTGCCTCGGAAATGGCCGAAAAGGTCTGTTCGGATGCCTTGCAGACCCTGGGCGGTTATGGCTATCTGAGTGACTTCCCGCTGGAGCGGATCTACCGCGACGTTCGGGTTTGCCAGATCTACGAAGGCACCAGCGACATTCAGCGCATGGTCATTGCGCGCAATCTTTGAAGGAGCAGACTGCATGGCATTCGAAACCATCCTGTTGGACATCCACGGCAAGGTCGGCCTGATCACCCTCAACCGCCCGCAGGCGCTGAACGCGCTGAACGCGCAGATCGTCGGCGAGATCAACCAGGCCCTGGACCAGCTCGAGCGAGATCCGAACATCGGCTGCGTGGTGCTGACCGGTTCCGCCAAGGCCTTTGCCGCTGGTGCCGACATCAAGGAAATGGCCGAGCTGCAATACCCGCAAATCTACGTTGACGACCTGTTCAGCGATTCCGACCGCATTGCCAACCGGCGCAAGCCGATCATTGCCGCGGTGTCCGGTTTTGCCCTGGGCGGCGGCTGCGAGCTGGCGATGATGTGTGACTTCATCCTGGCGGCGGACAATGCCAGGTTCGGCCAGCCGGAAATCAACCTTGGCGTGCTGCCGGGCATGGGCGGCACCCAGCGTCTGACCCGTGCGGTGGGCAAGGCCAAGGCCATGGAACTGTGCCTGACCGGTCGCCTGATGGGGGCTGAGGAAGCTGAGCGTGCTGGCCTGGTGGCGCGTATCGTGCCGCAGGCGGAGCTGGTGGAAGAGGCGCTGAAGGTGGCCGCGACCATTGCCAGCAAGTCGATTCCGGTGAGCATGATGGTCAAGGAGAGCGTCAACCGAGCGTTCGAAGTCACCCTAAGCGAGGGTGTACGCTTCGAGCGGCGGGTGTTCCATGCGGCGTTTGCTACCGAAGACCAGAAAGAGGGGATGGCTGCGTTCATTGCCAAGCGCGAGGCGCAGTTCAAGGACCGCTGATTGGAATCGGCGTTGCCGTCGCCGTTGCCGTTGCCGTTGCCGTTGCTTTTGCTTTTGCTTCTAAGCGCACGGTAGCTCAGGCGCCGCCGATTGCGACT
>NZ_DKHD01000054.1:0-126980 GCF_002453565.1 Pseudomonas sp. UBA6753 | reverse complement strand
CTCCTGAAGTCGCAATCGGCGGTGCCTGGACTACCGCGCGCTTAAAAGCAAAAGCAACGGCAACGGCAACGGCAACGGCAACGGCAACGTTGCAATTATTGGGCGAACGCACGCCCCAGACCACCCGGTACACCGCTGCTGTCAGTCTCCTGCCACGGCCCATCCGGGCTCAGCGACCAGCTCCAGCCGTTGTCGAAGCGGTAGTAGGTCCGCTGGCGGTAGAAGGTATTGGGTTTCTTCTCCAGCACATACACACCCAGCTTCGGGTCCCAATGGCTCGCCCCGCCAGGTGGCGGCGCGAAGCTGGCCGAGGTGCGTGGCATCGGCTTGGGCGTGGCCGCAGGCTTGCTCGGCGCGGGGGCCGGTTGCCTGTCCGGCAAGGGCTTGACCGCCGGCCCCGCCGGCGGCAGGCGCTCGATCGGTGGTTCGGGTTGCTCGTACGGCTCATGCACCGTACACGCAGACAAACCCAGGGCCAGGGTGATCAGGGTCAGGCGGACGATGCTGTGCATGGCATTGCTCTCTTACGGGTCGGGGCTGTCGATGGTCAGGTGCTGGATGGCTTGGGTGGCGCTGGGCAGTGGCGTGCCCTGGCCAATCCACTCGCCATGGGTTGGCTGGCCAGCGCGTGATACACGTGCAACGAGTTGGACTTCGGCAAAGTCCGACAGTTTCATCTGCGGCATCATGGCGTCAGCATCGGACAACTCCACCTCGATCGGCAACTGCGCCACAGTCACCCGCTTGGCCGCCAGCGGCATGGGTGGGCCATTGCTGGCGCGGGCGAAGATGAACACCGTGTCGTCCGGCTTGACCTTGTCCTTCAACGCCGCCGCCAGTTCCACGCGCACCTTCAAGCGAGCCGCCACGGGCGCCGCAGCCTGCCCCGGCGAACCACCCAGGCGCTCGGCGGCGCGGTCGATACCGCCCTGCAGCGCCGCACGCGAGGCATCACCTTCCGGCAGCTGCGCCAGCAGGCGCTTCCAGTAATCGATGGCTTCCTGGTAACGCTCGCCCTCGAAGGCAGCGATACCACGCAGGCCCAGGCTGGTCACTTCGTTGGGGTCGGCTTTCAGCGCCTCGTCAGTCAGCGCCTGCAGCTGCGGGCTCCATTTCTTGTCGGCAGCGAAGTACAGCGCCTGTGCCCACTGCCCGAGCAATTCGGGCTGGCGACCGGCCAGGGCCACGGCGCGCTCGAAGGTACGCGCGGCATCGGCGGGGCGCTGCTCGGCCATGTAGGCTCGGCCCAGGAAGTACACGGCCTCGGCCGAATCCGGCTGAGCCTGCACCACCCGCTCCAGGCGGGCAGTCATTTCTTCCATCGACTTGGGCGCCTCGGCAAACTCCTGGGTCAACTCCACCTTGTCGGCCGCGCCGAACTGCAGGTACAGCCCCAATGCCAGCAGCGGCACCAGCAGCGCCGCCAGCAACGGCAGGGCCTTGCCCAGGTGCCCCTGGCGCGGGGCTTCGGCACCTTCGGTATCCGCCAGCAGCTCACGGGCGGCCTCGTCACGGCCCTTGGCCATCTGCGCCTCGTCGAGCACGCCAGCGGCCTGCTGGGCAGCCAGTTCGGCGACGCGCTCCTGGTACAGGGCCACGTTCAGGGCGGTGCGGTCTTCTTCCTGCTGGCGGCCACGGCCACGCAGGATCGGGATCAGCAGGAAGCTGAGGGCAGCGAGCAGCAGCAGGCCCGCGCTAAGCCAGAATTCAATCATGGGTCTGTTCTTTTTCCAGCAATTTGGCGAGACGCTCGCGTTCTTCGGCGGACAATTCATTGGCGCCCTGCACGGCCGCACCGCGGCGCCGGCGCACGATCAGCGCCAGCACCACGAAACCACCGGCAAGCAAAATCCCCGGGCCGAACCACAGCAGCCAGGTACGCCCGCTGAGCGCCGGCTTGTAGCGCACGAAGTCGCCATAGCGGTCGACCATGAAGTCGACGATCTGCTGGTTGCTCTTGCCCTCGCCGAGCATGCGGAAGATTTCCCGACGCAGGTCGGCGGCAATCGGCGCGTTGGAGTCGGCGATGTCCTGGTTCTGGCACTTGGGGCAGCGCAGCTCCTTGGTCAACTGCTGGTAGCGCTCACGCTCGGCATCGTCGCGGAACTGGTAGGTGTCGATGGCCGCCTTGGCCACGCCCGCCAGGCTCAACCCCATGAAGAGCCCCAGCACGGCAGCTGCCAGCCCCCGCTTCATGGCTTGGCCTCGTCGACCAGGCCCTGGTACAGCGGCGCCAGCTGCTCACGCCAGACCGTGGCATCGACCACGCCCACGTGCTTGTAGCGGATGATGCCCTTGGCATCGATCAGGAAGGTTTCCGGAGCGCCGTACACGCCCAGGTCCAGGCCCAGGCTGCCCTGCTCGTCACGAATATCCAGCTGGTACGGGTTGTGGAACTCGGCCAGCCACTTCAGGGCCGCCGCATTGTCGTCCTTGTAGTTGACGCCGTGGATCACCACCCCCTGCTGGGCCAGCTGGTTCAGGTACGGGTGCTCGACCTTGCACGACGGGCACCAGGTGGCCCACACGTTGACCAGAGCCGGGCGGCCCCGCAAGTCGGCCTCGGTCAGGGTACGGTCGCCCTGGGTCGAGGCCAGGGAAAACGCCGGGAACGGCTTGCCGATCATTGCCGAGGGCAGCTCGTCGGGCTTGAGGAACAGCCCTTTGTAGAGGAACACCGCCACCAGCAGGAATACCGCCAGGGGGACTACCATGATCCAACGCTTCATGCAGCTGCTCCAGACACGCCCAGGGCATCACGCACCCGGGTCTTGACCTTGACGCGATAGCGCCGGTCGAGGGCCGCCAGCAACCCGCCCAGGCCGGTCAGCAGACCGCCCAGCCAGATCCAGCGGACGTAAGGCTTGATATGCACGCGTACCGCCCAGGCACCGTTCTCCAGCGGCTCGCCAAGGGCGACGTACAGGTCGCGGGTAAAACCGGCGTCGATGCCGGCTTCGGTCATCATCGACTGCTGCACGGTGTACAGGCGCTTCTCCGGGTGCAGGGTGGTCACTTCACGGCCATCGCGGCTGACCACCACGGTGCCCTTGTCGGAAATGAAATTCGGCCCTTCGAAATGCCGGGCACCCTGGAACAGGAAGTGGTAACCGCCCAGTTCCACGCTCTCGCCCGGCGCCATGCGCAGGTCGCGTTCGGCGCTGTTGTTGCTCGACAGCACCACGCCCAGCGCGCACACCGCCAGGCCCAGGTGCGCCAGCTGCATGCCCCAGTAGCTGCGACCCAGCCCGGGCAGGCCCTTGAGCAGGCCTTTGTGGCGGGTCTTGTCGAGAATGTCGCGCAGCCCGCCAAGCACCACCCAGGCGGCCAGGGCGAAGGCGGTCAGGGTCGGCCAGTCGAAGTCGTCGACGATAAAGCCCGCCACCGGCGCGAGGATGGCGCTGCCGAGCAGCACCGGGGTCATCATGCTGGCCAGCCATTTGCCGGGGGTGTCTTTCCAGCGCACCACCACGCCCACGCCCAGCACCACCATCAGCAGTGCCATCAGCGGCAGGAACAAGGCGTCGAAATACGGTGGGCCAACCGACAGCTTGGCCCCGGTCAGCGCATCGAGCACCAGCGGGTACAGGGTACCGAGCAGAATCATCGAGGCCGCCACTACCAGCACCAGGTTGTTGGCCAGCAGCAACGTCTCGCGCGACCACAGGGCAAAGCCGACCTGGCTCTTGACCACCGGTGCGCGTAGGGCGAACAGGGTGAGCGACCCACCGACCACGAACAGCAGGAAGATCAGGATGAAAATGCCCCGCGACGGGTCGGCGGCAAACGCGTGCACCGAGGTCAGCACACCGGAACGCACCAGGAAGGTACCCAGCAGGCTCAGCGAGAACGCGGCAATCGCCAGCAGCACGGTCCAGCTCTTGAACACCCCGCGCTTCTCGGTCACCGCCAGTGAGTGGATCAGCGCCGTACCCACCAGCCAGGGCATGAACGAGGCGTTTTCCACCGGGTCCCAGAACCACCAGCCACCCCAGCCCAGCTCATAGTAGGCCCACCACGAACCCAGGGTAATGCCGACCCCGAGGAAGGCCCAGGCAACGATGGTCCAGGGCCGCGACCAGCGCGCCCAGGCGGCGTCCAGGCGGCCACCGAGCAAGGCGGCGATGGCGAAGGCGAAGGCCACCGAGAACCCGACGTAGCCCATGTACAGCATCGGCGGGTGGACGATCAGGCCAAAGTCCTGCAACAGCGGGTTGAGGTCGCGGCCATCGGTCGGCACCTGCGGCAGCAGGCGCTGGAACGGGTTGGAGGTGATGATCAGGAAGCTCAGGAAGCCCACGCTGATCATGCCCATTACCGCCAGCACGCGGGCCAGCATCACCTGCGGCAACTGCCGCGAGAACACCGATACGGCGAAGGTCCAGCCGCCGAGGATCAGCGCCCACAGCAGCAGCGAACCTTCGTGGGCGCCCCACACGGCACTGAACTTGTAGTACCAGGGCAAGGCGCTGTTGGAGTTGCTGGCCACATAGGCGACCGAGAAGTTGTCGGTCATGAAGGCATGGGTCAGGCAGGCGAAGGCAAAGGCCAGGAAGGCGAACTGGCCCCAGGCCGCCGGCCGCGCCAGGCTCATCCACAGGCTGTCGCCACGCCAGGCGCCCAGCAGCGGCACGCTGGCCTGCACGGCGGCAAAGCAGATGGCCAGGATCATCGCCAGCTGGCCGAGTTCGGGGATCACCAGCGCCGCGTTCATGGCTTGGCCTCCCCGCCGGTGGCGGCCTGGCCGCTTTCCTTCAGGGCCTTGGTGACCTCGGGCGGCATGTACTTCTCGTCGTGCTTGGCCAGTACTTCATCGGCCACCACCACGCCATCGGCGTTGAGCTTGCCGAGGGCGACGATGCCCTGCCCTTCGCGGAACAGGTCGGGGAGGATGCCACGGTAGGTGATCGGCACCGACTTGTTGAAGTCGGTGACCACGAAGCGCACGTCCAGCGAGTCGGACGAGCGCTGTACCGAACCTTTCTCGACCATGCCGCCGGCGCGGATGCGGGTGTCCAGCGGCGCTTCGCCGTTGGCGATCTGGGTCGGGGTATAGAACAGGTTGATGTTCTGCTGCAATGCGCTCAAGGCAAAGCCGACGGCAACCCCGACGCCGACCAGCAGGCCGACGATGAGCAACAGGCGTTTCTTGCGCTGCGGATTCACTGGTTGTTCTCCCGGCGCAAACGGCGCGCCTCATCTTGCAGGTAGCGACGGCGGGCCAGCACGGGCGCGGCGACATTCAGCGCCAGCACCGCCAGGCAGATGCCATAGGCCGTCCACACGTACAGGCCATGGTGGCCCATGGCGAGAAAGTCACCGAAGGTGGCGAAACTCATTGTGCAGCCCTCCGCCCCAGGCTGTTCAATACTTCGTCCTTGACCCAACTGGCGCGCGCTTCGCGCTTGAGCACTTCAAGGCGCATGCGCAGCAACAGCACCGCGCCAAAGAAGCAGTAGAAGCCCAGCGCCGTGCACAGCAGCGGCAACCACATTTCTGCGGGCATCGCCGGCTTTTCGGTGAGGGTGAAAGTGGCGCCCTGGTGCAGGGTGTTCCACCACTCCACCGAGTACTTGATGATCGGGATGTTCACCACGCCGACGATCGCCAGTACCGCACAGGCCTTGGCTGCACTGTCACGATTACTGATTGCCTGGCCCAGCGCAATAATGCCGAAGTACAGGAACAGCAGGATGAGCATGGACGTCAGCCGGGCATCCCAGACCCACCAGCTTCCCCAGGTGGGCTTGCCCCAGATGGCCCCGGTGACCAGCGCCACGGCGGTCATCCAGGCACCGATGGGGGCGGCGCATTGCAAGGCGACGTCGGCCAGTTTCATCTTCCATACCAGCCCCACCACCCCGGCCACTGCCAGCAGCACGTAGCAGGACTGCGCCAGCATCGCCGCCGGCACGTGGATGTAGATGATGCGGAAGCTGTTGCCTTGCTGGTAGTCCTGGGGGGCGAAGGCCAGGCCCCAGGTGATGCCGACCAGCAGCAGGAGCACGGCAGCGCCGGCAAGCCACGGCAGCATGCGGCCGCTGATGGCATAGAACCATTTGGGGGAGCCCAGCTTGTGGAACCACGTCCAGCTTATTTTCATCAGGGTACATCCAGGGTATTGGCCGGGCTTGAAAGCCCGGGACTCGTTATTCGCCGACGCTGATCTTCAGGCCGGCCGCTATCGCAAAGGGTGCCAGGGTCACGGCCAGGGCCGTCAGGCTGGCGAGCCAGAGCAGGTGGCCGGTTGCCGGCATATTCTGCAACGCCGCTTGCAACGCACCACTGCCCAGGATCAATACAGGGATATACAACGGCAGAATCAGCAATGCCAGCAGCAAACCGCCGCGTTTCAGACCGACTGTCAGCGCCGCGCCCACCGCCCCCAGCAGGCTCAGCACCGGCGTGCCCAGCAGCAGGGAACCGAGCAGCACCGGCAGGCAATGGCTCGGCAGCCCCAGCATCAGTGCCAGCAGCGGCGCCAACAATACCAGCGCCAGCCCGGAAAAGATCCAATGCGCCAGCACCTTGGCCAGCACCAGCAGCGCCAACGGGTGCGGCGACAGCACCCACTGTTCCAGCGAGCCGTCCTCGAAATCGCTGCGGAACAGGCCGTCCAGCGACAACAGCACCGCCAGCAGTGCCGCCACCCAGACCAGGCCTGGCGACAAGGTTTGCAACAATTGGCTTTCCGGGCCGACTGCCAGCGGGAACAGCGCAACCACGATGGCGAAAAATACCAACGGGTTGGCCAGCTCGGCCGGGCGGCGGAACAGCAAGCGCGCTTCGCGGCGCAACAACAGGATGAATACGCTCATGCCGCCCATTGCCCCAGGTTCAGTTCACGGTAACCGGAGGGCTTGCGTTCCAGGGTGTGGTGGGTGGTCAGCACTACCGTGCCGCCCTGCTCGCAGTGGGCCGCCAGGTGCGCCTCGAGCTGCGCCACGCCCTGCTTGTCCAGGGCGGTGAAGGGTTCGTCGAGGATCCACAGCGGCGGGCTGGCCAGGTACAGCCGGGCCAGGGCCACGCGGCGCTGCTGCCCGGCAGACAGGGTGTGGCAGGGCACGTCTTCGAAACCACGCAGGCCGACGGCCGCCAGTGCCGCCCAGATCGCCTCGCGGCTGGCCGGCTGGTGCAGGGCGCACAGCCAGGTGAGGTTCTCCTCGGCGGTGAGCAGGTCCTTGATGCCGGCGGCATGGCCGATCCACAACAGGATGCTGGCCAGGGCGTGGCGCTGCTCGGCCAGTGGCTTGCCGCCCAGCAGGATCTGCCCGGCCGTCGGCTGCATCAGGCCGGCCAGCAGGCGCAGCAGGCTGGTCTTGCCGCTGCCGTTGGGGCCGCTGATCTGCAGCATGTCGCCGGGCCGCAGCTCGAAAGCGAGGTGCTCGAACAGCAGGCGCCAGTCGCGCTCGCAGGCCAGGCCCGCGGCTTGGAGGTGAAGGGTCACGGTTTCGCCTTATCTTTGTAGGGTTCCGGAGCGGTGTCGCCTGCTTCGCGGGCACGCCCGCTCCCACAAGGTTTCACGCAAGGCTTGAAAGCTGCGCAAGGCCCTGTGGGAGCGGGCATGCCCGCGAAGCAGGCGACACGGCCCTGAAGCCCTGTATCTCAAGTCGCCCCCCTCGCTGCCGTTAACTGGCAACGACGGACGGCCGGCATTATTACACGCGCCGCCGCGCTGCCAAGAGGGCGGGTTCGATAGGTTGTATACAATCATGACTGAAATCAATAGTCTCGGCGCACAAACCCTCGCGGCGAGCATGCCCGGTGTACTGTCTCCCGGCCAATAAATACATACCTCCAGATCTGTCGCCCCGGGCTCGACCATGCCAACTCCTTCACATGGCAGGTCCAAGACATGACAACTCATTTGCACCCATCAGCGGCCCAACACACGCGCAAATACCTCACCCTGATTCCTCGCCCAGATCGAGTCGCCGCCGAAAAAATAAGGCAGTGGTACCAGACTCAGGAAACCGATCTCGATCCCGACACCACATTGGCAGTTACCTTGCACTACAAGCCCAACCCCGAGGGGGGCTGGCTAGCCCAGGTGGTTGAGCAAATTCCGCTCAGTCAGGCCCTGTTGTCCAAATGGCAAGATCAATCCAATAGCGTGGAGAACATTTCACTTGCCCCCCTTCTCCGTCCCACGGCCCTAGTCGCCCTCGACCTCATAGGCCTTTTCAAGGAATGGAGCCTTACGCAGGAAAGCTGGTCTCAGGCCTTTTCCGATGGTCACGTGCATATCGTCGATCGACTCCCCCAAGGCGGCCTCTTTGGCGAGATCGAAGACCATTTGGTGTATCAAGGGCTCTTCCGCAAGACCGAGCCCATGCAATACAACCGCCAGACGCAGATCATCACCGACACGCAAGCGTTTCAACAATTCATCTGGAATTTGAACTTTCATGACGAGTTCATCGCCCAGTTGAACGACTATTGGCTGCACCAATTTGACGATTTCGCCATGCTGGCACGCGTAAACTTCATCGCCGCCTGCAACAAGCAGGTCGAGGAAGGTAGCCTGAGCCAAGCGGGGTGCGAGCTGGCCTGGCGCTCGGCCGGTATCGCCAACGACGATGACTCGCAAACCGCGCATGACGGCCAGGTTGAGGCACGCATGCTCAACTTCTATGGCTATGTCGCTACGGATATTCCTTGCCTCACTGATCGGGCCTCAGGCCTGACCCTGCTCTATATACCTGGCAACTCTTCGCCAGTGCATGAGTTTGCCAACCAGGGCGCAATGAAAATCTGGTTGGTAGAGCAGTGCAAGGATGCCGAAAAGTGCAAGGCGTTGATGGCGCATTTCCGTCTCGAAGACCTACAAAGCGGGCTTAGCTACTCGGGGTTGCAAGCCACGCTCGAAGGGTTGGGCAATTACCAGGGCACGCGCTACCTGTACATTGACAATCTGATCGTTCCAGCGCGCGGCTGGTCCCCCCAATACATCAACTACAAGGTCGAGACCTACAGCCCGGTGATAGCGGGCAGCCTGTTCGACCATATCGCCTTGCGGCACAAACAGCGCAGCTACGAAGATGCACAGTTTTTGATCACCAGCAACAGCGACCTCATCAAGGCCAAATGGCGAGGTTATCTCAACCTTACGCTGACTCTGCTCGCGCCCCTGTCGCTTCTGGTGCCCGGGCTGGGATGGCTGGTTGCTGTTGGTGGCATCGCGCAGTTCGGCGTTGGGCTTGATGAAGTGATCAACGGCAGGAACCTGCAAGAGAAACTGGATGGCGTCACCAACATTGCATTCGGTGCACTGTGTGCCGCGCCGCTGCTCGGAGAGCTGAGAGCCGGCAGCCAACAACTGTTCCGGGCACAATACGACGGTTTTGTTGCCCCTCGCAGGATAAATGGCCAGATCGGCTACCCGCTCAGCCCAACCCGGCCACCAAGACCCCGCTGGGGTGGTAGAAACTTTCAGGCGTACTTCGAGCAGCCGGTGCCGGTCGAACCGCTCCCCCCTCATGCAGGCGAAACAGTAATCCGCCGGCAAACCACCCATGCGGGCATGGACACGCTGATAGATGTGCATAATCCGGAAACGGACTTTGTCTACGACCTGAATGCCGACGCGTTTGTCAGGTCAAGCGATGTGGGTGAAGCTGCACCCACCCGCTTCATCGCCGAGAACGCTAGGTTGCGCACATACCAACCGGCATTCAACGGCCCTCGCAACGTTAGCAACGCCATGCGCGAAAGCACGCTGCGCAGTCTCGGTATAGAACTCCCGCTCCCCGTCGAAGTGCCGAGGGTCACCCACGTAAATCAGCTGCCTATCCCCAAGAGAGTGATCCATCTATGGCCCAGCGGTGATCCCATCTCGCCGGCGTCGCTCGCGCATGTCAGCCGCAATTCCAGGCTGCTCAACGAGAGCGGCTTTGCTCATGTTCTTTACCTGTCCAACGCAAACTATGACGCCTTCGTCATGAATAGCCGCGCCTTGGCCCGCGTCGCTCCCGACCTGCAGGTATTGCCCCTCGAACACCAAGGTTTCTACCGCGAAATGGGGTACTCCAAGCGCTATTACGATGCCGCCATGGAGGGACCGGAGCGCGGGTCCTCACACATAACCGCAGCCAATGACATATTGAAATACCATGCGCTCTATCACGAAGGCGGCTTGTACATGGATATCAACAATGACCTGCTGGCACCGTCTGATCATCCTGCGGCGGCAGGTATCGTCAATGCCCACGCACCCAGCGACTGGATCGGCAATGTGCCGTTGGAGGCATCGCCCGAGGGCCTATTGCTCGAGCAGCCGAGCTCCAACCCATTCAGAGGCGCGCATCAGCAATACAATACCAGCGTAATTGGCAGCCATCCCCGCAACCCGTCCTTGCGCAGGGTCATAGACGAAATGGAACGTCGGCTGGACACCCGCCCAGGGTTCTTCAGCCAGAAACAGAACTGGCCGGCCCAAGGAGCCAGGGGCGCCAAGTACGCCACCTATGCCAAGGCGCTGAGTAACTTGACCGGTATTGAAATGTTCAATCACGTCGTTGACCGGGCCTTGCCTGCTTATCGGCAAATGAAACAGATATACAAGCTGCTCAGCTGCCCGCTGCTGGAGACACCTACGCTGCTGGGCGCGGACCTGAGGCCAGTGTCTGATGAAGAGCTGCAAGCCAGCCTCCAGTCACTGTTCCGCGTGAACCGAGTTGTGCGAGTGAACAACGGGTTCGCCTGGAGGAACCTGAATCACTGAGACAACGCTGGACGTGTGCCGGCCTGGGGCTCATAGCTCCAGGCCAGCACGCTTTCCGGGCTCCCGCCTCAAGTCGCTGTCAGCGCTGCCGTTATACTGGCAACAACGGGCGGACTGCATGACGAGACGCAGCGCCACGCTGCGAACCAGGCGAGCTCGAAAGGTTGTAGACCCTACATGAGTGAAATCAACAGTCTCGGCGCACAAACCGCGATCAGCCCCCAGGCCATCAAGGCGGGCATGACCGGCGAACTGCTGCGCCTGACGCAACCGCAGCCCGGCTTGATGGCCCCCGGCGAGACCGCGCAGGCCGAGGTCATGTCGTTGCGCCAGGTGGGCCAGGACTTTCAGCTGGTGCTGCGGCTGATGCAGGCCAACGGCACCCAGACCCAGCTGCAAGCCAGCGCCAGCCAGCCCCTGCCCCAGGGTAGCCAGGTCACGGTCAGCCAGACCGAAAGCAACCGCCTGGCGATCATGCTGCAGCAGGCCAGCGCCAGCCAGGTCGCCACCCTCACTCAGCTGGACACCAGCAAGGTGCCGGTCGGCACCCTGCTGCAGGGCAAGGTCCTGACCAACCAGGCGCTGGCCCAGGCGCCCGGCCAGCCCGCCGTCTACCGGGCGCTGGTCAGCCTGCTGAACAGTGCCCAGGCCGGCGCAACCCTGAGCGTGGACAGCCCTCGACCGCTGGCCGTCGGTAGCCTGCTCAGCGCGCTGGTGCAGGGCGACCAGTCGCTGCGTTTCGTACCGCTCAGCGGCCGCCAGGACCAGCTCAGCATTGCCCAACAGCTGCTGACCCAGCAAAACCGCCAGGCTTCGCTGCCCGGCCTGCTCAATGCCCTGCAACAGGTGGCCCGCGACCCGGGCGCCGATGGCGAACTGCGAGCCAGCGCCGAACGCCTGCTGGCGGCCCTGCCGGAAGCCCGGCAACTGGGTGATGCCAAGGCAGTGGCCCAAGCCCTGAACAACAGCGGTACCTTTCTCGAAGCCAAACTGCTGGGCGGCCTCCCGGCCAGCGTCGCCACCGACCTCAAGGCGCACTTGCTGCGGCTGATCTCCGTCGCGCCGGCCAGCATACCCGGGGCGCCCAACCTGGCGCCCGCCAGCCTGGCCGTAACCATGCCGACCCTGGCCCGCAGCGCGCTGGGCATGCTCGAACGGGTCAGCCCCAAGCCGCAGCCGGGCGCATTCCCGCTGCCGTCGCGCCTGCTCAAGGCCATGGAAGACGAAGGCGACCTGCAACAACTGCTGCGCCTGGCCGCCGCTGCCGTGTCGCGCCTGCAAAGCCACGCCATGAGCAGCCTGCAACAAACCGGTACCCTGGAAAACGGCAACCTGCAGACCACCTGGCAAACCGAAGTGCCGATCCGTCACGGCCAGGAGTTCATCCCGTTGCAGGTCAAGCTGCAACGCGAGGAAACGCCACAACAGCAAGCCGACCGCCAGCAGGAATCAGCCGACCCGCTGCAAGCCCTGTGGCGTATCGAGCTGGCTTTCGACCTCTCGCCCCTTGGCCCGGTGCAGGTCCAGGCACAACTGAGCCAAGGCCGCCTGGGTGGCCAGCTTTGGGCGGAACGCGAGGCGACAGCCCGGCTGATCGACAGCCAGCTCGGCAGCTTGCGCGAACGCCTGTTGGCGCGGGGCCTGGATGTGGGTGATCTGGAATGCCATCCTGGTATCCCGCCACAAGGCCCGCGTACGCGGGTTGAACAACGCTGGGTGGATGAGAACGCATGACGCACCAACCTGCACGGCAGGCGATTGCCCTGTTCTACGACGGGCAGCAAGCCCCTACCCTCACCGCCAAGGGCGACGATGCGCTGGCCGAGGCCATCCTGGCATTGGCCCGCGAGCACGAGGTGCCGATCTACGAAAATGCTGAGCTGGTGCGCCTGCTGGCGCGCCTGGAGCTGGGGGACCAGATACCGGAGGCGCTGTACCTGACCATTGCCGAAATCATCGCCTTTGCCTGGCACCTGCGGGGCAAAGTGCCTGCGGGCTTCGATGACGAACCTGCCGCCCCAGGGCCTACCCCACCGCTGCTCGGAAGGCTGCCCGGAGGCGAAGGCGCCTGACCGCCATGGTATCCATGCAAATTGCCTTTTTGCGCCATATTGGTAACGTGCCGTTCAAGGTCAGGCGCTTGGCGATGTAAGGAATACTGTAATGCGTACCATCTGGTTCTTGCTGCTCCCGGGCACCCACATCCTTGATCTAGGCGGCCCGCTACAAATCATGGCGAGCCTCGAAGAACTCCAGCTGGCACCGGTCAACGTACGTTGCATAGCCGCCAGACAACAGGTCAGCAGTTTTCAGGGCGTGACACTGAGTGGCCTGCACCAGCTGCCTGAGCGGCTCGCACCGCAGGACTTGCTGTTCGTGGTGGGCAACAAGCTCTCTGCGACACCCGCCGAAACAGCGATATTGACCGCCACCGCCCTGTGGCTGGCGAAGGTGGTCAGGCAAACGCCGGATATAAAGCTGTGCTCCATATGCACCGGTGCGTTCCTGCTGGGCGAAGCTGGCTTGCTGGATGGCCGACAGTGCACCACGCACCATCGTTACGTCGATTTGCTTCGAATGCGCTACCCAGCAGCCAAGGTGCTGGAGAACCGCCTGTTCGTCGAGGACGATGGCGTGTTCACCTCGGCAGGCGTGTCCAGCGGAACTGACCTGGCACTGCACATCGTCAGCCTGGAATTTGGCAAGGCCGTGGCCAACCAGGTGGCGCAGGAGCTGGTCATCTACCGGCGCCGCGCTGGCGAAGATGTGCAGCTGCGCGCGGCAGACCTGGCGCGCAATCACATCCACCCGTTGGTGCATGCGGCCCAAGACTACATCGATGCACACCTGGGTACCCACTTCAGCTTCGAACAACTGGCCAGCCAGTTCAATGTCAGCTACCGGCACCTGGCGCGGCTGTTCCGCGACAATACCGGTCAAACGCTGCAGAGCTACCTGCGCACCCAACGCATCGACCTGGCCCGTGAGCTTTTGCGCAGCACCCACCTCAACGTGGAACAGATTGCCGAACGTTGCGGCTACGGCAGCAGCCATGCCTTTCGCCTGGCATGGCGCCAGGAAATGCCGCAACCGCCCCTGCAGTTTCGCCATGCTCTCGCCCACGAGCGCGCCTAGATTTCGACTGCTACCGCTCGCTTATCGCAGTCGGGGCGAAGCTTTCGGTGAAGAACTCCACCACGGCCTGGCGCGAAGCGTCGCGCGCCGCCGGGTCAGGTGCCGAACGCCCCACGCCGCCCTTGCCACGGTGCAGGAACGGGTCCTGATACTCCTGGGCGGCCTCCAGCCCGTTGAAACCGTGCTCTGCGCCGGGGTAAACCAGCACCTGCGCACGCGCCTGGTCTTCGCTGGGCAGGTTTGAAATCAGCGACGGGCAGGCACGCGGGTCATCGTCGTACTGGTCGTTTTCGCCTACCAGCACCAGCAAGCGAGCCGGGGCCAGATGCTTGAAGGTATAACCTGGCACATGGTTGTAACCCCAGCACACGGGGTAAAACGCTGCCATCGAGATGGGGCGAATACCTGAGGCTTGCTCCAGCTCGTCGTTGATGGGCGCAGAGGCGGCGAGCATGGCCTGTACGCCCCCCCAGGAAAACCCGAGCACTCCCACGCGCTGGCCGTCGACGCCAGGCTGCTTGGCCAGGTAAGCCAGGGCGCCTGCCAGGTCCGGCAGGGTATCGTGCACGCGTGGCGGCCGCCCTTGTGCACCGCCAGTGAGCCTGCGCGCGCCCCACATGTCCAACTCCAGCGTTGCGATGCCGCGGGCATTGAGGTCACCGCCATGCAGGGGACCACGCGAATCCATACCCGCCGAGCCATGCAGGATGATCACAGCCGGTACCGGGCCCGCGGCCTTGGCCGGCAACGACAACACCGCCGGAACCCGAATCGGTATCGCCTTGCCGGCGGATGGCAGTGGCTGACTATAGAAAGAGACGAGCCGTTTGCTGACTGTGGCAACGGTGCCGCTATTGGTGGCAGCGACCTCAGCCCGAGCCGTTGCGACCTGAAGGGCACAGCCCAGCACCAAGCTGATGGCCATTACTTTGAACATCTGGTTACCCCTGAACGTCATGAGCGGGTGTTGAACCGGCACCCGTTATCGAAAATTGACGGCGCCCGGCATCATCCGCACATCGCCATTACTGCCAGGCCGTCGAAATGCCATTGGGTGAATGCCAATGGGTCGAGCATCGCCATGCCTGCCATCACGCAACTCGCCAATGCGAAAGCCACGGCATAGAAACGCACTTCCTTCGCGCAGGCCGTGCCATACACCGCGATCAATGCAAGGATCTGCACGCCCACGGCGAACACGCCAATGCCGAATCCTGAAGCGAGCAGTTCAGCCATTGAATACCGCGTTCCGGTTATGGCCGACCGGCGCTGCCATGGATGTTTGCAAGGACACGGCCTGGAAAGCCTGTTGCAGGTCGGCCTTGATATCGCCCACACGCTCCAGGCCGACGCACAACCTGATCAAACCATCCGAGATACCCGCCTGATGCCGCGCCTGTGCGTCCAGCCGCCCGTGTGTGGTTGTAGCTGGATGCGTGACCATGCTGCGGGTGTCGCCAATGTTGGTACAGCGCGCCACGCAACGCAGTTGGTCAATCCATTGCCAGGCTGCGGCCTGGCCCCCGACGATCTCGAAAGCCAACAGTCCGCCATGGCCGTCCTGCTGGCGGCATGCCAATGCATGCTGGGGGTGGTGCTCCAGGCCGGTGTAATGCACCGCGGTCACCAGCTCCTGATGGGTAAGCCAGCGGGCCAGCTCGAAGGCGCTCTCCTGCGCCCGCATCATCCTGACTTCGAGGGTTTCCAGGCTTTTGAGCAGCAACCAGGCGTTGAACGGGCTGCAAGAAATACCCAAGGTACGCAGAACACCCCGCAACACCTGCATCAGGCTTTGCGACCCCGTCACGACGCCCGCCAATGCACGCCCTTGGCCATCCATGTACTTGCCAGCGGAGTGGATGACCAGGTCCGCTCCCAGTGTGTGTGGCCGCTGAAAAACCGGGGTCAGCAAGGTGTTGTCCACCACCAGCAACGCCCCTTTTTCATGTGCCAGCGAGCTTACCGCGCGGATATCACCGATTTTCAGCAGCGGATTGGAGGGCGACTCCAACACCACCAGGCGGGTCCTGCCGTCGATTGCCGACTTCCACTGCGCCAGGTCTGTCAAATCGACGAATCGGGCCTCGATCCCGAAGCGGGCCATGTAATAGCTGAAGGCATTGACGGTAGTGCCGAACACGTCACGGCTGCAGACGATGTTGTCGCCTTGCTGGAGAAAGGCGTGACAAAGCGCGGTGAAAGCGCCCATGCCGGAAGCGAACGCCACTGCACTTTCAGCGTGTTCGAGCGCCGCCACACGGCTTTCAAACGCTTGAACGGTCGGGTTGGTGAAGCGGCTGTATACATTGCCCTGCTGTTGCCCGCTGAAGCGCTCGCAAGCCTCTTTCGCTGAAGCGAAGGTATAGGCGGACGTCATGGCCAACGGCTCGCAGAACACATCGGACAGGTCGCTGACCCGGTGAGCATGCAGTGCCCCAGTTGCATTGAAATCAGTTGCGTTGAAATCATCCAGGCCAATCACGGTCGATTGCATGGTTTGCGCCTCCTTGTTTGCATTGAACAATGCGCAATTGATCGGTGGACTATTCAGGTTCAGCGAGTTGAGCAGCCAGGGTTTCGCTTGATGGGCGAACCGCTATCAGCCACAACGATGCCAGGGCAGCCACCGCCGTGGCCGTGGCCAGGCCGGCCAAGGTCAGCTGGTAGCTTTGATGCCGGTCGAAATCCAGTGCGCCCAGCTGCGTGGCCACCAACGCGCCAAGTTGATGTACCAGGAACAGCATCCCGAACACCTTGCCTTTGATTTCGGCGCCATACAGCGCGAAGCAGAAGGCAGATGTGAGCACCACCGTTCCGAGGTAACTGGCGCCAAACAGCACAGCGAACACGTACGTTCCAAGGGGCCCGGGCGTGGTCAGCAGCACGATGACCGCAGCGGTTCGCAGCAGGTAGAACATCATCAGCAGCAGGCCCTTGTTGTAGCGGGTAGCCAACCAACCCGCGAGCAGGCCGCTGACCAGCTCCAGCACACCTAACAGGCTCAAGCCGCTGGCCTGCACCGAACTGGGCAGCGCCTCACCCTGCCAGAACGACACCAGATGAACATCGATGAACGCCATGGTGGCACCACAACTGGCGAAACTGAGGGCCAGCACGAAGAAGCGCGGGTCACGCAGCAGAAACATCACCGGATGCCTGACCTTTGCCGCCTGCGGGTCGGGCTTCAACGGCACGGTGCGGGATACCCAATACAGCGCCAGGCTCAAAGGCACCAGAAAGATCAGGCCAACCCAGGAGAACACCGACTGCCAGGGCACGCTCTGCTGCAGCATGATCCACAACGGCGACAGCACGATGAAGCCAATGGAGGTGCCGTTGGTGACGAATGCGAAAGCGAAGGCCTTGAACCGTTCAGCGACCAGGCGATCGACCAGAATACCCATGGGTACATAGGTCATCGCAGCGAGGGCAAAGGCGCCGAGCAGGCCATACAACAGTGTGAACACCAGCAGGTGCGTGCCTGCGAATGTCACGCCCAGCAGCACCACCCCGCCGCTGACACTGCCCAGGGCCACCGTGCTCAAGGGCCCAACCCTGTCGCTCAGCCACCCCACCACGGGCGATACCAGGCCAATGGTCAGGACGAACAGCGATCCTGCGGTAGCCAAGGCTGCGCGCCCCTCGCCAAAGTGGGAGGCCAGGTCGACGAAGTAGACTTGGTACAACCCCTTCAAGGCGCTGGACAGAAACATCACCACGAAGCCGACGACCAGCACCGAGACGATCAAGGTAGAGCTGAATTTCTGTTTCATGGCCAATCCTTATCGTGTGGGCATTACACCGCCTCGGCCTGCGGAGCTCGGCAATACGCCTGGTACATGTTTTCGTACATCGCGTAGAACAGCTGGCAGGTGTGGTCTACAGCCTGCAACGCCTCTTCTTGCATCTGCGCCGTGGTGCACAACTGCGAGACAAGGTCCAAGCCTTCATTGACGTGGCCTACGTCTTCCTTCTGGTGCACCGAGAAGAACAGCAAGTCTTGTTCGGCCAGGCCATAGGCACGCCCCAGCAACACATGCCGTGCATCTCCAGCGACGGTCTCGAGGTTTTGCCCTTCGCTGGCGATCATCACTGCTGCCGCACCAATGTGATAACGCGCCGGGTCACGTACCGCCTGCAGGCGGAAATCGATCAGTTCCCAGGTGGCTGGCAGCGGCTGCTCGGCATCACGCTCGGCATCGCTGATGCCGAGCGCCCTCAGGAAATTCTGCATGAGCACGACATGGTTGTCGGTGCGGGAAAGCCGGCCGGTTTCTTCTTCGAAACAATTGGTGATCAGTGCCCGCTTGTGGGCAGGCAACGGGCAATGAAAGAACAAGTGCTCGACATAGGTCAGGAAGTACTTGGTGAGCTGATAGCCTTGCAACGCGACCTTGCGCAGCAGCGGCCTGTTGCCCTCAGGCGCAAGCAGTTCCTTGAATATCGGGTGGGACAGGGTCAGATGGTGGTGCAATTTCTGCTCCAGCTGATCGCGAAAGGCTGCAGTAGATAAGGCCATTTAGGGTGTTCCTTGGGTGAGAGAGGCAGGTGCCGTTGACCGCGATGGCCACAGGCAGAGTCGACGAAGGGCAACTCAGTCCAGGTTGAGTCGCAGCGCAAGGCTTTCCACGGGCTGGGCCATGTAATGGCCGCGATGCTTCACGCCATCGACACGTGCGTAGTCGTCCAGCACGCCGTAGGTCTGGAAGCCGAAGGTTTGCCATAACCGGTGTGCACGGGTGCCCTCGCGTACATCCAGGGTCAACAGCTCGATACCTTGGGCCTGGCACAGGCGCACGACTTCGCTGAAAGCCCGTGCCACCAGGCCGGTCCCGCGATAGGCCGGGTGCACCACGCCTTTGCTCAGGTCGGCAATATGCCGGCAGTTCGGCATGCTGCTGCGCGAAACAATGACCAGGCAGGCCGGCCCCGCCATTGCCTGGCCGAGCAGGACATGGGTATTGCCGCCATGGATGCGCTCTTGCAACGAGGCCGTGAATTCGACGCTCTGCCCGGCAGACATCTCGTGCTCGTAACCCAGAACACCGCCATCGCCAACCGTGCTGTTGATCAGTTGCATGATGGCCGGCGCGGTATCGCTGTCGGCCTGACGCAACCACTGCAACTGTGGCTCGCCAGGGGCCACCTGCTTTGAAGAGAGGGTGCTCATTGCGTAAATCCCTTGTGCGTACAAGCAGGGATTTAAACGTTTAAGTGCGATGCCGGGTAAGAAGGGAACCGGACAGGAAGCGGAAGGATAGTGACATCCACGACCAAAATGCCATCAGCGCCCGAGGGCCAGGGGGTGACGAGATCGGCCAAGCGCCTTACCGACATATCTACCACCGTCTTTTCGTGCCCCTGCTTCAACCTTGCCGGCTTCATCTCAGCGCAAGGTACCCCCATGCATTCGACTCGCATCAACGTGATGGGCACGCATTACGTTATAGACCACCTCGGCCATGTGCCTCGCCCCGATCGTGAAGCCAACCGCGCCATCCGCCAATGGCTCGCAAAGCAAGGCCATGACCTGGACCCGGACCAGCTCGACGTCGTTACCCTTCACTATTGCCCGGACGGCGCAGGTGGCCATCTGGCCGCAATCAGCCAGCGCACCAGCCTGACTCAGGCACTGCTGGGCAACTGGCAGGGTGAGTCTGCTAGTGACATGTTCGGCAAGCTGCTGCAAGCACCGTGGGCCGGTGCGTTACCCGCAGGCCCGATACGGTTGGTGGGAACCCTCCCGCAACCCGTCTTCAATCACTACGGGGCACCCTTCGAAGTATTCAACGGCCTGTTTCGGCGCACTACCCCGCAACGCTACGACGCTTCCACCCATTTGCCGGTAAGCGCCGAAGCCTTCCAGCAGTTCATCAGCAACCTGGACTTCCAGCAGCCTTTCAAGGCGGCGCTGGATGTGTACTGGCGTGACCATCTGCACAGTCACAGGCTGGCGCTGAAGCTCAACTTCATCGCAGCCTGCAACAGACAGGTCAGCGAGGGCAGCCTCAGCGAGCCTGCACGGCAACTGGTCTGGCAAGCGGCCGGGCTTATGCCACGGCGTAACAGGCTGCGATGCAGTACCTTGAGCATCTACGGCTATGCAGCGACCGACCTGCTGTACCTGAACGACCCCGCCACCGACCTGACGGTGCTGTACGTACCTGGCAACAGCTCACCGTTGCTGACGTTCAGCAGCGAACGAGAATTGAAGGCCTGGGTCGGCGAACAATGCAAAGACCCGACCAAACGCCAGGCCCTGAAACAGCATTTTCGCCTGGCAGATTGCCCGCAAGGCCTCGACTTCAGCGGCCTGGACACTGCCATGGAGGGGCTGGGCGCCTACCCTGAACGGCACCTGCTGCCTCCCGAACACGGCTATTTCAACGACGACGGCACCTGGCCGCCGCAGACCTATGTCAACTATCGACCTACCAGGTACAACCCAAGGATCAAGGGCGACCTTTTCCAGGCATTGGCCGAGCGCCAGCGTCAGCGCAGCTACGACGATGCCGCGTTTCTGATCACGGCTGACAGCGAAGTCATCAAGGCCAAGTGGCGTGGCTACCTGGCCACTACGCTCAACCTGCTGGCGCCACTGTGCCTGGTGGTACCCGGCCTGGGGCCGCTGCTGGCCATCGGTGGCATCGCCCAGCTTGGCCTGGGGCTCGACCAGGCAATCAACGGCAAGTCACTGCAGCAACAGCAAGAAGGTATCGGCAACATCACCTGGGGCCTGTTCAACGCCTTGCCCCTGGCGGCAGGCGCTGCCGCAAGGGGCAAGGCACTGTTCGAATTCAAGGTCGAGGGTTTCGCGCCGCCGACGCGGCTGAATGAACAGATCGGCTACCCTCTGAGCCCACTCTCGCCACCGCGCTTTCCCGAGCCCGAGGGCGCAAGCTACTTCCATATCACCGACCCGATAGAGCCACTGCCTGACTGTGACCAGGCGGTTGCCGACGCAGTCATTCGTACGCCCCAGTACGATGGTGAGCCAGACACCCTGGCAGCGAACATCAAGGGCTACAACGCCAGAATGATCTACGACATGGAGCGGGATGTTTTCATTCGGGCCGAAGACCTGAACCAGGTCGACCCTGTAGGCTTCGTGGCGGTACCCGACAGCCGGAACCTGAGCCCCGCGCCGCAAGGGCGCGTGGTTACCCATGCAATGCGCAACCGCACCCTGCGGGCGCTGGGCGTGGACCTGCCATTGCCGCTACATGTACCTGCCAGAGCGCCGGGCAGTTGGCCAATACCCAAACGCATCTCCTGCCTCTGGGTCGGTGACCGGGTCATCGGCCCGGAGCTGCTGGCCAATCTGGGCCAGAACGCAGCGCAGTTGCAAGACAGCGAATACAGCATACGGTTGTTCCTTTCCAGCACTGCCCGGCACGCCTATGCCGAAAACCTGGAGCTGCTGGCCAGTCATGCTCCGGGCTTGCAAGTTCTGCCGCTGGAGGAGCAGGCCTTCTTCAGGGCTTTTCGACAAAGCAGATACTACGCGCAGTACGACGCTGCCCTGGATGGCAACGGCGGCGTTGCCAGCAACTATGCATCGGCATGCGATGTGCTGCGCTACCCGATGCTGCACCACGAGGGTGGCTTGTACATGGATGTCGATGACACCTTGCTCGCGCCAGGCGAGTACTCATTGATCATCGACGGGCAACCGGTAGGTCCCGCCGGTGAACCCATCGATCAGGTCGAACTAAGCACGGACGCCACAGGGCTGCTGCTGGTACCGCCCATGTCCAATGAAAAGATGAGCATGAACAGTCTCTACAATTCCAGCCTTATCGGCAGCCACCCCGGCAACCCCACCCTGGAGGCCATTTCCGAAGAGATGCTCGCACGCTACCAGCTCAATCGCGACTTCTACGACAGCAAGCCCAGCCTGGCTGAAGACCCGGGGAATTTCTATGAGTATGCCAGGCGCCTGAGCTACCTCACCGGCCCTGCCCTGCTCAGCGACGTGGTCGATCGGCAACTGCCGAGCCTGCGCATCCTGCGCCAGCTCACCAATCTCTATGGGATGCCGCGCATCAATGCCTACCGGTTCGTCGATCTGCCACGCATGCGCGACTCGGTGCGTACGCTCCTGCCCCTGAACCGGTTCGCCACTGTCGGCGGCAACCATTCCTGGAGCCGAACATGAACCCGCGTCAACCTGTGGTCGGCGCAGCCGGCCAAGACTACGTCAAGGCGATGCTGGGTTCCGTGCCTCGCCCTGACCGCAGTGCCAGTGCAGCCATCCGCGAATGGGCCAGCCAGCAGCGGCTGGACGTGGAACCCGACAACACGCTTGCGGTGACCTTGCATTGCAAATTCGTTCCCAAGCAGGGCTGGCTGGCCAAGGTCGTCCAACAAATGAGCATGACCGAAGCGCTGCTTGGCAACTGGCAGCAAAGCGGCTACTCCAAGGTTGCCGAGCAAACCGCGCAGCTGCTGCTAAGAGGCGGGACGGCCACCGTCGACCTGCTCGGTCTACTGCCAGAGCTGTCCCTGCCACACGGTCGAGCACCCTGGGCCCAGGCCTTCAGTCATGGTCAGGTGACGATCGTCGATGAATTGCCAGGAAGCGGCCTGGCCCATGACATCGATGTGCACACCGAATTCCATGGCCTTTTCCGCCAGACCGCACCCATGCGCTACGACGCCAGCACTTATGTGCAGTTCGACGCCACGACCTTCCAGTCCTTCATCTGGCAACTCGACTTCCAGGGTGTATTCAAACGCCAGCTCGATGACTTCTGGGCCCATGCCGCCAGCCAGTACAGCGTCAGCGCGTGCATCGCATTCCTCGCTGCCTGCAACCAGCAGGCATTGCGGGGCAACCTCAGTGAACAGGGGCGCAGCCTGGCGTGGCGGGCGGCAGGCGTGGAACGCTGGCACCACGGCGCCAGCATCAGTGCCAACGGGGTAGACGCCAGGCTGCTGAACATCAATGGCTACCCATCAAGCGACATCCTCTGCCTGAGCGATACGCGCAGCCGCCTGACCTTGCTGTACATACCGGGCAATGCGGCGCCGTTGCATGAGTTCGCCAACCCGGGCGCCATGCGTGCGTGGCTTGCCAGGCAGTGCCGCGACGCGGACAAACGGGCGGCCCTGCTTGCCCACTTCAGGGCCTGCGATATTCCGGACAGGATCGGCCGGTCGGGGTTGCGTCGGGTACTTCAAGGCATGGGCGATTTCCCGCCCCGACGGATCATCCTGCCTGCAACCAGCGTGTATCGCCTGGCCAGGGTATGGAACCCGCACACCCTGATCAACTACAAGGCGGACACTTACAGCCCACGCATCGAATACAACCTGTTCGAGGCATTGACGGTGGCACAACGTCAACGCAGCCAATCCGACGCCGACTTCCTGATCACGGGCGACAGTGAAGTGACCAAGGCCGCATGGCGCAGCTATTTCTACCTGACCATGAACCTGGCCACACCGTTTCTGCTGGTGGTTCCCGGACTGCTACCCCTGGCTGCCGTGGCCGGGGTGGCTCAATTTACAGTGGGCCTGGACCAGGCGCTGCACGGCAAGGATGTGAACCAACAGCTCGAAGGCGCGGAGCAGGCCGTGTTCGGCCTGCTGAACGCAGCCCCGGGGCTGGCGCGTGGGCTCAAGGCGAGCAAGGCGCTGTTCGGCCAACGCCCCATTGGCTTCATCAAACCGGTGAGGCTCAATGGCCGCATAGGCTACCCGCTGAGCCCGGTCTCGCCGCCACGCTGGCCCGGGCCTGCGATGACACCCTATTTCCAGGACCTGGCAGTAGCGGGCGACCAGGTAGCCGCCAGCTGGTCCGGCGCCGATTCACACATTGCCCGCTGCGTAACGCGGCGCAGGGCATTCGGCACGGGTGACGAACTGATCGGCGATGTGGGCAATGGCCCGCACCCGCTCTACTACGACGCCCGACGGGACAGCTTCGTGCTCAAGTACCCCAACGGCACACGCGGCGCCCAAAACTATGTGGCCAGTGCCGATCCGCTGCAGCCCTCGATCAGCCGACTGCTGCCCGATACGGACCCGTTGCGGGAAATCAGCCCGGCATCGCGCTCGCGCACACTGCGGGCACTGGGTATCGATCTGCAGCTGCCCGTCGACCTCGATGCACTGGGGACTGCACCAGGCATACCCGTCCCCAGGCAGGTATTTCACATCTGGCTGGGTGACAGGACGATCGCCGGTGATTACCTGGCTGCGCTCGACAACAATGTGCAGGCACTGCGCAACAGCGATTTCACGCTCAAGCTCTACCTCTCCAACGCAAACCCTCAGGCATTCGAACGCAACATGACCCTGCTGCAGCCCCGCATCGACAGGGGATTGAAGGTTGCAGTACTGGAGCAGCAGACTTTCTATCATCAATTCGCGGCAAGTGAATACTTCGACCAGTACCAAGCTGCGCTGGAAGGGAATGGCGGTGTGGCGAGCAACTTCTCCTCGGCCTCCGACATCTTGCGCTACCGCGTCCTGCACAGCGAAGGGGGCATCTACCTGGATATCGACGACCATCTGCTGGTCGAGCCGGACGCAACCGGGCAGCTGCGGGCAAAGATCGACAGCGAACCGCTCACCACACCCCTCGACGGGCTGCTGTTGAGGAGCCCGGTGTGCAATGCGCAATTGGGCATGTATACCAGCTACAACACCAGCATGATTGGTAGCCGTGCTGGCAATCCGGTGCTGAACGCCATTTCCGACGAGATACTGGCGCGTTACCTCACTCCGGAGGGCCAGGCGTTCTACGAGGCCCCCAAACCGCCGCGACAGCATGCGGCGGCATTCCAGGCCTATACCGAAAGGCTCAACACGCTGACCGGGCCTGCGGTGCTCAACCATGTGATCGACCAACGTCTACCTGAGCTGTACACCTTCAGGCAGGTGGCGGACCTGGCAAACATGCACACCCTGAACTACGACGCGCTGCTGGATGAAGCAGCACAACGGCGTGCAGAGCTGCGCTTGCTGCCATTGGAAGAGGTCGCAATGGCGGGGAACGCACAGGGCTACTGACTGCCGGGCGAGCTTGCGCGGCCACTGTATAAGGGGCCGCGCAATGCTCATGGCAATCAGTTGCTGCGATGCAGCTTGCTCATCAGCTCTGCCTCGGCCTGGGTCAGGCCGCAGCTTTCGGTCAGCTCGGCCACGCTGGCGCCCATGCCCACCAGCTTGGCCGCCTGGGTGAAGGTGACGTTGTGCGGGTCGCGCTGCTCCAGCTGCTGGATCTTGTCTGGCAGCGGGGCAACCGCCACGCGCAGGTCGTGCAGCGCCTCGCCCATGCGCACGGTACCGTTCTGGTAGTCGTCCAGGCGCTTGGCGAGGTCCTTGATGCGCTGGTCACGCAGGGCATCACCCTCGGCCTGTTGCGCGGCCAGCTCGCGCTGGCGCTTGCTGTAGTTGAGGAAGAACCACAGGCTCAGCGCCCAGACCAGCGCCAGGAAGATGACAGCAACCTGTAGGATCAACTCAGATGTTCTCCAGCTCGGACCACTCTTCCTCGGTCATCATCTTGTCCAGCTCGACCAGGATCAGCAGTTCGCCATTCTTGTTGCACACGCCCTGGATGAACTTGGCCGATTCTTCGTTACCCACGTTCGGCGCGGTCTCGATCTCGGACTGGCGCAGGTACACCACCTCGGCCACGCTGTCGACCAGGATACCGACCACTTGCTTGTCGGCCTCGATGATGACGATACGGGTGTTGTCGGTGACTTCGGTCGGCATCAGGCCAAAGCGCTGGCGGGTGTCGATCACGGTCACCACGTTGCCGCGCAGGTTGATGATGCCCAGCACGTAGCTTGGCGCACCCGGCACCGGGGCGATCTCGGTGTAGCGCAACACTTCCTGCACCTGCATCACGTTGATGCCGTAGGACTCATTGTCCAGACGGAAGGTAACCCACTGCAGGATCGGATCTTCGGAACCTTGTGCAGACGACTTTTTCATTCCCCTACCCTCAAAATCCGCCATCGGCGGTGTATTCGGTGTCATTTCTGTTTGGCATGCATCTGCTTGACCGCACCACTGGCGATCAGCTCGGCCAGTGCGGCGACGTCGAGCAGTGCACACATGTGTTCAATCACCGTGCCGGCCAGCCACGGGCGCTGGCCACGCTGGCTGCGCCACTTGATCTCGGACGGGTCCAGGCGCAGCGAGCGGCTGACCTGGTGCACGGCCAGCCCCCATTCGTAGCCCTGCACGGAAATCACGTATTGCAGGCCCTGGCGAAAATCATCGCGGTAGCGGTCGGGCATCACCCAACGCGCGGTATCCAGCACCTTCAGGTTGCCGGCCTGGCAGGTCAGGATGCCGAGGAACCAGTCGGGCTGGCCGAACAGCGGTGTCAGTTCCTGGCCGGCCAGGGTGTAGATCGAGCCCAGGCACACCAGCGGCACCGCCAGGGTCAGGCCCGCCACGTCGAACAGCAGGCATTCGAACGGCTCGGCGGCCCAGGCCGGGCGGCCATCGACCGTGGCCGGGGGCACGGGCACCTGCGGCGCCGGCAGGTGCACATCCACCAGCGGCACTGCCGGTTCCACGGTTTGCTCTTCGACCAGCACCGGGATGCTGGCCTCGGCCACCACTTCGCGCTCGACCACCGTCACCACCGGTGCTTCCACCGGCATCACGCGGGGCAGCACCGCCAGCCTGGGCTCGGCGAACGGCCGTGGTGCGGGGCTGACGGTCGCTTCGGCTGACGCCGGCCTGGCTTGCTGCAAGGCATCACGCGCCTGCTCTTCGCGCACCGCTTCGGCGAACTCGTCCGCCGCCGCTGGCGCCTCGAACAGGTCTTCGGCTTCGGTGGCCTCCTGCAGCAGGCCGTCGAGGTATGACTGCAGGGCCATCTGTGGCCGGGTATTGGTTTGCCGGGTCTGGGTCATCAGGCCACCTGCGCTGCAGTCTTGTAGGTCAGCAGGTGCTTGAGCAGCGCCCGATAGGCAATCAGCCCGCGGCTCTTGCTGTCGAATTGCGAGGGCGTGACGCCCTTGCGGCTGGCATCGCGCAGGCGCGTATCCACCGGGATGTAGCCCTGCCATACATGCTGGTCGTAGGTGTCACGCAGCAGCTTGAGCGTGGCCAGCGAGGCCTGGGTGCGGCGGTCGAACAAGGTCGGCACGATCTGGTACGGCAGCGCCTGCTTGCGCGAGCGGTTGACCATGGCCAGGGTACCGACCATGCGCTCCAGGCCCTTGACCGCGAGGAATTCGGTTTGCACCGGGATCACCAGCTGCTGGCTGGCTGCCAGGGCATTGACCATCAGCACACCGAGCAAGGGTGGGCTGTCGATCAGGGCAAAGTCGAAATCCTGCCACAGCTGCGCCAGACTCTTGGCGATCACCAGGCCCAGGCCGTTCTGCCCCGGTGACTGGCGCTCCAGCACCGCCAGCGCGGTACTCGACGGCAACAGCGAGATGCGTTCGTCACTGGTGGGCAGCAGCAGTTGCCCGGGCAGGCCCTCGGGCACCGCGCCCTTGTGCAGGAACAGGTCGTAGCAGCTGTGCTCCAGGGCATCGGGGTTGTGCCCGAAATAGCTGGTCATCGAGCCGTGCGGGTCGAGGTCGACAACGACCACGCGCTTGCCGGCCTCGGCCAGCAGGCCGGCCAGGGCGATGGTAGTGGTGGTCTTGCCGACGCCACCTTTTTGATTGGCTACTGCCCAGACTCTCATCAAGCAAACTCTATCTATTGATTTGGCAGGGACACTGCTGGGGCAACTGTCTTGCTCAACATCGGAAAGCTGGCGCGATCCCTGTGGGAGCGGGCGCGCCCGCGAACACCGGCGCAGCCGGTGCCATTCACCGCATCGCCTGATTCGCGGGCTCGCCCGCTCCCACAGGGGACAGTACTGCATTCAAACTTGTGTTCGTGGCAACGTCGGGGAATTGACGGATCACTGCCCCGCCACCGTTGCTGGCGTAGCCGGTGCACTTTGTGTGCCAGCCCGGCGCAATGCGGCATCCGGCGTGGCATTGGCACTGCCCGAGCCCGTCAGGCTGCGGCGCACTTCGAGGTTGCGCGAAATCACCAGCACCACGCGGCGGTTGCGCGCACGGCCTTCGGCAGTGTCGTTGCTGGCCACCGGCTGGTACTCGCCATAGCCGACCGAGGCCATGCGTGCCGGGTTGACCCCTTCCATGGCCAGCAGGCGCACGATGCTTGCCGCCCGCGCCGATGACAGCTCCCAGTTGGTCGGGTACTGCGCGGTGCGGATCGGCAGGTTGTCGGTAAAGCCTTCGACGTGCACCGGGTTGGCGAACGGCTTGAGAATGCCGGCCACCTTCTCGATGATGGCAAATGCCTTGTCGCTGGGCATGGCATCGCCACTGCCGAACAGCAACGAGGAATTGAGCTCGATCTCGATCCACAGCTCATTGCCGCGCACCGTCATCTGGTCGCTATTGATCAGGTCGCCAAAGGCATCGCGCACATCATCGCTGATGGTTTTCAGCGGGTCGACACTGGTCGCCCCAAGGCCTGCATCGGTCTGCTCGCTGTCCTTCACCAACGGCTCGGCCGGGCGCACGCTCAGCGGCCGCTCTTCACCGATGGGGATCGGCTTCATGCTGCGCTCGGGGTCGTTGAACACCCCGAGCAAGGCCTGGGAAATGACCTTGTACTTGCCCTCGTTGATCGAGGAAATCGAGTACATCACCACGAAAAAGGCGAACAGCAAGGTGATGAAGTCGGCGTACGACACCAGCCAGCGCTCGTGGTTTTCGTGTTCCTCGGTATGACGACGGCGACGCATGGGTTACTCCATGAAGCCTTGCAGCTTCAGCTCGATCGAGCGCGGGTTCTCACCCTCGGCAATCGACAGCAGGCCCTCGAGCAGCATCTCGCGGTAGCGCGACTGGCGCATGACGATGGCCTTGAGCTTGTTGGCGATCGGCAGCAGCACCAGGTTGGCGCTGGCCACGCCGTAGATGGTCGCGACGAAGGCCACGGCAATGCCGTTGCCCAGCTGCGACGGGTCGGCCAGGTTGCCCATCACGTGGATCAGGCCCATCACCGCACCGATGATGCCGATGGTCGGCGCGTAGCCACCCATGCTTTCGAACACCTTGGCGGCCTGGATATCACGGCTTTCCTGGGTCAGGAAGTCGACTTCGAGGATGCTGCGGATGGCCTCTGGCTCGGCGCCATCCACCAGCAGCTGCAGGCCCTTGCGCGCATACGGGTCAGGCTCGCCGTCGGCCACCCCTTCCAGGCCCAGCAGGCCTTCCTTGCGCGCGGTCAGGCTCCAGTTGACGACGCGGTCGATCCCGCCCGCCAGGTCGACCCGTGGCGGAAACAGGATCCAGCGCAGAATCTGCAAGGCACGCTTGAACGACGACAGTGGCGACTGCAGCAAGGCCGCCGCCAGGGTGCCGCCCAGCACGATCAGTGCTGCCGGGCCATTGATCAGGGCGCCGACATGGCCGCCTTCGAGGAAGTTGCCACCGACGATGGCGACAAAGGCGAGGATCAGGCCGATCAGGCTGAGCACGTCCATCAGACGCACGCCTCCACCAGGTGCTTGCCGATTTCGTCCAGGCTGTAAACCGCGTCGGCCAGGTTGGCCTTGACGATGGCCATGGGCATGCCATAGATCACGCAGCTGGCTTCATCCTGGGCCCACACCGTACTGCCGCCCTGCTTGAGCAGGCGCGCACCTTCACGGCCATCGGCGCCCATGCCGGTGAGCACCACCGACAGCACCTTGTCGCCATACGACTTGGCCGCCGAGCCGAAGGTGATGTCCACGCACGGCTTGTAGTTCAGGCGCTCGTCACCGGGCAGGATCTTCACCGTGCCACGGCCGTCGATCATCATCTGCTTGCCACCCGGGGCCAGCAGGGCCAGGCCCGGGCGCAGCATGTCGCCGTCCTCGGCTTCCTTGACGCTGATGCGGCACAGCTTGTCCAGGCGCTCGGCAAAGGCCTTGGTGAACGCCGCCGGCATGTGCTGGATCAGCACGATCGGCGCCGGGAAGTTGGCCGGCAACTGGGTCAGCACCCGCTGCAGGGCGACCGGGCCACCCGTGGAGGTGCCGATGGCCACCAGCTTGTAAGGCTTGCGCTTGGGTGCCGGCGAGTGTGCTGGCGCCGCAGCCGGGGCCGCCGCACGGGCAGGCGCCGGCGTGCGCGCCGCTGCCGGGCTGGCGAAACTGCTGGTGGGTGCGTGGCTGCTGCCTGCCGGCGCAGGTGCGGCAACCGGCGCATGGCTGGCGTAGCTGCCAAAACGGCGGTTGCTGCGGGAAATGGTATGCACCTTCTCGCACAGCAGTTGCTTGACCTTGTCTGGGTTGCGCGAGATGTCCTCGAAGTTCTTCGGCAGGTAATCCACCGCACCGGCATCCAGCGCATCGAGGGTGACACGGGCGCCTTCATGGGTCAGCGACGAGAACATCAACACCGGCGTCGGGCAGCGCTGCATGATGTGCCGCACCGCGGTAATGCCGTCCATCATGGGCATTTCGTAGTCCATGGTGATGACATCGGGCTTCAGCGCCAGCGCCTGGTCGATTGCTTCCTTGCCATTGGTCGCGGTACCCACTACCTGGATCGTCGGATCCGCCGAGAGGATTTCCGAGACGCGGCGGCGGAAGAAACCGGAATCATCCACCACCAGGACCTTGACTGCCATAAACACTCCATTAGGCGGCGCAACCCGCCAGGGTGCGCCACCGAAATCAAATACGCCGCGCGGCGTAACGCTTGAGCATGCTCGGGACGTCGAGAATCAACGCGATGCGACCGTCGCCGGTGATGGTGGCCCCGGACATGCCCGGGGTGCCCTGCAGCATCTTGCCCAGCGGCTTGATTACCACTTCTTCCTGGCCAACCAGTTGATCGACGACAAAGCCGATGCGCTGAGTGCCGACAGACAGGATCACCACGTGCCCCTCGCGCTGCTCTTCGTGCACCTGGCCCTGGACCAGCCAGCGCTTGAGGTAGAACAGCGGCAGCGCCTTGTCGCGCACGATCACCACTTCCTGGCCGTCGACCACGTTGGTGCGCGACAGGTCGAGATGGAAGATCTCGTTGACGTTGACCAGCGGGAAGGCGAACGCCTGGTTGCCCAGCATCACCATCAGGGTGGGCATGATCGCCAGGGTCAGCGGCACCTTGATGACGATCTTCGAGCCCTGGCCCTTGGCCGAGAAGATGTTGATCGAGCCATTGAGCTGGGAGATCTTGGTCTTCACCACGTCCATGCCCACACCGCGGCCGGACACGTCGGAAATCTCGGTCTTGGTCGAGAAGCCCGGGGCGAAGATCAGGTTGTAGCAGTCCGACTCGCTCAGGCGATCGGCGGCATCCTTGTCCATCAGGCCCTTTTCCACGGCCTTGGCGCGCAGGATGTTGGGGTCCATGCCCTTGCCGTCGTCAGAGATCGACAGCAGGATGTGGTCGCCTTCCTGCTCGGCCGACAGCACCACGCGGCCGGTGCGCGCCTTGCCGGAGGCTTCACGCTCTTCGGGCATTTCCACGCCATGGTCGACAGCGTTGCGCACCAGGTGCACCAACGGGTCGGCCAGGGCCTCGACCAGGTTCTTGTCGAGGTCGGTCTCTTCGCCGACCAGCTCCAGGTTGATCTCTTTCTTGAGCTGGCGGGCCAGGTCGCGCACCAGGCGCGGGAAGCGGCCGAAGACTTTCTTGATCGGCTGCATGCGGGTTTTCATCACCGCGGTCTGCAGGTCGGCGGTGACCACGTCGAGGTTGGACACAGCCTTGGACATGGCCTCGTCGCCGCTGTTCAGGCCCAGGCGCACCAGGCGGTTACGCACCAGCACCAGTTCGCCGACCATGTTCATGATCTCGTCCAGGCGCGCGGTATCGACCCGCACGGTGGTTTCCGCTTCGCTGGCGCCATGCTTCTCGGCAGCCGGCGCCGGGGCGCGGGGTGCTGCGGCAGGTTTGCTGGCAGGTGCCGGCGCAGCAACTGCGGCTGGCTTGGCCACGGGCTGGCTGTCGGCCTTGGCCGCGACCGGCGCTTGCACCTTGGCCGCAGCCGGGGCTTCGACGGCGGCAACGTCGCCACCGAACTTGCCCTTGCCGTGCAACTGGTCCAGCAGCGCCTCGAACTCGTGCTCGCTGATTTCGTCGCTGGCTGCGCTGGTATCGGTTGCGGCAGGCGTCTGCGCCTTGGCAGCGGGCAAGGCATCGGCCTGGAAGGTGCCCTTGCCATGCAACTGGTCCAGCAGCGATTCGAACTCGGCGTCGGTAATTTCGTCGCTGGCCGCTTCCGGCACGCTGGCAACCGGCTGCGCGGCAACCTCGGCGCTGAACTGGCCTTTGCCGTGCAACTGGTCGAGCAGCGACTCGAACTCGGCGTCGCTGATTTCGTCACCTTCACCGCTGACGGTCTCGCCCTGCATCTGCTCGTCGGCCGCAGCTTGTGCCTTGACCGCATCGAGCGAATCGAGCAGCTGCTCGAACTCGCTGTCAGTGATGTCCTGCTCCTCGGCAGGCGCTTCGGCAACCGGTGCCGCAGCGGCAGGCACTTCAACGGCTTCGGCGCCACCCGGCTCGGCCAGGCGCGACAGCGCCGCCAGCAACTCGGGGGTGGCCGCGGTCACTTCGGTGCGCTCGCGCACCTGGCCAAACATGCTGTTGACCGTGTCCAGTGCCTCGAGCACCACATCCATCAGTTCCGCGTCGACCCGGCGCTCACCTTTGCGCAGGACGTCGAACACGTTCTCGGCGATATGGCAGCACTCCACCAGCTCGTTCAGCTGAAGGAAGCCGGCGCCCCCTTTTACAGTGTGGAAACCGCGAAAGATCGCATTGAGCAGGTCGGCATCGTCGGGCCGGCTTTCCAGCTCGACCAGTTGCTCGGACAGTTGCTCAAGAATTTCGCCGGCTTCTACCAGGAAATCCTGGAGGATTTCTTCATCGGCGCCGAAGCTCATCAAACGTGCTCCTTAAAAACCCAGGCTGGACAGCAAATCATCGACATCGTCCTGACCGGACACGACGTCTTCACGCTTATCGGCATGAATCTGCGGACCTTCACCCCGAGTCGGATGTTTTTCTCGATCTTTTTCTGCGCGCAGTTGATCGTGGTCATGCTGGATGCCCGCAAAGCGGTCGACCTGGCTGGCCATCAACACCAGTTTGAGCAGGTTGCTTTCCACCTCGGTGACCAACGTGGTGACGCGCTTGATCACCTGGCCGGTCAGGTCCTGATAGTCCTGGGCCAGCAGAATGTCGTTGAGGTGGCCGGCGACCTTGCGGTTACCTTCGGCGCTGTGCGTCAGGAAACTGTCGACGCGCTTGACCAGGTCACGGAACTCCGGCGCAGCCACTTCGCGGCGCATGAAACGCTGCCAGTCGGTGCTCAGGGCCTGGGCCTCGCTGGCCAGGTCGTTGAGCACCGGGGTGCTTTCCTCGACCAGGTCCATGGTGCGGTTGGCCGCGCCCTCGGTAAGCCTGACCACGTACGACAGGCGCTCGGTGGCGTCGGTTATCTGCGACACCTCCTCGGCCTGCGGCATGGTCGGGTCGATCTGGAAACTGACGATGGCACTGTGCAGCTCGCGGGTCAGCTTGCCGACTTCCTGGTACAGGCCGCGGTCGCGGGTCTGGTTCAGCTCGTGAATCAGCTGCACCGCATCGCCGAAACGGCCCCGCTCCAGGCTCTCGACCAGCTCCTGGGCATGCTTCTTCAGGGTCGATTCGAACTCGCCCAAAGACGTTTGTGATGAATCCATGGCGCGCCCCCTGACGTGACTCAGCCGTTGACGCGTTCGAAGATCTTCTCGATCTTTTCTTTGAGCACCTGGGCGGTGAACGGCTTGACCACGTAGCCATTGACGCCGGCCTGGGCCGCTTCGATGATCTGGTCGCGCTTGGCTTCGGCGGTCACCATCAGCACCGGCATGGATTTCAGGCGATCGTGGGCACGCACCTTGCGCAGCAGGTCGATGCCGGACATGCCAGGCATGTTCCAGTCGGTCACCAGGAAGTCGTAGTGGCCGTTCTCCAGCATCGGCAGCGCCGTGGTGCCGTCGTCGGCTTCTTCGGTGTTGGTGAAGCCCAGGTCACGCAACAGGTTCTTGATGATCCGCCGCATCGTCGAAAAGTCGTCAACGATGAGGATTTTCATGTCTTTGTTCAAGTAGACCTCCAAGCAGTCTCAAACGCGCTCGGCCCCGAGCGCGCATTCACAATTCGGTACAACGTAGAAAACGACTGCAACGACAGCGGCCTCAACGCGCCCGCCATTCCCCCAGGCGGCTGCGCAGGCGCGCGGCACACTGGCTGTGCAACTGGCTGACCCGCGACTCGCTGACCCCCAGCACCTCACCGATTTCCTTGAGGTTCAGCTCTTCGTCGTAGTACAGCGCCAGCACCAGGCGCTCACGCTCCGGCAGGTTGGCGATGGCCTCGGCCAGGGCGGCCTGGAAGCGCTCGTCCTCCAGGCCACGCGCAGGTTCCACCTGGCCACTGGCGCCATCCTCATGCAGCCCTTCGTGCTCGCCGTCCTGCAACAGGTCGTCGAAGCTGAACAGGCGGCTGCCCAGGGTATCGTTCAAGATCCCGTAGTAATCATCGAGACTCAATTGGAGTTCGGCAGCAACTTCATGATCTTTAGCGTCACGGCCGGTTCTGGCTTCAACCGCACGCATCGCGTCGCTGACCATGCGGGTGTTGCGGTGCACCGAACGCGGTGCCCAGTCGCCCTTGCGCACTTCGTCCAGCATGGCCCCGCGAATGCGGATGCCGGCGTAGGTTTCGAAGCTGGCGCCCTTGCTGGCGTCGTACTTGTTGGCCACTTCCAGCAGGCCGATCATGCCGGCCTGGATCAGGTCCTCGACCTGCACGTTGGCCGGCAGCCGCGCCAGCAGGTGGTAGGCGATGCGCTTGACCAGCGGGGCGTAGCGCTCGATCAGCTCGTACTGCGCGTCTTTCGACGCCCGGCTGTACATCTTGAAACCGCTGGCGTTCATAGCACAGGTCCCGCGCTGGTGGGCTGCACCAGACGCTCGACAAAGAACTCCAGATGGCCGCGCGGGTTGGCCGGCAGCGGCCAGCTATCGACCTTCTGGGCAATCGCCTTGAAGGCCAGCGCGCATTTGGAGCGTGGGAAGGCTTCGTACACGGCACGCTGCTTCTGCACCGCCTTGCGCACGCACTCGTCATACGGCACGGCGCCCACGTACTGCAGGGCAACGTCGAGGAAGCGGTCGGTGACCTTGGTCAGCTTGGCGAACAGGTTGCGGCCTTCCTGCGGGCTCTGCGCCATGTTGGCCAGCACCCGGAAGCGGTTCATGCCGTAGTCGCGGTTGAGCAGCTTGATCAGGGCGTAGGCATCGGTGATCGAGGTGGGTTCGTCGCATACCACCAGCAGCACCTCCTGGGCGGCGCGCACGAAGCTGACCACCGAATCACCGATACCGGCCGCAGTGTCGATCACCAGCACGTCGAGGTTGTCGCCGATTTCGCTGAACGCCTGGATCAGCCCGGCATGCTGGGCCGGGGCCAGGTGCACCATGCTCTGCGTGCCCGAGGCCGCCGGCACGATGCGCACACCACCGGGGCCCTGCAACATCACGTCGCGCAGCTCGCAGCGCCCTTCGATGACATCGGCCAGGGTCCGCTTGGGGGTAAGGCCCAGCAGCACATCGACATTGGCCAGGCCCAGGTCAGCGTCGAGCAGCATGACCCTGCGGCCAAGCTCGGCCAGCGCCAGGGACAGGTTCACTGAAACGTTAGTCTTGCCGACGCCACCTTTGCCACCGGTCACGGCGATCACCTGTACGGGATGCATGCTACCCATGTCTGTTCTTTACCTTGTCTCGCTGGGACTCAGGCCACACGTAGGGCAATTCTGCGTACCCCTTGGCATAGCTACCTTGCACACATTTCATCATCAACCCGCTCGCCGTGGGTTGTGATAGAGATCAGCGAACATGTCGGCCATGGCCTCTTCGCTGGGCTCGTCCTGCTGCTGCACATTGACCGCGCGGGAGACCAACTGGTGCCCCCGTGGCAGGTGCAGGTCGTCAGGAATGCGCGGCCCGTCGGTCAGGTAGGCCACTGGCAAATCATGACTGATGGCAAGGCTCAGCACGTCGCCAAGGCTCGCCGTTTCATCGAGTTTGGTCAGGATGCAACCGGCCAGGCCGCAGCGCTTGTAGCTGTGGTAGGCGGCGGTCAGCACCTGCTTCTGGCTGGTGGTGGCCAGCACCAGGTAGTTCTTCGCGGCAATGCCACGCCCGGCCAGGGTGTCCAGTTGCATGCGCAGGGCCGGGTCGCTGGCCTGCAGGCCGGCGGTATCGATCAGCACCACGCGCTTGCGCAGCAGCGGCTCCAGCGCCGCGGCCAGCGACTGGCCCGGGTCGACGTAGGTCACCGGCACGTTGAGGATGCGGCCCAGGGTCTTGAGCTGCTCCTGGGCGCCGATGCGGAAGCTGTCCATGCTCACCAGCGCCAGGTTCTGCGCGCCGTACTTGAGCACGTAGCGGGCGGCCAGCTTGGCCAGGGTGGTGGTCTTGCCCATGCCGGCCGGGCCGACCATGGCGATCACCCCGCCCTCTTCTATCGGCTCGACCTCGGGGATTTCGATCATCCGCGCCAGGTGCGCCAGCAACATGCGCCAGGCCTGGCGTGGCTCGTCGATCTCGGCAGTCAGGTCCAGCAGCTCACGGGCGATCGGCCCAGACAGGCCGATGCGTTGCAGCCGGCGCCAGACGGTGGCCTGCTGCGGCTTGCTGCCCTGCAGCTGGTTCCAGGCCAGCGAGCCGAGCTGCACTTCCAGCAGCTCGCGCAGGCCCGACAGCTCGGAGCGCATGGCATCGAACAGGCGCGGGTCGACCGGCGCCGACGCAGGCGCTGCAGCAGCCTCGGGAACATCGACATGCGGTTCGATCAACGGCTCGGCGGCGGTCAGCGACTGGCCGGCGAACAATTGGCGGTTGTTGTCGCTGCTGTCCTGGCGGTGGCCCAGCTCGGCCTGGGCGGTGGCGATGCGCGTATGGGTCTTGCGCAGCTCTTCTTCCAGTTCGGCGTTGGGCACACGCGGGGCCAGGGCGGACAGCTTGTAGTCCAGCGCGGCCGTCAGCTCGACACCGCCGGCGATGCGACGGTTGCCGATGATGGCGGCATCGGCGCCCAGCTCATCACGGACCAGCTTCATGGCCTGACGCATATCGGCGGCGAAAAATCGCTTAACTTGCATTATCCCCTACCTCAGCCGTTAGGGCCCACGGTGGCAACGATGGTGACTTGCTTGTTGTCCGGTATTTCCTGATACGCCAGAACATGCAAATTCGGTACAGCCAGGCGACCGAAACGCGACAGCATGGCGCGGATCGGGCCGGCGACCAGGAGGATGGCCGGCTGGCCCTGCATTTCCTGGCGCTGGGCCGCCTCGATCAGCGAACGCTGCAGCTTCTCGGCCATGCTCGGTTCCAGAAGAACACCGTCTTCCTGACCTTGCCCGGCCCTTTGCAGACTATTGAGCAAAATCTGTTCCAACCTTGGCTCCAGGGTAATCACTGGCAGCTCCGACTCAACGCCGACAATGCTTTGCACGATGGCGCGACACAATCCGACGCGCACTGCCGCCACCAGCGCGGCGGTATCTTGACTCTTGCCGGCGTTGTTCGCGATCGCCTCGGCGATACTGCGAATATCGCGCACTGGCACTTGTTCAGACAACAACGCTTGCAGCACCTTGAGCAGGCCCGACAAGGAAATGACACCCGGCACCAGCTCTTCTGCAAGTTTAGGCGATGCCTTGGCCAACACCTGCAGCAGTTGCTGGACCTCTTCATGGCCGATCAGCTCGTGGCAGTGCTTCTGCAGGATCTGGTTCAGGTGGGTGGCCACCACGGTGCTGGCGTCGACCACGGTGTAGCCCAGCGACTGCGCCTGGGAGCGCTGGCCGACATCGATCCACACGGCTTCAAGGCCAAACGCCGGGTCGCGCGCGGCAATGCCGTTGAGGGTGCCGAACACCTGCCCCGGGTTGATTGCCAGTTCGCGGTCCGGGTAGATCTCGGCCTCGGCCAGGATCACCCCCATCAGGGTCAGGCGATACGCGCTGGGCTGCAGGTCAAGGTTGTCGCGGATGTGCACGGTGGGCATGAGGAAGCCCAGGTCTTGCGACAGCTTCTTGCGCACGCCCTTGATCCGCGCCAGCAATTGGCCACCCTGGTTGCGATCGACCAGCGGGATCAACCGGTAGCCGACCTCCAGGCCAATCATGTCGATCGGCGTGACGTCATCCCAGCCCAGCTCCTTGGTTTCCAGCGCACGCTGTGGCGAGGGCAGCAGGTCCTGCTGGCGCTGCGCCTCCTGCAGCGCCTGAGCCTTGGCCTTCTGCTGCTTCTTCCACACCAGGTAGGCACCACCACCGGCCAGCAGGCCGAGGCTGAGGAAGGCCACGTGCGGCATGCCCGGCACCAGGCCCATGACGATCATCAGCGCGGCGGACACCGCCAGGGCCTTGGGCGAATCGAACATCTGCCGGTTGATCAGCTTGCCCATGTCCTCGGAGCCCGAAGCACGGGTAACCATGATCGCGGCAGCGGTGGACAGCAACAGTGATGGCAATTGCGCCACCAAACCGTCACCGATGGTCAGCAAGGCGTACACCTTGCCGGCATCGCCAAAGCTCATGCCGTGCTGCAGCATGCCGATCAGCATGCCGCCGATCAGGTTGATGAACAGGATCAGCAGGCCGGCGATGGCGTCACCGCGGACGAACTTGCTGGCACCGTCCATCGAACCGTAGAACTCGGCTTCCTGCGCCACTTCGGAACGACGGTGCTTGGCCTGGGCCTGGTCGATCAGGCCGGCGTTGAGGTCGGCGTCGATGGCCATCTGCTTGCCGGGCATGGCGTCGAGGGTGAAACGCGCGCTCACTTCCGAGATACGCCCGGCGCCCTTGGTCACCACCACGAAGTTGATGATCATGAGGATGGCGAACACCACGGCACCGACCACGTAGTTACCGCCGATCACCACCTCGCCGAAGGCCTGGATCACCTTGCCGGCGGCGCCGTGGCCCTCCTGGCCATGCAGCATCACCACCCGGGTGGAAGCCACGTTCAGGGCCAGGCGCAACAGCGTGGCCACCAGCAGGATGGTGGGGAATGCGGCGAAGTCGAGCGGGCGCAGGGCGTAGACGCAGACCAGCAGGACCACGATCGACAGGGCGATGTTGAAAGTGAAGAACACGTCGAGCAGGAACGGCGGTATCGGCAACATCATCATTGCCAACATCACCAGCAGCAACAGCGGCACACCCAGATTGCCCCGGCCGAGCCCGGCCAGGTTGTTACGGGCGTTGCTGATTAACTGAGTGCGATCCACCGCGAGTCCTCTTGATGCAAAACTTTGACGCACAGGGCGCGCCTGGCGCTGGCTTTGCAAGAAGCCTTCCAACTTTGCTCGACGGGGGATTTATGTTGCCTGTTCCGGCCTCTTCGCGGGCACGCCCGCTCCCACAGGTGCGGCGTCACCCTCGAGGAGCATGAAGTCCCTGTGGGAGCGGGCGCGCCCGCGAAAGGGCCAGAAGCCCTACACAAAGTCAACTGTCGCGGCGCAGGCTTGGCAAGAAGCTTTCCAACTTTGCTCGACGGTGGATTATGTTGTCTGTTCCGGCCTCTTCGCGGGTGAACCCGCTCCCACAGGTGCGGCGTCGCCTTCGAGGAGCATGAGGTCCCTGTGGGAGCGGGCGTGCCCGCGAAAGGGCCAGAAGCCCTGACACAAGGTCAACTGTCGCGGCGCAGGCTTGGCAAGAAGCTTTCCAACTTTGCTCGACGGGGGATTTATGTTGCCTGTTCCGGCCTCTTCGCGGGCACGCCCGCTCCCACAAGTACGGCGCCGCCCTCGAGGAGCATGAGGTCCCTGTGGGAGCGGGCGTGCCCGCGAAAGGGCCAGAAGCCCTGACACAAGGTCAACTGTCGCGGCGCAGGTCCGGCGGAATCGGCAGGTCGTCCTTCAGCGGCTCTGGCCGCTTGCCTTTGCCAGCCCGGTACTGGCGGATCTGGAACACATAGGCCAGCACCTGCGCCACCGCCAGGTAAAGCCCGGCAGGGATTTCCTGCTCAAGTTCGGTGGAGTAGTAGATCGCCCGCGCCAACGCCGGCGATTCGAGAATCTGGACCTTGTGCTCCACGCCGATCTCGCGAATCTTCAGGGCAATGAAATCCGTCCCCTTGGCCAGCAGCAACGGCGCCGCCCCGCCTTTCTCCGGGTCGTATTGCAAGGCCACCGCATAATGCGTCGGGTTGGTGATGATCACGTCGGCTTCGGGCACAGCCGCCATCATGCGCCGCTGCGAAGCCTCACGCTGCAGCTGGCGAATACGCTGCTTGACCTCGGGCTTGCCTTCGCTGTCCTTGTACTCGTCCTTGATTTCCTGCTTGGTCATCTTCAGCTTGTTGTGCGTCTGCCACAGCTGGAACGGCACGTCCGCCGCCGCAATCAACAGCAGCCCGGCCGACATCCACAACGCACTCCAGCCCACCACCTGCAGGCTATGGATGATCGCCTGCTCCAACGGCTCATTGGCGATGGCGAGCAGCGCCTGGCGGTCGTTGACCAGCACCACTACTGCCACGACCAGAATCACGAAAAACTTGGCGAGTGCTTTCAATAGCTCGGTCAGGGCGTTCATCGAGAACATGCGCTTGATCCCCGACAAGGGATTCATGCGGCTGAATTTCGGCTGCAGCAGGCTGCCGGAAAACAGGAAACCGCCCAGGACAATCGGCGCGACAAAGGAAATCACGAACAACAGGATCAAGATCGGCTGCACCGCCCAGATGGCCATCTTGCCCGAGGCCAACAGGAAGACACCCATGGCCCGCTCATCGACGATGAAGTCGCGGGTCAGGCTGAAGTTCATGCGCATGATCGCCAGCAGTGTCTCGGCCAGGTGGCCGCCGAACGCCAGCAGGCCACCGGCGCCGGCCAAGGTCACCGCCACCGTGTTCAGCTCCTTGGAACGCGCGATCTCGCCTTTCTCGCGGGCATCGCGCTTGCGCTTGTCGGTGGGTTCTTCTGTCTTGTCCTGACCGCTTTCGCTTTCCGCCATGCTCAGCGCGCCCTTGCCAGATCACGCAGCCATTGCAGCGCTTCGCTGGCCAATGCCTGGTAATGGGAAAGTATGTCGGCCAGGCCGACCCAGAAAATGAACATGCCCATGACCAGGGTCAGCGGAAAACCGATGGAGAAAATGTTCAGCTGCGGCGCGGCACGCGTCATTACGCCAAAGGCGATGTTCACCACCAGCAACGCGGCGATAGCCGGCAGGATCAGCAGCAGGCCGGCACCGAACACCCAGCCCAGGCGCCCCGCCATCTCCCAGAACTGATTGACCACCAGCGCATTGCCCACCGGCAAGGTGGTGAAGCTTTCGGTCAGCACCTCGAACGCCACCAGATGGCCGTTCATCAGCAGGAACAGCACGCTCACCAGCATGGTCATGAACTGGCTGATCACCGCAACGTTGACGCCGTTGGCCGGGTCGACCATCGATGCGAAGGCCATGCCCATCTGCACCGCGACGATCTGGCCAGCGATGACGAAAGCCTGGAACAACAACTGCAGCGACAACCCGAACAACGCCCCGACGATGACCTGCTCGGCACACAGCAGCAGGCCGCGCAGGCTCAGCGGATCGAACTCGGGCAGGGGCGGCAGGGCCGGGACGATCACCACGGTGATAGCCACCGCCACGTACAGACGCACCCGCGCCGGCAGCATGCGGGTGCCAAAGATCGGCATGGTCATCAATACTGCCGTCACCCTGAACAACGGCAGGATGAAGGTGGCGACCCAGGTGCCGATCTGCGTGTCGGTCAGCTCCAGCATCGGCGCGTCAACCGATCAGCTGCGGGATGTTGGTGTACAGACTGGTGATGTACTCCATGAACTTCTGCACCAGCCACGGCCCGGCGACGATCAGCGTGACCAGCATCACCAACAGGCGCGGCAGGAAGCTCAGGGTCTGTTCGTTGATCTGCGTGGCGGCCTGGAACATGGCCACCACCAGGCCCACCAGCAGGCTGGGCACCACCAGAATGGCGACCATCAGGGTGGTCAGCCACAAGGCATCACGGAACAGGTCGACAGCGACTTCAGGTGTCATCGGCGGCTCTCCTTGACGGCGTCAGACGCCGCCGAAACTGCTGGCCAAGGTGCCCATGATCAGCGCCCAGCCATCGACCAGCACGAACAGCATGATCTTGAACGGCAGCGAGATGATCAGCGGCGACAGCATCATCATACCCATGGCCATCAGCACGCTGGCTACCACCATGTCGATGATCAGGAACGGGATGAAGATCATGAAACCGATCTGGAACGCAGTCTTCAGCTCGGAGGTGACGAACGCCGGCACCAGGATCGTCAGCGGCACCTGGTCCGGGCCAGCGATGTCGGTACGCTTGGACAGGCGCATGAACAGGTCGAGGTCGCTTTGCCGGGTTTGCGCCAGCATGAAGTCCTTGAGCGGCCCCTGGGCCTTGTCGATGGCCTGCTGGGCAGTCATCTGCTCCTTCAGGTACGGCTGCAGTGCGTCCTGGTTCACCCGGTCGAACACCGGCGCCATGATGAACATGGTCAGGAACAGCGCCATGCCGGTCAGCAGCTGGTTCGACGGCGTCTGCTGCAGGCCCAGGGCCTGACGCAGGATCGAGAACACGATGATGATGCGGGTGAAGCTGGTCATCAGGATGACGAACGCCGGGATGAAGCTGAGCGCCGTCATGATCAGCAGGATCTGCAGGCTGACCGAATACTCCTGCTGCCCGTCCGCGGTATTGGACAGGGTAATGGCCGGGATCGACAGCGGGTCGGCCCCCAGGGCCAGCGGCGCAGCCAGCAGCAGCGCCAGAGTCAACAACACACGCAGCGCGCCACTCATCACTTCTTGTCCTTAGGGTCCTTGCCCATCAGCTCCATCAGCCGCTGGGCAAACTCCGGCGTCGCCTGGCGGGCGTTTTCCGGCACTTCCACGGGTTCGGCCAGCACATGCAGGGCCTCGATGCTGCCAGGGGTATGGCCGATCAGGATCTGCTCCTTGCCCACCTGCACCAGCAGCAGGCGGTCACGCGGGCCGATGGCCCGGCTGCCGACGATCTCGATCACCTGCCCGCCCTTCACCGCGGTGCTTTGCATGCGCCGCAGCAACCAGGCCAGGAAGAAGATCAGGCCGACCACCAGCAGCAGGCCGAAGACCATCTGCGCCAGCTGCCCACCGAGGCTGCCAGGCGCGGTTGCCGGGGTTGCCGCCGGTGTGGCCGCGGCCAGGCAAGCCTGGCTGGCGAGCAGCGCGGCGAGCGCCGCGATGGCGCGCATCGTGCCCTTCACTCAGCGCAGCTTCTTGATACGTTCGCTGGGGCTGATCACGTCGGTCAGGCGGATGCCGAACTTCTCGTTGACCACCACCACCTCGCCATGGGCAATCAGCGTGCCGTTGACCAGCACGTCGAGCGGCTCGCCGGCCAGGCGGTCGAGCTCGATCACCGAGCCCTGGTTTAGCTGCAGCAGGTTGCGGATGTTGATCTCGGTACTGCCCACTTCCATGGAAATGTTCACCGGGATATCCAGGATCACGTCCAGGTTAGGGCCTTCGAGGCTGACGTTTTCGTTCGGCTTCGGCGAGCTGGCGAACTCCTCCATCGGCAGGCGGCCCGCGCCGCCGGTGCTGCTACCGGTGTCACCACCCAGCAGTGCATCGATATCGGCCTGGCCGGCCGCACCGGTTTCTTCCAGTGCCGCAGCCCATTCATCGGCCAGTGCCTGGTCCTCTGCGGAGGTGATCTCGTTTTCGTTAGCCATGGTTTCCTCGACAGGCATTCAATTCGTTATGAGCGACCGGCACGCGTCAGCGGCGTTCGATCGGGTCGATGATCTGCAGCGCCAGGTTGCCCTTGTGCGAACCCAGGCGCGCCTTGAACGACGGCACGCCGTTGGCGCGCAGCACCAGGTGCTCGGGCAGCTCCACCGGGATCACGTCACCAGGCTGCATGTGCAGGATGTCGCGCAGCTTCAGCTGGCGCCGGGCTACGGTGGCGGTCAGCGGCACGGCCACATCCAGCACGTCCTCGCGCAGGGCCTTGACCCAGCGCTCGTCCTGGTCATCCAGGTCGGACTGGAAACCGGCGTCGAGCATTTCCCGCACCGGCTCGATCATCGAGTACGGCATGGTCACGTGCAGGTCGCCGCCACCGCCGTCCAGCTCGATGTGGAAGGTGGACACCACCACCGCCTCGCTGGGGCCGACAATGTTGGCCATGGCCGGGTTTACCTCGGAGTTCATGTACTCGAAGGTGACCGGCATGATTGCCTGCCAGGCTTCCTTGAGGTCGACGAAGCACTGGTCCAGCACCATGCGCACCACGCGCAACTCGGTGGGGGTGAACTCGCGGCCTTCGATCTTGGCGTGGCGCCCGTCGCCGCCGAAGAAGTTGTCCACCAGCTTGAACACCAGTTTGGCGTCGAGGATGAACAGCGAGGTACCGCGCAGCGGCTTGATCTTGACCAGGTTGAGGCTGGTCGGCACATACAGCGAGTGCACGTATTCGCCGAACTTCATCACCTGCACGCCGCCCACTGCCACGTCGGCGGAGCGGCGCAGCAGGTTGAACATGCTGATACGGGTGTAACGGGCGAAACGCTCGTTGATCATTTCCAGGGTCGGCATGCGACCCCGCACGATACGGTCCTGACTGGTCAGGTCGTAGCTTTTGATGCTGCCAGGCTCGGATGCACTCTCGGTCTGCACCAGCCCGTCGTCGACGCCATGCAACAGGGCATCGATTTCATCCTGGGACAGCAGGTCCTGTACGGCCATTGCGGACTCCTACTGCAATACGAAATTGGTGAACAGCAACTGGTCGACGACCGGCTTGCCGACTTCCTTCTGTGCCACTTCCTGAACCACTGCGGTGGCCTTCTGGCGCAGCATTTCCTGCCCCACCGGGCTGCCGGCCAGGGTGTCGAAACCTTGCCCGGAGAACATCATCACCAGGTTGTTGCGGATCACCGGCATGTGCACCTTGAGGGCGTCCAGGTCAGCCTGGCTGCGCGCTTGCAGGGTGATGCTCACCTGCATGTAGCGCTGGCGGCCGTTCTGGTTGAAGTTGACCACGAAGGCCGGGGCCAGCGCTTCGTAGATAGCCGCTGGCTTGACGTTGCTGGCTGCAGGATCGGCGGCCGGGGCCGGCTCGCTCTTGTGCATGATGAACCAGGTAGCGCCCACCGAAAGGCCGATCGCCAGCAACAGGCCCACTACCGCCAGCAGGATCAGCTTGAGTTTGCCTTTAGTGGCGGGGTCTTTGACTGCTTCGCTCTTCGCCATGCCAATAATCCGTCGTCCATCGGGGGTTCAAGGGAGGATGGCTTGGCTTGAGCAAGTGTTATGCCAGATTTTGCAGAGGATGGATTCCAGCAGGTTTTGCAGTGCTGCCTTCTTCGCGGGCACGCCCGCTCCCACAGGCAACGCACAGGATTCGAAACCGATGAAATTCCTGTGGGAGCGGGCGCGCCCGCGAAGAGGCCGGCTCAGGCTAACGGTTATCAGGCGTAGTAATCGACCGCACTGTCGCCAACAACCACCTGCTGCTCCACAGGCCGGGCGCTATCGACTGCCTCTGCCCCGCCCTGCTCGGCCCGGCGCGCCGCCACCCCGGACAGGTTGCTGCCCTGCGCCTGCCCCTGCTGCTGTTGCTGCTGCCCGCGCGACTGGTCGGCCACGTTAACGTCCGGCTGTGCCAGCCCCTGTTGGGCGAACAGCTCGCGCAGGCGGTGCACCTGGCTGTCGAGGGCGTCACGCACGCCGGCGTGGCCGCTGATGAAGGTGATCTGGGTCGACTGGTCCGTCGCAACATTGACGCGAATGTCCAGGCGGCCCAGTTCCGCCGGTTCCAGCTGGATATCCGCCGACTTGAGGTTCTGGCTGGACAGGTACATGACCCGGTTGACCAGGCCTTCGGCCCAGGCGTTCTGGTTCATCGGCAGCGGTTGGTGCAATGGGCTGGCATTGGCCGGCACGGCATTGGCGGTCTTGGCCGTGGCGGCCTGGGTCAGGTTGGCCAGGCGGTTGGCGAAATCGTCTACGCGTGTATCGCTGCCAGCGCTCTTGGTGTCTTTCAGGCCATCTTCGAGCAAGCCGGCAAAGGCCTTGTCGCCAGGCTCGCCCGTTTCACCCTCGGCATTTTCGACCAGATTCGCCAAGGTATTGACGGCCATCTGCCCCTCTTCGCCCTGAGCCTGCGAAGGGTCCAGGGCATGCGCCGAAGTCGCTCCCTTGGCCTGGGCGCTTTGTTCCAGCGCCAGGCGCAGGGTCGGCAGGTTGGCCAAAGGGTCGGCGTCAGGGTCGAAGGCTTCCTCGGCGGCCGGCTCCTCGGGCAGCTCGGCGGTGACCTGCGCCTGCGCCGCGGCGGCCTGCAACACCGGCGCCACCGCCTCGGCCTGGGCCTGGATCAGTTGTGCGCCAGGCTGGGCGTCGGTGACTTGGCCGGCAACCAGGCTGGCATCGCGCAAGCCGGTGTCGGCCTGGGCCTGGTCGTCGGCTGGCAATTGTTTGCCGTCATCGGCAACCGCGGGTTTGTCGGCAGCGGCTTTCTTGCCGCCCTGCGCCGCCTCGGGCTTGTCCTTGGGCTTGGCCTGAGCGACCTTGTCGTCCTGCCCGGCGGCCTTGTCGCGGCCCTGCCGGGCCATCACCTGGCCGAAGCCGTCGCCCTTGTCGCCCGGCGCCTGCAGCGGCTTGTCGGCCTGTGCGGCGGCCGAACGCGAGGTGTTGGCAATGGCGTTGCCTTGCAACAATGGGTTGGGTGCGACAGGCATCGAGCGGTCTCCGCGCCAGAAACAAAAAAATCATATTGCCAGAGACACGCAAGACTCGCGCCAAGTCGCGCTTCAACCCGCCGAAATGCGCTGCTGCTCACCTCGGTAGAAGCCCTGCACCTCGAGGAACTCTTGGTCGATGCGGTTGATCAGGTCTTCGATCCCATACAGCGGGGGCCGCCGTGCGCGCTCCTCCAGCTGCTGGCACAGGTTGGCCAATGCAACCGCGCCCATGTTGCTGCTGCTGCCCTTGAAACTGTGAGCCGCGGAGCCGAGCTCTTCGGCACTTTTGGCCGCGTGCAGCTGACCCAGGCGCCGTTCGGAGTCGTCGAGAAAGGTTTGCACCAACTGCAGGTAGCCATCTTCCATGACCTCACGCAGGTCGCTGAGTACCTTGTGGTCAATATGCATGTCAGTCACTTGTTCACTCCTTGATCAAGCCAGATTATGCCCGAGCCAACCCGTGGCTCACCAGACGAACTCCACATGCGCGCAGCGCCCGCCCTCACTCCAGTGCGCGCTGCTGGCCAGCCGCCGCACCAGGTTCAGGCCTCGCCCGCTCAGCCCCTGCTCCAGCGAGGGCCGCGACAGCACCCGCTGCACATCGAACCCAGCACCACTGTCACGGACCTCGATCTTCAGACGCCCGCCGTCGGCTTGCGGTTCAACCTTGAAATCGATGCGCACGTAACCGTCGGTCAGAACCCCAAGGCGCCGGGCGCGCTCCTGATAATAGTCGGCAAAGCCCTGTACATCGCGCTTGAGCTGCGAGTCCAGGCCCAGCACGCCATGCTCCAGGGCATTGGAATACAGCTCGCTGAGCACACTGTGCAGGTTGCCGGTACGCGCGCGCAGGCCATGAATCTCCTGCAACAACTGCACCAGGTACGGCACCGGGTTGAAGCGCTTCAGGCTCTGGCCACGCACCTCGAACCCCAGCGACCAGTCCAGCGGGCTGGAGCGGCCGCTATCAGAGTAGATCATCGGCGCCGGCACCCGCTCCTCGGCGCTGAACATACGGATGTCGCACAGGCTGATGTCATCGCGCGGGCGCCCGCCAAAGCGCTCCAGGGCCTGCATCACTTCGTCGAACAACCGCACCGGGTCCCGGTTGTCGGCCAGCACCCTGCGCAGCCGCTGCACACCAAACAGGCGTTCATGGTCGTCGGCGGTGTCCAGCACGCCGTCCGACAGCAGCAGCAGGCGCTCGCCCGGTGCCAGCGGCAACACTTCGGTACTGTCATCGAAACGCTCGGCGTCCAGGATGCCCAGCGGCAGGTGTCGCGACGTCAGCACCGACAGCACCTGGCCATCCACTGCCAGGCGATAGCCATCAGGCATGCCGCCGTTCCACACTTCCACCGAACCGCGCTGCATGCTGAGGTTGAGCAGCAGCGCACAACAGAACATGTCCACCGGCAGGATACGTTTGAGCTTGGCATTCATCTCGCGCAGGATTTGCGCCATGCCGTAGCCCTTGGCAGTCATGCCGTAGAACACTTCGGCCAGCGGCATGGCGCCTACCGCCGCTGGCAAGCCGTGGCCGGTGAAATCGCCAAGCAGCACGCGCATGTCGCCGGACGGGGTGAACGCGGCCAGCATCAGGTCGCCATTGAACAGCGCATAGGGCGATTGCAGGTAGCGGATGTTGGGCGCGGCCAGGCAGCCGGAGTGGGCCACCTTGTCGAACACCGCCTTGGCCACCCGCTGCTCGTTGAGCAGGTGGTGGTGGTGCCGGGCAATCTGGTCGCGCTGCTCCAGCACGGTGGCCTGCAGCCGGCGCAGGCGGTCCATGGCGCGTATCTTGGCGCCGAGGATCACCGCACTGTAGGGCTTGGCCATGAAGTCGTCGCCCCCGGCCTCCAGGCAGCGCACCAGGCCTTCCTCCTCGTTCAATGACGTCAGGAAAATGATCGGCACCAGCGCTTCGCCGGCCAGCGCCTTGATCTGCCGCGCCGCCTCGAAGCCATCCATCACCGGCATCAGCGCATCCAGCAGCACCAGTTGCGGGCGCCGCTCGACGAACAGCGCCACCGCCTGCTCGCCGTTTTCCGCGGTGAATACCTGATGGCCCTGACGGCGCACGATCTGCGCCAGCAGCAGGCGGTCGGCGGCACCGTCTTCGGCGACCAGCACGGTCAACGCCTGTTCGGCCGGCATGTCGGCGCTCAACTGATATCGAAGAGTTTTTCGAAATTGGAGATGGCGAGGATCTTGCGCACGTCGGAGCTGGCATGCACCACACGCACATCCGACTCATCGCCGCCCGCATGGTCACGCAGCAACAGCAGCATGCCGAGTGCGGAACTGTCGAGGTAGGTGGTGTCCTTCAGGTCGACGACCACCGAATCTGGCCGGTTGGGCTGGCGTTCGTAGGCGTCACGAAATTCCTGGTGCTTGCCGAAATCGAAGCGCCCCTTGATCTTTATCGTCAGCTTTTTCCCGTCCTGCGAAAAATCAGTCTCGACTGCCATGCTAGCGATTCCTTCGATGATGGCGGATGCAACTCCTTAAAGGTTTAGCAGGCGATGGCGGGGGTGGCAAGCATGTGGGCTGCCTGTCCCGGCCTCTTCGCGGGTAAACCCGCTCCCACAGGATCTCCACGAATTCGAATTCTGCGCCGTACCTGTGGGAGCGGGTTTACCCGCGAAGAGGTCAGTACAGGCTATAGGTGATTCTGCCGCGGCAGGCGTTGTGACAGCTCGTCGAGCAAGCGCTGCTCGCGCTTGTCTTCGGCCCGCCGGGCTTCGTCCAGGTAGCGCTGCACCAGCTTGCGCAAGCCTTCCACCCGGGCATAGGCCTGCTGCCAGGTGCCGCGGGCGTTGTTGAGGTTGTTCTGGTGCCAGACCAGGCTCTGGCGCTGCTGGGTCATGGCCGTTTCCAACTGCCCGAGGAAGCGCTGGTAATTGACCAGCCAGCTACCGTTTACCCCCTGCCCGCCACGGTTGATCCACTGCAGTTGGTAGTCCTCGCGAAACCGTTCGAGCTCGGCCAGCTTGGCCTGTGCCGTGGCCACCTGCTGCTGGAACTGCCCAAGGCGCTGGGCCGCCTGGCGCTCGGCCTCTTCGGCCATGTCCACCACCGGCGCCAGGCGCGCGGCACGTCCGGGCAGCGCCATGGCCTATCAACCGCCCGCCGGGGGCGCAAAGATCGCCCCCAACTGTTCGCGGCTTTGCGCCATGCCCACGCTCTCGCGCAGGCCCTGGCGCAGAAACTCCACCAGCTTCGATTGCAGCGCGATGGCCAGGTCGGTTTCCGGGTCGCCACCCGCCACGTAGGCGCCCACACTGATCAGGTCGCGGCTCTGCGACAGGCGCGACCACAACTGCTTGAACTTTTGCGCCTGGCGCAAATGGTCGGCATCGACCACCTGGGGCATGACCCGGCTGATCGAGGCTTCGATGTCGATGGCCGGGTAATGGCCTTCCTCGGCCAGCCGCCGCGACAGCACGAAGTGACCATCGAGCACACCGCGCGCCGCGTCGGCAATCGGGTCCTGCTGGTCGTCACCCTCGGACAACACGGTATAGAACGCGGTGATCGAACCACCGCCTGGCTCGCCGTTGCCGGCCCGCTCCACCAGCTTGGGCAGCTTGGCGAACACCGATGGCGGGTAACCCCGGGTGGCCGGCGGCTCGCCGATGGCCAAGGCGATTTCACGCTGGGCCTGGGCGAAACGGGTCAGCGAGTCCATCAACAACAGCACGTTCTTGCCCTTGTCGCGGAAGTACTCGGCAATACGTGTGCAGTACATGGCGGCCCGCAGGCGCATCAGCGGCGCATCGTCGGCGGGCGAAGCGACCACCACCGAGCGCTTGAGGCCTTCCTCACCAAGGATATGCTCGATGAATTCCTTGACCTCGCGGCCCCGCTCGCCGATCAGGCCAACGACGATGATCTCGGCTTCGGTGAAGCGGGTCATCATGCCCAGCAACACCGACTTGCCCACACCGGTACCGGCGAACAGGCCCAGGCGCTGGCCGCGACCGACGGTGAGCAGGCCATTGATGCTGCGAATGCCCACGTCCAGCGGCTTGCTGATGGGGTCGCGGTTCAACGGGTTGATCACCGGGCCGTCCATCGGCACCCAGTCCTCGGCCTTCATCCCGCCCTTGCCATCCAGCGCACGGCCGGCGCCGTCGAGCACCCGGCCGAGCATGCTCATGCCCATGGGCAGGCGGCCGCTGTCATCCAGCGGCACCACCCGGGCGCCGGGGGCGATGCCGACAATGCTGCCGACCGGCATGAGGAATACCTTGGACCCGGCAAAGCCCATGACTTCGGCCTCCACCTGCACCGGGTGGTAGCTGTCGTCGTTGATTACCAGGCAGCGGCTGCCGACTGCAGCGCGCAGGCCTTCGGCTTCCAGGGTGAGGCCGACCATGCGCAGCAGGCGGCCTTCGACGATGGGCTGGGCCGGCAGCTCGATGGCCTCGGCGTAACTGCCCAGGCGCTTGCCGAAACTGGTGCGCTCAAGTTGCATCCGGGCTACCCACGGCGCGCTCTGGCAGGCTATCCAGGTCTACCGACATGTCCGGCGCTGCCGGGTGCAGCGAATGGTCGTGCAACTGGTCGAACAGTTGTGCCACGGCTTTCTCGATGCGTGTTTCCATGGTCGCGTCGATGCGGCTATGCGCGGTCTCGATACGGCAGCCACCTGGTAGCAGTGCGCTGTCCTCGAGCAGCCGCCAGCTTTCCTCATGGCGCTCGCGCAGGGCCTTGGCCAGCTCGAAATCCTGCGGGTTGAGATGAATGCGGATATTGTCCGCGCCCATGGGCAGCAGCTTGAGCGCTTCGCGCAGTACCTGGGTGATCTGGCTGGAATCGCCCCGCAGTTCGCGACCGATCACCTGGCGGGTCATGTGAGCCACCAGGTGGACCAGGGTTTTCTCGATCTGCGTGTCCTGCTCGGCGATCGGCTCCATCAGGTTGGTCATCAGCCGGTCGAGGCTCTCCAGCTTGGTCTTCAGGGCCTCTTCGGCTTCCTGGCGGACCTTGAGCTGGGTGCTATGGAAGCCCTCGCGCTCACCGGTGGCGAAGCCTTCGTTGTAGGCCTCCTGGCGGATGGCCTCGAGTTCTTCCAGGGTCAGTGGCTGGACTTCTTCCAGCGGCACTTCCTCGACTTCTTCCTCGATTACCTCGGGTTCCGGCGCCGGTTCGGGCTCAGGCTCGGGTTCCGGGTCGAAGCTGGGCAGCGCCCATACGTCCACGCCCTCGAGGTCGCGGGCGCGGATCAGGTCGCTGGGGTGCTGTTCTTTGGTGGACATGTTTTCAGGTACTCAACAAGCCTGTTCGACAAATGCGGGGCCCTGTGGGAGCTGGCTTGCCGGCGATCAAGGGCGAAGCCCTTGCCATACAGCAGCGGTGCCTGGGCCGGCCTCATCGCCGGCAAGCCAGCTCCCACAAGTACCGCACCAGGCCGCAAAATTCATTTGCCTGCCCTGGTGGATCAGATCATTTCCTCGGCACCCTTGCCGCCGAGCACGATCTCGCCGGCCTCGGCCATGCGGCGGGCGATGGTGAGGATTTCCTTCTGCGCCGTTTCCACGTCGCTGACCCGCACCGGCCCCTTGGCCTCCAGGTCGTCGCGCAACAGCTCCGAGGCACGCTTGGACATGTTCTTGAAGATCTTGTCCTTGACTCGCTCGTCGGCGCCCTTGAGCGACACCACCAGCACGTCGGACGAGACTTCGCGCAGCAGCGCCTGGATGCCACGGTCGTCGACGTCGGCCAGGTTGTTGAAGACGAACATCAGGTCTTCGATCTGCTCCGACAGGTCGCTGTCGATCTCGCGGATCGCGTCCATCAGTGCACCTTCCACCGAGCTGTCGAGGAAGTTCATGATGTCGGCGGCGCGCTTGATGCCACCCAAGGTGGTACGCGCCGCGTTGGAGTTGCCCGAGAACTGCTTCTCGAGGATCTGGTTCAGCTCCTTCAGCGCCGCCGGCTGCACGGTGTTCAGCGACGACACGCGCAGGACGATATCCAGGCGCACCTTGTGGTCGAAGTTGCTCAGCACTTCGCCGGCCTGGTCGGGGTCGAGGTAGGCAACCACGATGGCCTGGATCTGCGGGTGCTCGTAGCGGATCACGTCGGCAACGGCGCGCGGCTCCATCCACTTCAGGCTGTCCAGGCCGCTGGTGTTGCCACCGAGCAGGATGCGGTCGACCAGGCCGTTGGCCTTGTCCTCGCCCAGGGCCTGGTTGAGCATCTTGCGGATATAGGCATCGGAGCCCACGCCCAGGCTGGTCTGGTCGCCGACGATTTCGACGAACTCGCTCATCACCTGCTCGACCTGCTCACGGTGCACATTGCCCATCTGCGCCATGGCCACACCCACCCGCTGCACTTCCTTGGGCCCCATGTGCCGCAGCACCTGGGCAGCATCGGTCTCGCCCAGCGAAAGCAGGAGGATCGCCGCCTTGTCGACGCGGCTCAGCTTGGCGGTAACGGCTCGGTTATCACTCATCGGCGTTGATCCACTCTTTCACGACCTGGGCAACGCGGCCCGGGTCTTCGGCCACCAGGCCTTTGATTGCGTTGAGCTGTGCCTCGTAACCCTCGTTCGGGCTAGGCAGCAGAATGCTTGTCGGGCCACCCAGACTGACGCGGTCGTTGGCCAGTTCGCCATCCAGACCCATCATGCCGCCCAGCTCCATGTCGCTATCCGGGGCAGCCTGCTTGCCGCCCCCTGTAATGTTGTTCAGCACCGGGCGCAGCACACCGAACACCAGCACCAGGATGAACACCACGCCCAGCACTTGCTTGACGATGTCCCAGAACCACGGCTGCTGGTAGAAGGCAATGTCGGTGATTTCTTCGCCGCGGTCGGCGGCGAACGGCACGTTGATCACCGTCACGCTGTCGCCACGGCTGGCATCGAAGCCGACCGCGTCCTGCACCAGGCGAGTGAAGCGTGCCAGGTCCTCGGCGCCCCATGGCGCACGGGTGGCGTCGCCGGTGGCCGGGTCGATCTTGACCTGGTCGTCCACCACCACCGCCACCGACAGGCGGGTCATGCGCCCCTGCTGCTGGCGGGTGTGGCTGATGGAACGGTCCAGCTCGAAGTTCTTGGTGCTTTGCTGGCGCTTGTCCGACGGGTACGGCGCGAGCATCGGCTGGCCGGTGGCCGGGTCCATGATCTGCTGGCCGTTGGCATCCACCAGCGGCTGGCCAGGCTGGATGGCCGCGGCCGGGGTAGCGGCACCACCGGTGGTCTGCGGTGCCGAGGCCGGGCCTGGCGGCTGGTTGCTCAGCGCACCGGGCACACCTTGCGGGCCCTGGCTGCTGGCACGTTGCTCATCGACCGACTGCTCGCTGCGCAGCGCCGGCTGGTCTGGGTTGAACTGCTCGGAGGTGGACTCGACCGCACTGAAGTCGAGGTCGGCGGACACTTCGGCCTTGTAGCGGTCATTGCCCAGCACCGGCTGCAGGATGTTGTGCACCCGCTGGGTGAGCATGCTTTCCACCCGGCGGCTGTAGTCGAACTGTTTGCCTGCCTGGGTCAGGGCGGTGTCCTGGATCTGCTCGGACAGCAGGTTGCCCTTCTGGTCGACCACGGTGACCTGGGACTTGTCCAGTTCCGGCACGCTGGTCGCGACCAGGTTGACGATGGCCATCACCTGCCCGGCTTCCAGGGCACGGCCCGGGTACAGCTCGACCAGTACCGAGGCGCTGGGCTTGCGTTCGTCACGCACGAACACCGAGCTTTTCGGGATGGCCAGGTGCACGCGCGCGCCCTTGACGTTGTTCAGGCTGGACACGGTACGCGCCAGCTCGCCTTCCAGGCTGCGACGGTAACGGGTGGCTTCCATGAACTGGCTGGTGCCCAGGCCCTGCTCCTTGTCGAGCAGCTCGAAGCCGACGTTGCCATCGCTTGGTGCCACGCCGGCGGCCGCCAGTTTCAGGCGCGCACGGGAGAGGTCGTCGGCCTTGACCAGCAGAGCACCGGAATTGGGCTCGACGTTGTAGGGGATGTCGGCGGCGGCCAGGGTATCCATGACCTGCTTGGTGTCCATGCCCGCCAGGCTGCCGTACAGCGGACGGTAATCGGGTTGTTGCGACCACAGCACCACGGCAAAGCCGATCGCCACGCTGGCGGCCAGGCCGACCAGAAGGCCGATCTGACGCAGCATGGGCATCTGCGCGATGTTTTCCAGAAACGCCATGCCAAACAGCGGCGGTTTGGCCGCGGGCGGGCCGCTTTTGGCAGGGGGGTTGTCGACGACTGCTTCAGCCATGGTTTACGTCCGTCCTCAAACCGGCATCTGCATGATGTCCTGGTACGCCTGGACCAGCTTGTTGCGTACCTGGGTCAGGGCCTGCATCGAAACGCTGGCCTTTTGCGAAGCGATCATCACGTCGGTCAGGTCGACGCCACTCTTGCCGATCTCGAAGGCGTTGGCCAACTGGGTCGAAGCCTGCTGCGTCTCATGCACCTTGCCGATGGCCTGGCCGAGCATGTCGGCAAAGGTACTTTGCCCGGGTGCCAACTCGGGGGCAGCGGCCACCTTTGGCAGCGACATGGCGTCGGCCTGCATGGCCCGCATGTCCAGCATCAGACGATTGAATTCAACACCTTGGCTCATGACCCTTCTCTCTCCTGCGGCCGCATTTTTTTGACAGTGATGCGGCGGATAGCCAACCTAAAGCAACAAAGGTGCCAGCCTATGTATGCCAGACAATCTGGGGCCGCTTCGCGCCCCATCGCCGGCAAGCNNTTGCCGGCGATGGGCTGCGCAGCAGCCCCTTTCGATCTTCAGCCGAACAGGCTGGCCTCGACGTCAAACCCGGCATCGCGCATCTGCGCCAGCTTGTAGCGCAGGGTACGCGGGCTTATCCCCAGGCGTTCGGCGGCCTCTTTGCGGCGGCCGCGCTCAGCGCGCAGGGTGTCGATGATCATCTGGTACTCATGACGACGCATGTCATCGCCCAGCCCAACAGGCTCAGCCAGCACCTCAGGTGATGGCTCGATGCCAGCCGACAATGGAATGGCGCCCGCCAGACAAAAATCCGCCGCCTCGATCACCCCGCCCTGCTGCAGGATCAGCGCCCGCTGCAGGGCGTTGTCCAGTTCGCGTACGTTGCCCGGCCAGGCATACGCCTGCAGGCAGGCTCGGGCCTGGGGCGACAGCTGCACGGGGGCGTGCTTCATCTTCGCCACGTGACGCGCCAACAGGCGCTCGGCCAGTTGCAGGATGTCACCCGGGCGTTCGCGCAGCGGGCGCCAGGCCAGGGGGAAAACCGACAGGCGGTAGTACAAGTCTTCACGGAAACGCCCGGCCGACACTTCGCCAGCCAGGTCACGGTTGGTGGTGGCCAGCACGCGGATATCCAGGCTGATGGGCTTGCGCCCGCCCACCCGCTCCACCTCGCGCTCCTGCAGCACGCGCAGCAGCTTGGCCTGCAAGGCCATTGGCATTTCCGAGATTTCATCGAGCAGCAAGGTGCCACCTTCGGCCTGCTCGAACTTGCCGGCCTGGGCAGCGATGGCACCGGTAAAGGCACCCTTCTCGTGGCCGAACAGGGTGGCCTCGAGCATGTTGTCGGGGATGGCAGCACAATTGATCGCCACGAAGGGCTGCGCCGCCCGCGGCGACTGCTGGTGAATGAAGCGCGCCAGCACTTCCTTGCCGGTACCGGATTCGCCGGAAATCAGCACGGTCGAGTCACTGCGCGCCACCCGCGTGGCCAGCTCCAGCAACTGTCGACTGGCCGGCTCGCAGGCCACCGGGCCTTCCTCTTCAGCCACGCGCCCGGCGGCATGCCGCTCGACCAGACTGAGCAAGGCCTTGGGTTCGAATGGCTTGACCAGGTAGTCGGCAGCCCCTTGGCGCATCGCCTCGACGGCACGCTCAACCGCGGCATGCGCAGTCATCAGCAACACGGGCAGTTGCGGTTGCTGGCGGCGCAGCTGGGCCAGCAGTTGGTGCCCATCCATGCCAGGCATGTTCACATCGCTGACTACCAGGCTGAAGGCCTCCTCCAGTACTGCTTCCAGCGCTTCTTCGGCACTGCCCACCGCCTGGTAGGCGAAGCCGCCGATTTCCAGGGTATCGCCCAGCGCCTGGCGCAATACGCGGTCGTCCTCGACCAGCAGCACCTTGATCGCCATTACATGCCCTCCGCCAGTTGCCCGTCGATCAACGGCAGCTCCACCTGCACACAGGTACCACGGCCAACCTTCGAGCGCAGGCGCAGCGTACCCTGGTGCGCGCGCACCACGGCCTTGACCACGGCCAGGCCCAGGCCGGTGCCGGTAGCCTTGGTGGTCAGGAACGGTTCGCCCAGGCGGCCGAGCAGGTCGGCATCGATACCACTGCCGGCGTCGCTTACACACAGATGCAGGCTGCGCTCGCGGCGGAACAGGTGCACCTTCAGTCGCGCCGGGCCGTCGCTGGCTTGCAGCGCATTTTCGATCAGGTTGAGCAATGCACCAACCAGGGTGTCGCGGTTGCACAGCAGCTCACCCAGGTGGCTGTCGCACTGCCAGCGCACGGCGTGCCCTTGCACATGCGCCTGGGCAGCCTGCTGCAGTGCCTGGAACAAGGCTTTTGGCGTGACTCGATCATTCAGCGGCAGCTCGCCACGGGCGAATACCAGCATGTCGCGCACCTGGTGTTCCAGCTCGTGCAGGCGCTCCTTCAGGGTGCCGGCAAAGCGCTGGCGGGTTTCCGCGCCCAGCTCTTGTTCGGGATCAGCCAGGTGGCTGGCGTAGAGCATCGCCGCCGACAGTGGCGTGCGGATCTGATGCGCCAGCGAGGCGACCATGCGCCCCAGCGAAGACAGGCGCTCGTGGCGAGCCAGCTGGTCTTGCAGGCGACGGGTTTCGGTCAGGTCGTTGAGCAACACCAACTGGCCAGGCTCGGCATCCAGCGAGCGAGTGGCAATGGACAGACGGCGGCCGTCGCGCAGCGAGACTTCGTGACCGTCATCCTTGCGCGGGGCAAAGCTGCGGGCGATCACCTGGCGCCACAGCTGGCCGACCAGCGGCTCGCCGAGCAGTTCGCAGGCGGCCGGGTTGGCTTCGCGTACCAGGCCCTGGCCATCGATCACGATCACCCCGCCGGGCAGCAGGTCCAGCAGGTTCTGCAGGCGGTTGGCCAGGCGTTCCTTTTCGCTCAGTTCATCGATGCGCTGGGCGCTGACCACCGCCAGCTCGCCCTTGAGTTCGCTGACCCGGGCTTCGAGCAGGCTGTAGGACTGGCTCAGTTGGCTGGACACCTGATTGAACAGGGCGAAGGCCTGCTCGACACCCTGGCGGCTGTCCTGCTCGATCGGGGTTTGCCCCTGCGGATCGGGGGCTAGGGATACGTGGGCGGCCTGGGGCATCTTGCTCTCTCGCGTGGCTGACCGTCATAAAAACGGTGTGTTGCCAGCGGTGTAGCAATAGCCGTGCCGAAGATAGGGATTTGGGTTGGCTGTGCCGGCCTCTTCGCGGGCATGCCCGCTCCCACAGGGATCGTGCAGGCTTCAAGCCTTGCGCAGTACTGGAGACTTTGGCTCCCTGTGCCGGCCTCTTCGCGGGCTTGCCCGCTCCCACAGGGATATCATCGAATTCAAGCTGTGCATCGATCCTGTGGGAGCGGGCGTGCCCGCGAAGAGGCCGGTACAGGCAACCGCCAGGCGTCAATCCTCCGCCTGTTCCTCGCCACCCTGGCGGCTCATGCCGTACTTGCGCATCTTCTCGACCAGGGTGGTACGACGAATGCGCAAACGTTCAGCCGCGCGCGCAACGATACCGTTGGCATCGTCCAGCGCCTGCTGGATCAGGCCCTGCTCCAGGCTACCCAGGTAGTCCTTCAGGTCCAGGCCTTCAGGTGGCAGCATGGCGTGGTTGCTGAAGTTCGGCGTATGGCCGTTGATCGCCACGCGCTCTTCCAGGTCGCTGCGCAGGCTGTCGACCATCTGCTCGTCTTCGTCATCGACGTAACGGAATTTCTTCGGCAGCTCGGACACGCCAATCACCCCGTACGGGTGCATGATCGCCATGCGCTCGACCAGGTTGGCCAGCTCGCGCACGTTGCCCGGCCAGCCGTGGCGACACAGCGACATGATCGACGCGGAGTTGAAGCGGATGGACCCGCGCTTCTCGTGCTCCATGCGCGAGATCAGCTCATTCATCAGCAGCGGGATGTCTTCCACCCGCTCACGCAGCGGCGCCATCTCGATGGGGAACACGTTCAGGCGGTAGTACAAGTCTTCGCGGAACGTACCCTCCTCGATCATGGTCTCGAGGTTCTTGTGGGTCGCGGCAATGATGCGCACATCGATGCTCTGGGTCTTGTTGCTGCCCACGCGCTCGAAGGTACGCTCCTGCAGCACGCGCAACAGCTTGACCTGCATCGGCAACGGCATGTCGCCGATTTCGTCGAGGAACAGGGTACCGCCATTGGCCAGCTCGAAACGCCCGGCACGGCTGGTGATCGCCCCGGTGAAGGCGCCCTTCTCGTGGCCGAACAGTTCGCTTTCCAGCAGCTCGGCCGGGATCGCGCCGCAGTTGACCGGCACGAACGGCGCTTCGCGGCGCTTGGAATGGTAGTGCAGGTTGCGCGCGACCACTTCCTTGCCGGTGCCGGACTCACCCAGGATCAGCACGCTGGCATCGGTATCAGCCACCTGCTGCATCATCTGCCGCACGTGCTGGATGGCACGGCTGGTACCGACCAGGCTGCGGAACAGGTTGGGTTCGCGCTGGCGGCCACGCTCGCGCGCCTGGTCGTACATCTCGCGATAGACCTGGGCACGGTGCAGCGAATCCAGCAGCTGGCTGTAGCTTGGCGGCATTTCCAGGTTGGAAAGCACCCGGCGGCGAAGGTCTTCCGGGAACTCCGCAGAAGAAATTTCACCTAAAAGCAGAACCGGAAGGAACTCATCCCACCCAGCCACTGTCTTAACGAGCCCAAGCACACTGCCCGGGGCGTTTACAGTGCCGATAAGCACGCACAGCACTTCGCGACTCGAAGACAATGGCTCGACCACCTGCTGCCAGTCCTGGCTGGAGCAAGCGAGGTTTTCTTCGCCGAGGAAGTTAAGCACCACCGCCAGGTCGCGGCGGCGTGCGCTGTCGTCGTCGATCAGCAGAATCTTGGTTTCACGCCACATGCAATAGCAACTTCCCTAGTCATATCGGCGCCCGAGGGCGTGCTCGACATCATTCCGACTGAATGGTCAGTGTTCGGACGTCTGAAATTCGAAAACAGCCACTAGTAAAGTCAAAAAACACCAGCCAGTCAAATTAATGGCGCATGGCTTTTTGCAGATCTGTGGTCAGGTGAACAAATGGTATACCTTTGCCGCGTTCTTCGCCTGACGGATTTTCGTCATTTCATCCACCAAGGATTGACGTTCGCCACTTGCAACATCGATTAGTTGACGGTATACGGCCAACAACTGCTCAAGGCTGGCACTGACATCGGCCTCGTTGCCCTTCGCCTCGCTCACCATGTCACCGATGCGCAAGCGGCATTCCAGGTCCAGCTCACCCACCGCTTCCCAGTTGCGCTCGGCCAGCGCCGCCAGCAGCATTTCCCGGGTCTGCTCGATCCGGGCGATTACTTCGCTCATGTCATCCTCCTTTATCAGGAAGCCGACGACTGATCGCCGATTGCGTCCCAACCTTCCTTCACAGTGATCAGCAGGCGCGCGACCTCGTCGATGATAGCCGGGTCACCCTTGACGTTGGCCTCGATCAGGCGGCGGCTCATGTACATGTACAAGCTGTCCAGCTCAGCCAGGCTGTCGGCATGGTTTTCCAGGTCCAGGCCTTCACGCAGGCCGCCGATGATGTCGATGGCCTTGCCAATGAGGATGCCTCTTTGCGCGATGTCGTTGCGGGCAATTGCGCCCTTGGCCTGCGCCATGCGATCAAGGCCGCCCTGCATGAGCATCTGCACCAGGCGGTGCGGACTGGCTTCGGACGTCTGCGCTGCGCCGTTGACTTTCTGGTACTGCCGAAGGGCCAACATCGGGTTCATGGATCTGCCTCGTTGCTGCGGTAAAAAGTTGCTTGTACCTGCTGTATCGCCTGTACGTCAAAAAACTTTAGGGGAAAAGCAAAAAGCCCGGGGCGTCTCGCGGACGCCGCCGGGCTTTTGGCATGTTCAGCCGATCAGGATTTCTTGGCCTGGGCGTTGATCGCTTCGAAGATCGAGGTGATCTGGTCGGCCTGGGCCTTCATCTTGCCCAGGGCGGTGTCCAGGGCCACGTACTTCTTGGTCAGCGATTCGGTCAGGGACTCGGTGCGGCGGTCCAGGGCAGCCTGCTGGTCGGACAGGTTCTTGGCCGCCTTGTCGAGGTTGGACTTGCGTGTGGCCAGGCTGCCATCGGTAGCGTTATAGGGGTCGATGGCCTTGTTCATACGCTCGAAAATACCGTCGGTGCCGGTGAACAGCTCCTGTACTTCGGGGCCGAGCTTCTTGTCGTTCATCGCCGCGGTGAACTTAGAGCTATTAAACTCCAGAGTGCCGTCTTTTTGCGTGTTGATACCCAACTGGCTCAGCGTAGTCAGCTTGTCGCCCGCCCCTACCTCAGTCAGCACCTTGCGTATATCCCCCAGCAGCGAGCGAGTGGTCGGGTCGTTGGTGAGCGGGCCGAGCACCAGATTGTCATCGGCGTCGCGGCTGGTCGACGTCAGCGACTTGATCGCATTTTGCAGGGTGTTGTAGGCATCGACAAAGCTCTGGACCGACTTCTTCAAGCCATCGTTGTCCGCCGCCACAGTGACCGCGGTCGGCGTACCGCTGGTGGCACCACTGGCCTTGGCACTGACTCCAGTCAACTCCAGGGTCATGCCACTGATAGCACTATCGAGCTTGTTGGAGGCGCTCTTGACCTTCAGACCATCGATGGTCAGCTCGGCATCCTGAGCCTTGGCCGAGATGAAGCCCGCGCCGGTGCCGGACATCTGCGTGGTGCCGTCGATGGCCAACGCAGCAATACCACTCACGGAAATATCGGTATTGGCACCCGTGGTCGTCGAGCTGAGCACAAGACGGGAACCACCCACCTCGTTAACGATGTTCGCGGAAATGCCGTTGGCGCTCATTTCCTTGTTGATCTGGTCGCGCACGCTCTGCAGCGTGGCGCCGCTGGCCACATCCAGATCATAGGTCTTGCCGCCCTGGCTGATGGTCAGCTTGCCAGCGCTGATCGCGCTGGTGGCGCCGCCAGCGAACTGCTGGCTGGCTACTTTCGAACTGGTAGCCAGCTTATCCACCACGATGTCGTAGCTACCCGCCACTGCGGTGTTGCTGGAGGTGACCTTGACCACCGACTCATTGGCCGACTTCGCCGCATAGGCATTGAATGAAGGCGCATCTTTGTTGTTGAGCCCTTTCATGGCGTCCTGGTACGCCGTGAGGGCACTGCGCAGCGCGCCAATCCCCGAAATCATCGCCGTGTTGTTGCTGGTTTGCCGGTTGATCTGCGCCTGCTTGGCAGCAGTATCAGCACCAACCAGAGCTTTGACCATCGCACCAATGTCGAGACCAGAACCCAGACCTACGCTGGATGTAATCGGGCTTGCCATGCTGTTGTCCCTCTCGCTAACGCGTCAATCCTGCTCCGCAGAACCGACATGCATCACCTCATTGATGCTCGCCACCAATCATACCTTGGCGTCGAACAGAACACTTTTGACATCGCTCAGGCTGTGGGCGATGCGCAGGGCCTCTTCCGAGGGCAACTGGCGAATCAGCTCACCACTATCGGTAGCGATGACTTTGACCACTATCTTGCCGGACTCTTCATCCGTGGAAAATTCCAGATTACGTTGCGACGCCCTCAGGAACTTTTCGATCTCCGAAACGGCATGCTTGACCTTGTCGGCATCCTGCACCGCCTTGGGGTCTTTCTTGTCGTCTTCAGGCTTTACGTTTTCCGTCGACCGGACAACCGGTTTTTCAGCAACCTGCTCGGCCGAGCGTGCGGACGGATAAGACAGGTTCAGCTTGACGTTCATGTCCATGCCCACCACCTCGTAATGAAAAGGCGGGGAAGTGCCTTACCAGCACTTCCCCGCCAGCAACCAGGCAGATTAGCCCAGCAGCTTCAGTACTGCCGATGGCAGCTGGTTGGCCTGGGCCAGAACCGAGGTGGAAGCTTGCTGCAGGGTCTGCTGCTTGGTCAGCTGGGCAGTTTCAGCAGCGAAGTCGGTGTCCTGTACACGGCCACGAGCAGCTTCGGCGTTTTCGTTGATGTTTTGCAGGTTGTTGATGGTGCTGGTCAGACGGTTCTGCGCGGCACCCAGGTCAGCACGACTGCTGTTGATGGTCTGCAGAGCGGAGTCGATGGCAGTGACGGCACCGCTGAAAGCTGCTTCAGCTGCTGCGCTGTCAGCGCCAGTGATGGTCTTACCAGACAGTGCGCTCAGGGCACCGGTGGTCATCATGGAGTCGCTCAGGCTGATCTTAATCTGGTTGGCCCCGCCAGTATTGGAGCCGACCTGGAAGGTCATTACGCTGGCTGTACCATTGAGCAGGTCCTTGCCGTTCAGCTGAGTGCTGCTAGCAATACGATCGATTTCCGACAGCATCGACTGGAATTCTTTGTTCAGAGCATCGCGGTCTTGCGAGCTGTTGGAGTCGTTTCGCGACTGGACGGCCAGTTCACGCATACGCTGCAGGATGTTGGTCTGCTCTTGCATCGCACCTTCAGCGGTTTGAGCGATGGAGATACCGTCGTTGGCGTTCTTGATCGCCATGGTCTGACCACGGATCTGCGAGGTCATGCGGGTAGCGATCTGCAGGCCAGCGGCGTCGTCTTTGGCGCTGTTGATTTTCAGGCCAGAGGACAGACGGGTCATCGAGGTGCTCAGTGCATCGGAAGCACGGTTCAGGTTCTTCTGAACGCCCAGAGAGGTGGTGTTGGTGTTTACAGTCAAAGCCATGACGAATTCCTCGTTGGATTGTGTACTACGGCTTCCGGCCTTGGCAATTCGCCGGGTGCGGCACAGAGAACCTTCGTATTAGTTATCGTCGTCAGGGCTGTTTGCTTTAGCGGATTTTGGAAAAAAATTACTGGCCTCGTGCCAGCCCAATAAAATCAAGGAGTTGACGCCAGAAGACTGACGCATCCCTCATGCTGGGTTAGCGGGCAACTGTGTAGGCGCACTAAAAAACAAACGCCGCCAAGCGGCGGCGTTTCATACGGTAGTGAACGTCAGTCGCAGCGCTCGATGATGGCAGAACCCCACGACAGCCCGACACCAAAGCCGCTCAGCGCGACGCGCTTATGCTGCGAGCCGAGCACGTGCTTTTCCAGCAGCAAAGGGATGCTCGACGACACGGTATTGCCCGTCTCGACCATGTCCTTGACAAATTTCTGCTTGTGCGTGCCCTCGTCGAAACGCGCCGAAACAGCATCGACAATCGCCGCACTGCCCTGATGCAGGCAATACAAATCGATGTCCTCAGCCTTGAGATCACTGGCTTCCAGCAGTTGCTGCAGGTGGGCAGGCACCTTGACCAAGGCAAAGTTGTAAACCTGGCGACCATTCATGAAGAACTTGCCGTCAGTGGTGCGCAGATGCTCAGCACCTGCACCGTCGCTGCCAAACAGCGACTTACCCAACTGCCAGGCAGCGCCTTCGCCCATCCAGGTGGCCGTGGCCGCATCACCGAACAACATGGTGGTATTACGGTCTTCGGGGTCGACGATCTTGGAGTAAGGGTCGGCAGTGATCAGCAGGCCGTTCTTCAGACCCGCCGCTTCCATGAAACCTTTCATCGCATACAGGCCATAGACATAGCCCGAGCAACCCAGCGAAACATCGAAAGCGGCAACGGCGGTCGACAGGCCAAGCTTGTGCTGAACGATAGCAGCAGTGTGCGGCAGCCCTTCGGCATCACCGTTCTGGGTCACGACGATCACGGCATCGATAGCTGCCGGGTCGAGCGATGGGTTGGCAGAGAACAGGTTCTTTGCAGCTTGCACGCACAGGTCAGAGGTTTCCTGAGCGTCATCTTTACGCGGCAGGAAGGTCGAGCCGATCTTGCCAAAGATGAAATCCTGGTCTTTGCCGAATTTTGCGCCTTGGGCGTAGTTGTCTACCCCTTCAGCCGGCACGTAACTGGCGATACTTTTAATGCCAATCATATGGCTTCCCAATTCTGAAAAAGCAAAATGCCTGCTGAGCACCACGAGCGCCTGCCGGGGAAGGCACAGCTTCTGGCAACGCGGTTCATTGGCTCAGCCGTTCCCGGTTGTGGCAATCATAACAGTGAAGATGCTTGCCGTGACTTCCGAGTCACGTGCTTTTGTCGAATCGCAGGGAGGGAAGGCAGCGACGCCCACCCAATGCACGTTCAATCTGTACATTGGGTGTGACGCAGGATCAAGGGGAGCGTTTCAAGCCGATCGCCCCACCTTGTGAAACTCCGCGTCAGTTGACGACTGCTCTGAATACATACTGCAACGGCAAGGCATCCTGCACCGCCACTTCCGGGTCCGTTCCTGCCGCCGCTGCCATGGCATGGATAACTGGGAGATACCGTTCGCGCTGGGGCTCATCGAACACCCGGGGTATGCCCGCCTCCACCGTCAAACCTGCCTGCGCGAACATTTCAAGCATGGTGGCAAGGGTAAACCAGCGGATATGCGTCCTGTCGAACAGCCCCGAGTCTTCGTAGCGGAAGTCCCCGACACTCAGGCGAACCTGGACACTCCAATGCTGCGCATTAGGGATGCATGCAACGATACTGGTGCCCGGCGCACTTGCCTCGCGGATCTTGCTCAACAGTTGCCACGGGTCGTAGAGATGCTCCAGCACATCGCCAAAGACCCAGCAGTCGGCAGCAAGGTCAGAGGCCAGCAGATCCGCAGTCACTGCTTCGATATTCATATCCAGAACACGGTCACAGTGCTCCCTGGCCAGCTCCGCGTAACTGGGCTCGATCTCGATGCCTGTGTAGTGCACGCTCGGGTTCAGCTTCTTGTACTCACGGGCAAGCGCACCTGAACTGCAACCAATCTCCACCACACGCCTTGCATTAGCTGGCATCAACTTCAGAAGATCGGGATTGTGATGCTGATGGACCGGCGTTTGGCTCTGCACGCTTTTCTCCTGAGTGTTTTGATCACGCTGTTCGTCATACTTGTCCAAATAGCGGCGATAACCCTCTCGCCAAGTGGGTGTACCGAATGCGCCCCCACTTTCATGTACGACGCTAAGTGGCCATGTTCCCATGAGCAGCCCCTTCGCCTCTGCCTGACGGCAGAAATCCATATCATAGAAATGGAACTGGAACTGCTCATCGAAACGCACACCGGCCTGCACCAGCCGCTCACTGTCAGCAGCCAGCAGCAGCCCGTCCAGCAGCTTGCAAGGCTGCGGAGCCGGCCCGAAATTCGAGACCGCGCAAGGGAAACTGCTGCCATGCCCTACAGCGCCACTCAGGAAACGTTTCTCATCCCAGGTAAACCTATCGTCGACAAATGCCCACGCTGGCTGGCCCTCGATGCGGCGCGTGTTGCCTGCAAGCCCGATGACATCGAAGGCTTCGACCCCTTCCCTTAACCGATCCCCCCACCAGTAGTCACAAAGGTGGACGTCATCATGCACAAACACCAGGATTGCCGGGGCCTCCTTGGCTTCCTCAATGGCACGGTTGTAGAGGGTCGACAGCCCTTCCTTGTTTTCTGCATGAAGCACCAACTCCACAGGATTGGATGCCTGATGGATCTGCAAGGACCGCCCCAATGCAGTTTTGGTCGGGAAGTCCTCTCGGGACTCACGGGTCCCACAAATAATTCGAATAGGTTTCATGTGGCTATCTGTCAATGAGTAGTTGATAGGACATCACGACACTGGATCACAACGCTGCCAACCAGGCCGGCCCTGTACCGGGCATCACCCCTTCATCGAAAGCACGCCCAGTGAAAGCATGCGGCCAACGTTCGCTCAGCGCCTGGGCGACTTGCGTGTCACAAGCCGACTCACGCTTGACGAGCACCTGAGCCTGTGGCGTCCAGACCACCATCAAACCTGTCTCCTGCACACGCAGGGCAAGGTCGATATCCCCGCCCGTCACACCCTGCAAACCACCCACTTGCTCGAACAGTTCCTTGCCCAACATCAGGCAGTCGCCCGAGACAGCAGAGCAACTACGAACCGATTGCTGCCACAACTGATCTGCACTCAACCATGGCTCATGCACCCTTGGGCCATCGAGCAGTTGATAGCCTGCATGGGCCAGCGCCGCACCCGAGGCATACAAGGCTCCCCCAACGACACCCACCTCCGGGCGCTGGACTTCATTGAGAAGGCCTTCAAGCCAAGCCGGGCTCATCACCTCGCCCGCTTCGGAGAACAACACCAGATACTCGCCCCGAGCCTGGCTCGCGGCCAGGTTCAGCAAGTCGTCATGCGAAGCGCCGGGCTCGCCCGTAAACAACCGCACTCGACTGCCTGCTCCCTGGAGCGCTTCGCCTTCGGAGCGTTCAGCATCACCCGCGCAGGCCACCAACACCTCATAGCGCGGATAACGGGTGCGTTGCACAATACTGGTCAAGCAAGACTGGAGCGCAGCAAGTCCGTCTGTGCTGGCGATCAGGATACTGACCAACGGCGTAGTGCCATGACGGTAATCCATACCCAGGCCCGCCGCCCCCCGCTCACTGACATGGGCACCGTAACCTAGCTGCCTGAGGTGCCGCTCCAGAACCGTAACGGCCTCTTTGGTCATGGTTTCTGGCGACTGGTCGCCCAATACCAGATAGTCATCCAGATGAGCCAGGCTGGCCACACCCTGGGCTTCCACAAGTCGCAGCAGCAGGTCGAACTCCAGGGCGTGGCGCAGGCTCTCGCTGTATCCACCCAGTTCAAGCACAGCCTGGCGCCGCACGAGCCAGTGTCGAGACATCAATCCGGGCTGGCTGCGCAACAGGTCCAGGTCGGCACCTGGGCGCGCCACATTGTGCAGCCGCCCCTGCTCATCGCGCTGTACCTCATGGGCACAAATGGCCTCGCAGGCAGGCGACTGGCCCAGCTCCAGCAGCAGGTGCAGGAGTCCGCCAGCAAGCAATTGCTCGCCAGCGTGCAACAGCATCAACCACTCGCTTGGCAGTTGGCGAACAACCTGGTTCAAGTGAGCAACCCAGTTATCGGGCGTGACCTGAACGAAATGCAACGTGTCTTGAGGTGTCGTGATCACCGGCGGTTTACAAGCCTTGAGCACCCACAGCTTGAAGTTGCGCGCGCCACTGGCCAGCACGCTGTCGAAAGTAGCCTGCAGCCCCGCATCATCATTGGCCAAGTCCAACACCACGAAAGCGATCTGTAGCGGGGGGGCTTGCTCCAATTGCTCCAGTACTCGCCGACGAGCGTCATTGTCCGGGGTCATGCTATCGAGCAATTCGAGCAACTGACCTGACGGGGTCCCGGCCAGCCCTTGCTCAGGAGAAAGCGCCGGAACCTTGGCCAAGCGCTGGCGCCAGTCCTGAAGTTCACGCACAGGACGCGCGTCGCTGTTTGCGACCAATGTATCGGCCAAACGCAAGCACACTTCGCGATTGAACAGGCCCAACGCCAGCGCTTGCCAATAGCGCTGCTGCAAACTGTCGGGCGTATCATTGGCGTGCACTTGCAACAGCTCGCGCTGACGCACCCAGGCGCCTTCCAGGGCGCGGTAATGCTGCGCGCCAGCCGGCCAGGCATGACACAGAAACTCCAGGTCGACCAAACTATCGAACAAGGCAGCGTTGTAATACGGCAACGCTACATACTGCTGCGGTGCGAACACTCGCTCAGGCGCAGCCGTGACACTTTTCCAAGCAGACGTAAACAACAATGGCTCTTCGGATGCGCCATACGTGTCGCGCACGAACCGGTTGAGCAAATCGAAGTCGTCGCTGCAAAGGCCGACCCCTGTCGAGTCCCATTCACGCAGCGTACGTACTGCTAATGTCAGTCGCTCCTCCAGCTGGGCCGCAGACAATGGACACACTACATACTCACTCACTACATCGGTTTGTTCGAGGCGCTCGATCTCGCCCTGCGCCAGTAGCGCATAGGACAACGCCACACGCCAGGCAGGGAAATCCACCGCCTCCGGCAGAAGGGGCAAAACAGCCTTCAGAGCCGATACCCGCAACACGGCACGCCAAGCCTGCTGGGCAGCTTGGGCATAGCATTGCAAACGGCCATGGGCGCTCTGCTCGCCCGAAGGCAACAGCGCCAAACCGACCTTGTGATAAGCCAACTCGCAATTGCCTGCGGTATAACCCAACGCATACCCTTGCGCACCAATCACGTGGGAAGCCGTTTGCAAATGGGCCGCTGCATTATCCAAAGCCTCCGGCAGGACGAAGTCGGCGTCCAGGCTCAGCACTACCAAGGGCGTAGTTACCTGATGCAGGGAGTGCAACAACCGTTCCAGGCACACCTCACCGGTACTGCCCGCTTGCAATGGTTCTAGCGCCACGCAAGGTACGCCTGCTTCGCTGTAGTAATACTGAGCACGCACACGGGTGTCGGCTTGTTCGTGACCAAGCAGGAGGACAGTTACATCACTGCGTGTCCCAGTAGTGATTACGCTCATAAAGCACCTGTTTCAAATGATGATTTAGCGCCCGGCCCCGCCAGGCGCCAGAGTTCAGTCGGCAAGCCAGGCATTGGCCCAATGCTGGAGATGACGCGGTGCAAGTACGTAGTCGCGCAATACCGCTTCTCGAAGCTCATCTCCCTGACGGAAGCTGGCACCGGGGTCAGCAAGGTGCATACGAATGGCATCCAGCCATAATTCGGTTGTGTTGGCACGGACCCGCGTGCAGGGCAGATAGCCGTCGTAGGCCTTGGTGTCAGTACAGATCACCGGATAACCGCAAACGCCGTACTCCAGAAGCCGTAAATTGCTCTTACAGTCGTTGAACAGGTTTTGTTCAAGAGGTGCCAGAGCGAGGTCGAGGTTGAGGCTGGCCAGCTTGCGCGGATACTGGGCCATGGGTACACCCTTATGGAACTCCTTGATATAGGGACGCAGCATTTCCGGACACATGCCAAAAAATACCCAGTCGACCTCATCCGCAAGCGCTCGGACAACGCCCAGCATGAGCTCCAGATCACCACGATGGCTCGTGCCACCCGCCCAGCCCACTCTTGGCCTTTCGCTTGTCTGGCGCTGACTGGACAGGTCTGTCCACAACGAGGCGGCCAACATGTTCGGCACGACGCGAATGTCGTGATGCAAATGCGACAAGGCGTCTGCCAATGGCTCAGTGGACACGACCAGCCGATCGCACAACCCGATCGCCTGCCCTAACAATTCACCGACATTTTTTGGCCAGTTACGAACATGATCATTTTTTTCAGACGGTTCGATCACATAGTCGTCAATTTCAAATATTCGCCGTGCGCTGGAATACTTCTTGATTTCAGCGATTTCCTTGATGCTCTCTGCGGAATAGCGCAATTGCAGGATCATCGCGTCGGGCTTCTCCCGCTCCGCCGCAATAGGCTCTGATATTTGGTAACTGATCCGTCCTTGAATCCAGCCGGCTTGCTCCAGTTCCACGAACGGCTGAATAACCCGATAATGCCCGATCGCGGTCGTATTGAATGGCAAGGCCAGAACTGACGGCATCGCGCGAGCGATAAAAGGGTCCCAGGCATTGCGCAACCCCGGCTCAAGCCTGAAGCCCTGTCTGAGGCTCAGATTCTTGTTGTAGGCCGGGTCATTGGCAACACTGTGCAGCCAGCGTTGATAAAAGACCTGTTGGCAAGCAACGTCATTGTCCGGCGTGTTCGACGACATCCGGGCCACTTTCGAAAACGGCGTCCAGACCACAAGATAACCTGCTTCACGCACCCTCAGGCAGAGATCTGCATCGAACCAGCTTTGCTGCAGAGCTTGTGTATCCAAACCTTGCAGCTCATTGAACAGCTCACGCCGAACCAACAGGCAATCCAGGCTCAACGCACTCCAGTTCTGCACCAGCCGTGACCGGCCCAGGTAACTCTCGGCATCTGCCGCATTACCCGCAAATGGATTACCCGCAGGACCACAAAGCCCCAGGACCAATGCGCTGGGTGCAGCGGCACCATCGCGGGCATACAGTTTGGGCCCGACTACACCCACCTCCGGGCGCTGGGCCTGGCTCATCAACTCATGTAGCCATTGCGCGTCAAACAGCGCACACCCGACATCAAGCAACAAAAGATAGTCACCGTGAGCCTGTTCACTGCCCAGGTTCAGGCTTGCCGCTCTTCCCTGCCCCCCCACCTCAAGTACACGCAACTGGTCACTGCCCAGCCCCTTCATCGCAATCAGCCAGTCACGCACTTCGGCAGGTTCATCACCGTTGGCGATCAACAACACTTCATAGTTGCTGTAATGGGTGTACTCAAACAGCGATTCGACGCAACGGCGCAAAGTAAGTAGATCGCTGCCAGCTTGAATCAGGATAGAAACACTGGCGGGAAGCGCATGCTGATAATGCACGCGAGTTGCCATGCTATCGGCAACAGTTTCTACTTCAGCAGCCACCCCCATGCGCTTCAAGTGCGCACGCACCACACTGGCGGCATGGGTTTGCACTGCAGGATCATTCATCCAGTCAGCATATGTACTCTGACTCTGCACCAGTAATTCGGGGATATGCCCGATCGCTTGCAAACCATAGGTTTCGACCAGACGCCAGAGCGCATCATGTGGCGACAGGCTGCCGAACTGCGCGTCAAAACCGCCAATGGCGCGCATCGCCTCACAATTGAATATCAATTGGCGACCCACGTAAGGCAGGCTTCGCATCAGATCCAGGTTGAAATCGGGCTTGAAGATCGGATGACTCGATTCACGCCCATTGAAAGCACCTTCATCGCTGTAAAGACACAAGCTGCCAGCATTCAATGCCATGCGTTCGGCCATGATCATCAATGCGTGGGGACGAAGGCGATCCCCTGCACGCAACAGAACGATCCAGTCCGCCGAGGCATCGCCCAAGCGAGCATTCACATTGTCGAAGCCATCACCATCGAGATGTTGGTACTGCACCCCTGCAACCGTCGGCAAGGGCAGTTCGCAGTTGCCCAGCACTTGAATACCACTGGCAGCATAGGACTGTGCAGCCAGGCTATCGAGTGTGGCACGAAGGGCAAGCTCTTCGCCGTCGTCGCAGAATACCACTGGCATGATACGAGGCCGACTTGGCCACTGCTCTATACGCTTGGGCAACAGACGCTGCTGACCCTCAGACAATGAACAAGATTCCAGCCATTCAGCGTACAACTCCGCAAAACTGAGGCTTTCAGTGCCCACCTGCTGCTGGAAAAAAGCGATTTGCCGGCTGGTGAAGTTACGCATGTCCATCTCTTGCCACACGTCATCGGCACCACCGCTGTAGGACGGTATCGGCAAGTAACGCACCCACCCTTCGGCTGGCGCCTGCCCCCCGGTTCGCCCGGCCAGCATCTGCTGCAACCACTCAGACTCGATCTTGGCCGCCTCAGTCATCGCCACGTGATGGCTAAGCCTTCCGGCATAAATCCGCTCAACGCTCAGCACTTGCTCAAGACTGGCCAGGTGCCCACGACGCAGCAAACAAATGTACAAAGCCATGTCCAGACGCGAACAAAATCCCTGCCCATCCTGCACCAAGGTCTCCAGATACTCCCCAACCTGAGCACGACGGAAAAGCGCATGGCTGATGCCTCCAAACAGGTTTAATGTGCTTTCGGCAATGCATGCCAACAGGTCTGTACCGTAGAGCACGGCAGTGGTCGGAGCGACCAACGCATTGAGCGCCCTGGAGGGCAACAAAATGTCATCAGCATCGCAGACCAACCGCTGGCTAATCACCATGCTCACCTGCTCATGATCACACAGCACCTTCGCCTGATGGCTAATGCACTGGGTCATCAAGAGGTCATCATCGCAGAGGAACTTGACCAGCTCTCCTGAGGCGTGGCCGAGGCATGCCAGCATGTTGCGGGCGAACCCGAGTCGCCCTGGATTGCGTACGTAACGCAGTAGCACTGACGAAGTCTTGTGCAGCTCCTCACAAATAGTCTCGATCTCTTGACCTGGGCTATCGTCGCAAACAACGACTTCCAGATTCGGGTAGTCCTGGTTGAGCGCGCTGCTCAGCGTACGACGGAAAAATTCCGGGTTGAACGCTAGGATGGCGATAGAGACGAGGGGTTGTGCACTCACGTGTTGCTCACTTAGCGATAATACATTCAATGCCACGAGGGACGTCGAAGCGGCACTCTGCGTAGAGGCCGCCCAGCACGATCAAGCCTCGATCAGATGTAGTTGACCAACGACAAGCTGGCAACCTTGGCATAGGCCTGCAGCGACGCTTGCAGCATGTTGGTCTGCATCTGCAGGCGCAGCATCACTTCAGCCGGGTCGCTTTCGCGAATCGAGCTTTGGGTCTTGGTGTTCTCGGTGCTCAGCGCCTCGTTGGTTTCGGCCTGAACATCCAGCGCCTGGCCGCGGCCACCGATCGCACTGACCGACGACGACACCTGGTTGGTCGCACTGGCGATGTTGCCAATGGCCGAATCCAGCGCGGTGAGGAAGTTCTGCCGGGCAACCGGGTCGTTGTCCACCGGGCTGGTCAGCGCGGTACGCAGCTTGCCGATGGTGTCGAGGATGTTCTGGGTCTGGTGGGTATCGACCTTTACCGCGAACGAGTCCCCGGCATTCGGTGCGCCGGACAGCTCGAAGCTGACCCCAGCCGCGGTGGCGGTGGTGCCGTTCGGCCCGCCCAGCGCACCCGATGCCACCGGGCGGCTGTCAGCAGTGACCGGTGCGGCGTACAGCTCGAAGGTGCTGCTGCCGGTGAACTTGAGCACCGCGCCACCGCCCGGGAACGCGGCCTTGTAAGCAGCCTGATCGGTGATGATCGCGCCCGTCACCTGCTCGGAGGAGGTATTGCCAGGGCTGCGGGTGCCGGAAACCTCATCGGCCTTGGAACTCAGGCTGAACGTATGCCCTGCGATAGCGGCATCTTCGTTACCCTTGTCACCGTCCTTGAAGGTGATGTCCAGGCGCAGATCGACACCGCGGAAACTGATGCCGGTGTTGTCGCCATTGGGGTCGAACTTGCCGCCCTGGCTGGCCTCGAGCGTGACGTCATTGCCGTCGACGTCGGTGATCTTGTATTCGGTGCTGCTGAGGAATTCGATGGTGTACGGCTCGCCACTGCGGAAGCGATCGTTGTACAGGCTGTTGCCGGAGACCTGGCCGTTGGACAGGCTGACGCGGCCATCGTCGGTGGCCGGCGCGGTCAGGCTGGTCTGGCTACGGCTGGTGTTGAGCGCCTGCTCGAAGGCGTCGTAGCCGGTTTCATTGGCCGCCAGGCTGAGCATGTCACCCACCTGCAGGTTGAGCTTGCTCTGGTCACCCTGGTAGCTGTAGGTGCCATCGGCATTGCGTGCGTAAGGCGGGGTATCGCCCTTGGAACCGGAGAAGATGTACTTGCCGTTCTCGTCCTTGCTGTTCATCAATGAGAACAGCTGGTCTTCCAGCGACGCCAGTTCGTCGGCGTTGGCCTTGCGGTCGGCATCGGTGAACGAACCGTTGCCAGAGCTTACCGCCAGTTCGTTGACCCGCTGCAAGATGGTGCCGATGGAGTTCAGGGTGCTTTCGGCAGTGCCCAGGGCGTTACGTACGTTGACGATGTTGCCGCTGTACTGCTTCAGCATGTTCTGCTGCTGCTCCAGTTGCAGCAGACGCGCCGCCCCCACCGGGTCATCCTTGGCCGAACGCACGCGAATGCCATCGCTTGCCTCCTGCTGGCTCTTCACCGTCTTGGCGAAGTTGCTCTGGTAGTTGGCCTGGTTGGTGTTGTAGAACTGCGAAGTAGAGATGCGTACGCTCACGATCTACGGCTCCTTAAAGACTGTTGATCAGGGTGGCGAAGGTTTCCTGGGCCGCCTTGATGATCTGCGACGACGCGGTGTAGTACTGCTGGAACTTGACCAGGTTGCCGGTCTCTTCATCGATCGACACACCCGACAGGCCGTTACGGCTTTCCACTGCCGAGGCATGCAAGGCAGTGGTGGCATCGCTGTCCATCTGCGCTTGGCCGGCCTTGCCGCCAACGTTGGATACCAGCTTGGCGTAGGCATCGGTGAAGCTGATGCCCTTGCCGTTGGCGCCAACCTCGACCGTGGACTTGGTCTGCAGGTCGATCACCGACAAGGCGTTGCGGTTGTCTGCCGAACCTGCGCCGGTCAGCCCCACGGTATAGCTGTCGCCGTTCTTCGGCGCGCCGGAAACGCTCATCTCGAAGGTGAAATTGCCGCCCAGCGAATTGCCACTGCCATCGACCATCGGCACCGACAGCTGCAACTTGTTCTCCTGGCCCGGCACGATGGTACCGCTGCCGATCTCGGTACCCTTGGCGTCGTACATCTTGTAGGCCTGGGGCGAACTGGTGTCATCGCCGAACACCAGCTTGACCGGGGTCGAATACTTCAAGCCAGCCTGCAATTGCGAACGCTGGGCGGCATCGTAGATGTCCATCTCCGAGGTCAGCGTCGGCTGGGTGATGACGCCGGTACCTTTGTTGCCCGATCCGCTGGTGGCGGTCAGTGGCGAAGCCAAGGCCAGGCGCTTCGGGTCGGTCAGGACAGTGTCGATGCCGGCGGCAGCATTGCGGGTCGGGGTGATCTTGAAGCTGTCGCCAGCACTCAGGCCGCCACCATTGAGTGACAGGGTGAACCCGTCGATCACCGGAGGCGGCGTGTCGGTGAGGTCGAAACTGCCCATGTCGGTGCCTTCCGGCAACTTGCGCACGCCGTAGCCAGTGGCGCTGGTGAAGGTCACCTGGTAATCGCTGGTGCTGAGCTTGCCGGTGTCCTTGATGGTCACATCGAGGTTACCGGAGCCGGCGCTGTTGCCGGTCTTGGCGACACTGCGCTGGCTGATGGCCGCGGCGCTGTTGATATCGCCGAACAGGGTGGCACCGAAGTCACCGTTCTTGTCGATGCCCTGGGCCAGCTGGCTGTTGATCGCATCGGCTACTACCAAGGCCACGCGACCGAGCTCGTTGAGCGCCGGGTCGAGGGTATCCTTGCGGTAGCGGATCAGGCCGCCGAGCTCACCACCGGTCGTGGTGCTGGTGATGTCCATCTTGGTCGAGCCGCGATTGAGGATCAGGCTCATGCGGGTCGGGTCGGTGGCGCTCGGCTGCACGCCGATGGTCTGGGTGGTGTTGCCCAGCACCAGGGCCTGGCCGTTCTTCAGGTAGATGTCGTAGTTGCCGTTCTTCTGCTCTACAACGTCGGCACCGATCAGCGCCGACAACTCGCGCACCGCGCCGTCGCGCTGGTCGAGCAGGTCGTTGGGCTGGCCATTGACGGCCGTCATCTTGGAGATCTGGCCGTTGAGGTCGGCAATCGACTTGGTCAGCGCGTTGACCTTGTCAGCGATCGACGCCATGTTGGCATTGATGTCGCTGTTCTGCTGGTTCAACTGCGCCGACAGGGTGTTGAAGCGCTTGGCCAGGGACTGCGCGCTGGTCAGCAGCAGTTGGCGCGAGGCGTCCTCGGTCGGCTTGGCCGCGGCATCCTGCATGGCGCTGAAGAAGCTTTTCAGTGCAGCGGTGATACCGGTGTCGCTGCTCGACAGGGCGGTATCCAGCGGCGTGATCTGGTTCAGGTACGAGGTGGCATCGCTGCTCAGCGAGGTGGTGCTGCGCAGCTGGTTCTCGAGGAACGCGTTATAGACCCGGCGCACATCCGCCAGGGTAGTACCGCTGCCGATGAACACCTGGCCGACTTGCTGCCCGCCCTTGGTCTTCTGCACGTTCTGCTGGCGCGAGTAGCTTTCGACATCGGCGTTGGCGATGTTGTTACCGAGGGTGTACATCCCCGATTGCGCGGCGCCAAGCCCCGACATACCAATGTTGATCAGACTCGCCATGGTTCCATGCCCTTAAAGTTTCGTTGCGGTACCGAGCATTGCGTAGTGCTCGTACGACTTCATCTGTCTTGCGATCTGCGAGATCTTGCTGGCGTAATTCGGGTCGGTGGCGTACCCGGCCTTTTGCAACTCTTGCACGAACTGTTCTGGTTTATCGGCGGCCTTCACCGCATCTTGATAGCGCGAATTGTTCTGCAGCAGGCTGACCAGGTCGTGGAAGCTGTCCTGGTAGGAATCGTAGGAACGGAACGCCGCCGTCTCCTTGACGAACTGGCCATCGCGGAACTCGCTGGTGATCGCCCGCGCCTCGCCGCCTTCCCAGTTGCCGGTTGCCTTGATGCCGAACAGGTTGTGGCTGCTGCTGCCATCGGTGTTGCGCATGACCGACTTGCCCCAGCCGGTTTCCAGTGCGGCCTGCGCCACCAGATAGCGCGGGTCGATACCGATGCGCTTGGCTGCCTGCTCGGCCATCGGCAGCATGGTGGCGACGAACTCGTCGCTGTCGGCAAAGGCTTTTTTCGGTGCCAGCGGTGGCTGGGCCACGGCGCGCCCGAGGATGCGCAGGCCGTTGTCCGGCACGGCGAAGGCCTTGGCCACTTGCTGGCCGTCACGGGCCGGCACGGCTGCGGTATTGGTGCTGGCCGCCGACGGCACGATGCCGGCCATCAGGCGGTCGGTGAGCTTGCTCGGCAGCGCCAGGCGTCGCGAATTGAGCGCGGCGACGTCGTTGCGGGTGGCAGTCGACTGCGCGGCATGCACGGGCTCGGCCACCTTGTTGCCCCACAGCGTCGGGGCATTGCCCTCGATACGCGGAAACGGGCTGGTGTTGGCCGGTGTGCCCTTGTTCTTCGACAGCTGGCGCACCAGTACGTCCTGCAGCCCGATGCCGCCACCTTCGCGGGACATGCTCACGGCCAGCTGCTGGTCGTACATGTCGCGGTACTGCTTCACCGTTTCGGTGTTCATCGGGTTGTCATCGGCCAGCACGTCGCTGGCCTTGCGCGAGGCCTTGAGCATTTCGCTGATGAACAGCGACTCGAACTCCTGGGCCACCTTGCGCACGTTGGCGTCGCTGTCGCGGTCGCCATGCTTGAGCGAGCTCAGGCGGTTGAGGTCGGTGTAGGCGCCGCTGTCGGCGCTGCCGGAAACCAGGCTTTTGCTGTTCATGCGCGCCGTCCTCAGATCACGATCAGGTCGGCCTGCAGGGCGCCGGCCTGTTTCAGGGCTTCGAGGATGGCCATCAGGTCGCTGGGCGCTGCGCCCACCTGGTTCACCGCACGGACGATTTCATCCAGCGTGGTGCCCGGGCCGAACTTGAACATCGGCTTGGCTTCCTGCTCGGCGTTCACCCGCGAGCGCGGCACCACGGCGGTCTGGCCATTGGAGAACGGCCCCGGCTGGCTGACGATCGGGTCTTCGGTAATGGTCACGGTCAGGCTGCCGTGGGTCACTGCGGCCGGCGACACCTTGACGTTCTGGCCGATGACGATGGTGCCGGTGCGCGAGTTGATGATGACCTTGGCGACTGCCTGGCCCGGGTCGATCTCGAGGTTCTCGAGGATCGACAGGTAGTCCACGCGCTGGCTCGGGTCCATCGGCGCAGTGACCCGTACCGAACCGCCGTCCACGGCCTGGGCCACGCCCGGGCCGAGCAGGTCGTTGACCTTGTCGACGATGCGCTTGGCAGTGGTGAAGTCGGGGCGGTTGAGGTTCAGGGTCAGGCTGTTGCCCTGGTTGAAGCCGCTCGGCACTGCACGCTCGACGGTAGCGCCGCCTGGGATACGACCGGCCGACGGAACGTTGACGGTGATCTTCGAACCGTCACGGCCCTCGGCATCGAAGCCGCCCACCACCAGGTTACCCTGGGCCACGGCATAGACGTTGCCATCGATACCCTTGAGCGGGGTCATCAGCAGGCTGCCGCCGCGCAGGCTCTTGGAGTTACCGATCGAGGACACGGTAATGTCCACTACCTGGCCCGGCTTGGCGAACGCCGGCAGGTCGGCATGCACCGACACTGCCGCAACGTTTTTCAACTGCACGTTGCCGGAGCCGGCCGGCACCTTGATGCCGAACTGCGACAGCATGTTGTTGAAGGTCTGCAGGGTGAACGGCGTCTGGGTGGTCTGGTCACCCGTGCCATTGAGCCCCACCACCAGGCCGTAACCGATCAGCTGGTTGGAGCGCACGCCAGAAATGCTGGCGATGTCCTTCAGGCGCTCGGCCTGGGCGCCGAAGGCACAGGACAGGAGCAGGGTTGCGGCAATCAGCTGCCTCACGTTGAACATGGTCATCCGTACTCAGAAAGGCCAAAGCGGGCTGATGAAGAAGCGGTCCAGCCACCCGGGCTGGCTGGCATCGGCGAACGAGCCGGTACCGGAATAGGTGATGCGCGCGTCGGCCACGCGAGTGGACGGCACGGTGTTGTCGGTGGCGATGTCGTCGGCGCGGATCATGCCGGCAATGCGCACCAGCTCTTCGCCGGTGTTCAGGGTCAGCCACTTCTCGCCGCGCACGGCGATGATGCCGTTGGGCAACACTTCGGCCACGGTCACGGTGATGGAACCGGTCAGGGTGTTGCCCTGAGTGGCCTTGCTGTCGCCCTTGGTGGCGCGCTCGCCGCTGTAGCCGGCCTCCAGCGACAGGTCACCGCTGCCGAACGGGTTGTTGGTGTTCGGCGTAGTGCCGAACAACGATGTCAGGCCGATGTTGGCGTTGCTGTTTTTCTGGATCTGCGAGCCGGCGTTCTTGCTGGCCGATGTGCGCTCGTTGAGGGTGATGGTGATGATGTCACCCACCCGGAACGCCTTGCGGTCGCTGTACAGGTTCTGCTCGAAGCCGGCCTGGTAGATCGAACCGTTGTTGGCCGCTGCCGGCAACGGGGTGCGCGGCAGTACCGGCGCGTAGTACGGGTCGTTGGGCTTGGGCGTCGGCGCGACGCAACCTGCCAGCAACACCGCCCCCCCCAGGGCGAAAACGGACAACAGACGATTCATGACGCTTACCTCACGGGTGCAACGGAGTGACGGGGTTAGAGCTGCCTGCTTCAGAGCTGTTGAGTAACGAACGACAGCATCTGGTCAGCGGTGGAAATGACCTTGGAGTTCATCTCGTAGGCACGCTGGGTGGTGATCATGTTCACCAGCTCTTCCACGGTGCTGACGTTGGAGTTTTCCAGGGTCTGCTGCAGGGTGGTGCCGAAACCGTTCAGGCCCGGGGTGCCGACTTGCGGCGCGCCACTGGCGGCGGTTTCGAGGAACAGGTTGTCGCCAATCGCCTGCAGGCCGGCCGGGTTGATGAAGTCGGCGGTCTGGATGTTGCCGATCACCTGCGCAGCCGGGTTGCCGGCGGTGGTGATCGACACGGTGCCGTCCTGGCCGACGGTGAAGGTCTGCGCGTCGTTCGGCACGACGATGGCAGGCTCCAGCGCGAAGCCGTTGGCGGTGACGATCTGGCCGTCGGAGTTCAGGTGGAAGGTACCGTCACGGGTGTACGAAACGGTGCCGTCCGGCTGCAATACCTGGAAGAAACCACGGCCATTGACCGCCATGTCCAGCGGGTTTTCCGTGGTCTGCAGGCTGCCGGTCTGGAAGTTCTTCTGGGTGCCGACAATGCGCACACCAGTACCGACCTGCAGGCCGGAAGGCAGCTCGCTGTCCTGGGTGGACTGCGCGCCTGGCTGGCGTTTGATCTGGTACAGCAGGTCCTGGAATTCGGCGCGATCACGCTTGAAGCCAGTGGTCGAGACGTTGGCCAGGTTGTTGGAGATGACCGTCAGGTTGGTGTCCTGGGCGGACAGGCCGGTTTTAGCGACCCAAAGAGCCGGAAGCATGTAAGTTCTCCTCGTGCGCCTGTTTTACGGCACCCGTTCAAAAGTGATTAGCCGATTTGCAAAACACGCGCCATGGCTTCGTCGCCTTCCTTGGCCGCGTTCATCATCTTGACGTGCAGTTCGAATTGACGGGACAGCGCCAGCACCGAGGTCATTTCTTCCACGGCGTTGACATTGCTGCCTTCCAGGAAGCCCGACACCACCCGCACGTTGACGTCGGCGTCTGCCGGTTGGCCGTCGCGGGTATGGATCAGGCCATCCAGGCCCTTGGTCAGGCCTTTGGTATCGGGGTTGACCAGCTTGATGCGGTCGACTTCGGCCATCACGCGCGGGTCTTCCCCCATGGAGCGGATGCTGATGGTGCCATCGGCGCCGACTTCGACCTTCTGCTCTGGCGGAATCGCAATCGGGCCGCCATTGCCGATCACCGGCATGCCGTTGCCAGCACGCAGCACACCGAGGGCATCGATGTTCAGGCTACCGGTGCGCACGTAGGCTTCACTGCCATCGGGCGCCTGCACGGCGATGAAGCCCTTGCCGGTCACCGTCACATCCAGATCGCGGCCGGTTTCAACCATCGGACCTTCGCTGAAGTCGGTGGCCGGGCGCTCGGTCATGGCAAAGGCGCGCGACGGAAAGCTGTCGCCGAACACCGGCATCGAGCGAGCCTGCTCCAGGTCTCGCTGAAAACCGTTGGTGGAAATGTTCGCCAGGTTGTTGGCGTGCGCCTTCTGCGCCAGCGCATTCTGGCTGGCACCGGTCATGGCCACGTAAAGCATCTTGTCCACAGTCATCCTCCATTGCACTGGCGGTCGTTTGCCGCTCGCCGTTGCTATGCGAGCTAGAAAGCAAGTTCCGAACCAACTTTGCGAAATCATGAAAAAGCCCGTGGATACGGGCTTTTGGAGGCCTTGCTCAAGTCGCGAACGCCGGTTATCCGGCGCCGGGCTGCCGATGGCGGCAAACTTGTACCGGCCTCTTCGCAGGTAAACCCGCTCCCACAGGGACCCCACCAGCTGAAGGAGTGCGTCATACCTGTGGGAGCGGGCGCGCCCGCGAACACCGGCGCAGCCGGTGCCATCTACCGCGTCGCCTGCTTCGCGGGCATGCCCGCTCCTACAGGGACCCCACCAACTGAAGGAATGCGCCATACCTGCGGGTTTACCCGCGAAAGGCCGGTACCGGCTTCATCAAGGCTCGCGGCAACCACCATTGCTGTAGGGGCCGGCGAACTTCTTCCAGCCATCCCCCGGCGGCCATTGCGAGCAGACCAGGCGCCCATCCACCTGGCTTTCCCAGCGCCACCAGGGCGCGGTACCGGCCTGGGCCTGGTACAGGCACAAAGCAGCGACCAATGTGACAACCAGCCTTTTCATGACCCCTCCGGCAAAGACGACGAACCCCTTCATGACAAAGGGGTTCGCCCACACACACTCAGCCAGCGACCATCAGGCCATCTGGATGACGGTCTGCATGATGGTGCTTTCAGTGGAGATAGTCTTGGCGTTCGCCTGGTAGTTGCTCTGCGCCTTGATCAGCTCTACCAGCTCCTGCGTCAGGTTCACGTTCGAGCCCTCCAGCGCGTTGGACTCGACGCTGCCCAGGGTACCTGTCTTCGGCGCATCGATGCCCGGGATGCCGGACGTGTAGGTTTCGGTCCAGCGGGTACCACCGATCTGCTGCAGGCCCTGCTCGTTGGCGAAGCTGGCCAGGGCCACCTGGCCAATGGCACGGGATTGCTGGTTGCTGAAGCTGGCGAACAGCACACCGGTCGAGTCGATGCTCAGGCTCGACAGGATACCGGTCGCGTAGCCGTCCTGGGACTGCGACATGCGCGCGGTCTCGGTGTTGTAGGAGGTAGTGCTGTTCATCGCCAGGCGCATGCCATCGGCATTGCCCACCGCGCCGTTGGAGATCCAGTTACCCGCAGAATCTTCCACCGCCGGCACCCAGCCAGTCATGGTGAAGGTGTTGTTGGTCACGGTGAACGACGAGCCCGCCGGGTGGCCGGTATTGTCCGCAGTCATGCTCTTGACCGAGCCATCGCTGTTGAAGCTGATGGTGCCAGTCAGCGGCACGGTGGAGGATGGGGAAAACGGGTTGCGCCCATCGACCAGGGTGTACATGGTCCACTCATTGGTGCCAGTCTTGCGATAGAACTGCTCCATGGTGTGCTCGTTACCCTGGCTGTCGTACACCTTGGTCGGGAAAGACTTGGTGTAAGTCGTCTGATCGGAAGGATCGAACGGCAGGTTCGGCACCATCACGCCAGTACCATCATCCACTTCCAACGGGATGTCGGCGGCCGAGGAATTCAGGTTGATACCCTGGTCGATCAGCGATGTTGCCTTTGGCTGCAGCGACGACGTATCGATCTGCAGATCGGTGAGCACGCCCTTCTGAATCTTGCCAGTCGAGTCGGCGGCATAGCCCTGCAGGCGCAAGCCGTCCGAGGTAACCACGAAGTTGTCCTTGCTGGCCTGGAAAGCACCCGCACGGGTGTACACGCGCGAGCCGTTATCGGAAAGCACGAAGAAGCCCTGCCCCTGAATCCCCATGTCCAGCACGTTGCCGGTGGTGTTGACGTCACCCTGGGTGAACTGCTGGGAAACCGCTGCCAGGCGCACACCGTTACCCACCTGGTTCTTGCCCACGCCCAGGCGATTGGAACCTGCATAGACATCGGCGAACTCGGCACGCGACGACTTGAAACCGTTGGTGTTGACGTTGGCGATGTTGTTGCCGGTGACATCCAGTTGCTTGTTTGCTGCGTACAGACCGCTAAGGCCGATATTGAAAGACATGAATTCGCTCCTTTTGCCGCTCTAGCGGGCCTTAGATACCGATGGTTTGCACGTCGGAGAGGGACACTTTGCCAACACCGGCGAGGTTGAGCACCATTTCGCCGGCGGCACTGAAACTGACGCTGGTCACCTTGGCTGGCAACAGCGTGTTCATCTGCACCGACTTGCCATCCACCGTGGTGGTGGCAGTGAAGGTGTAAGTACCAGGGTCGACTTTCTCGCCACTGCTGTTGGTACCGTCCCAGATGAAATCGGCGTAACCGGCTTTCTGCTCGCCCAGCTCGATGGTCTTGACGGTATTGCCGTCCTTGTCCTTGATGGTGATCTTCGCTTCGCCGATGGCTTGCGGCACGACGAACTGCGCATTGAAGCTTTCTGCGGTGTCGACCACGGCCTTGTCGTTCTGCACCACCACCGAACGCCCGACCAGCGACGACGCCTGCAGGGCCTGGGACGAGGCCATGGCGCTGGTGATGGAGTTGACCGATTCGTTCAACGAGGTAATGCCTTCCAGGCTGCTGAACTGCGCCAGCTGGGCAACGAACTCACCGTTGTCCTGTGGGTCCAGCGGGTTCTGGTGTTGCATCTGGGTGACCAGCAATTGCAGGAACGCGTCCTTGCCGAGCGAGTCGTTGCCGGTCTTGGAGGCGGTGTCCGTGGTCTTCTTGGTGCTGGTGCCTACACCCGACGCCGCGAGCACGTCGTTGAGGTTCACACCGTTGGTATCGATTGCCATGGTCTGGTTTCCTTATCACTGACCGAGGGTCAGGACCTTCTGCATCATGGCCTTGGCCGTATTCATCAACTCGGCGTTGGTCTGGAACGCGCGGCTGGCGGAGATCATGTCAGCCATCTCCTCGACCACGTTGACGTTCGGGTAGTAGACGTAGCCGTCCTTGTTCGCCGCCGGGTGGTTGGGCTCGTAACGGGCCTCCAGGTTGCTCTGGTCCTCGACGATGCCTTTTACCTGCACGCCCTGCCCTGCCTCGCCCTGGTCTTCGAACAGCGACTGGCTGCCGCCGGCCTGCGCGTCCTGGAAGGTGGTGGCGAACACCGGGTGGCGGGCGCGGTAGGTCTGGTCGATGCTCGAGGACACGGTCTCGGCGTTGGCGATGTTGGAAGCAACGGTGTTCAGGCGCGTGTTCTGCGCACTCATGCCGCTACCGGCAATGTTGAAGACACTGGAAAGGGACATGGTCATTCTCCCCGCAGGGCCGAAACCAGCCCTTTGAATTTACTGTTGAGCAAGGTGAAGCTGGCCTGGAAGCCGACGGCGTTTTCGGTGTAGTTCGATTGCTCGATCTGCGCGTCCACGGTGTTCTGGTCGATCGACGGCTGCGTTGGCGTGCGGTACTTGAGGGTATCGTCGGCCATGGCCAGGCCCTCGGCCTCGATATGGCGGCTGTTGGTACGATCGAGGCTGAAACGGCCGCCACTCTGCTGCTTGTCGCTTTCGGCAGCGAGCACCGAGGCGAAGTCCATGTCGCGCGCCTTGTAGTTGGGCGTGTCGGCGTTGGCGATGTTGTTGGCCAGCACTTCGGCGCGCTGGGCGCGGAAGCCCAGGGCCTTTTCGTGAATACCAAGCGCCTTGTCGAAGCTGATGCTCATGTCGGGGAAACCTTCGGAGGTTGACCGGAATATCGTTGGGCAAGGTATAGCAAGGGCTGTGCCAACCAACAGAAAGCCCGGAAATACGGGCTTGCGGGGCAAGGTGCTGTCAGAGTGATGCCAGAAAAGCGGCAAAGGCCTTCCGCCTTGAGCGGCGAAAGCGGCAATTGCCGGGCGGCAAAAGCGGCAAAACAAAAAATTGACGTCAGTATTTTTCCTGTGCCGGCCTCTTCGCGGGCGCGCCCGCTCCCACCGGTACCGCGCCGGCCTGTGGGAGCGGGCATGCCCGCGAAGAGGCCGGCACAGGCAAACAAAAAGGCCGGCAACTTTCGCTGCCGGCCTTTGTGCTTACTTCGCCTGGTAGATGATCCCCGGGCTGCACTGCACCATCTGGTAATGGTCCGGCAGCCCGTTCAGCGCCTCGGAAGCCCCGAGGAACAGATACCCACCCGGCTTCAACGTACTGTGGATACGCAACAGGATGTCCTTCTTCACCTGCGCCGAGAAATAGATCAGCACGTTACGGCAGAACACCACATCGAACTTGCCCAGGCTGGCATAGCTGTCGAGCAGGTTGAACGAGCGGAACTCGACGCGGCTGCGAATCGCCGGCTTGACCGCCCAACGCCCAGGCCCCTTGGTGTCGAAGTAGCGCTGCAGGCGCTCCTGGGACAAGCCACGGGCAATCGCCAGGCTGTCGTACTCGCCGGTCTTGCAGTTGGTCAGCATGGTGCCGGACAGGTCGGTGGCAACGATCTGCGCGCCCATCTTCAACTGGCCGAGGTTGCTGCGCTCGAATTCGTCGATGGCCATCGAGATGGAATACGGCTCCTGCCCCGACGAACAGGCCGCGGACCACATGCGCAGGCGCTGGCCGGGGTTGTTGCGGATGAACTCGGGGATGACCTTGTTCTTCAGCACCTCGAACGGGTAGGTATCGCGAAACCACAGGGTCTCGTTGGTGGTCATGGCATCGACCACCTGCTCGCGCAAGCCGCCGCGCGGCTGGGCCTGGATGCGCTGCACCAGCTCGCCCAGGCTCTTGATGCCCTGTTGCTCCATCAGCTTGTTGAGACGGCTGGAGACCAGGTACTGCTTATTCTCGCCCAGCAGGATGCCACAGGCTTTCTCCAGGAAGACCCGGAACTGTTCGAAATCCAAATTACCCGTAGACACTACTGCCGCCTCTTTTAAATCACTGGTGCCGGGGGCCTGCCCCCGGCGGCTTCAATGCGTTGCCTTGATCCGGTCGACCACCCGCTGGGCCAGGTCGTCCGGCTTGAACTTGGCCAGGAAGTCATCGGCACCGACCTTCTTGACCATCGCCTGGTTGAACACCCCGGAAAGCGAAGTATGCAGGCAGATGTGCAATTTTTGCATGCGCGGATCGCTGCGGATCTCCGCCGTTAGCGTATAGCCGTCCATTTCCGGCATTTCAATGTCCGAGATCATCATCAGGAACTCTTCTTCCGGCTTCTTGCCCTCATCCACCAGCTGGCGCAGGTAGTTCAGGGCCTGACGGCCATCATTAAGCGCCACCACCTCGACCCCCACGGTCTGCAGGCAGCGGCTGACCTGCTTGCGCGCCACCGACGAATCGTCGACGGTGAGCACCCGCAGCAGCACGGCCTTGTCCTGCACCTCGGCATCGATCACCCCGGCCGACACCGACTCGGACGACGGCGCCACTTCGGCCAGCACCTTCTCCACATCGATGATCTCGACCATGCGGTTGTCCACCCGCGTAACCGCGGTCAGGTAGTGGTCGCGGCCGGTGCCCTTGGGTGGCGGATGGATTTCTTCCCAGTTCATGTTGACGATGCGCTCCACCGAATGCACCAGGAAGCCTTGGGTCTTGGTGTTGTACTCGGTGATGATCACGAAACTGTTGCGCGTGTCTTCCTGCAGCGGCCGCAACCCGGTGGCCATCGACAGATCGAGGATCGGGATGGTCGCCCCGCGAATATTGGCAACACCGCGCACCACCGGGTGCGCCTTGGGCAGCAGGGTCAGCGCAGGGCATTGCAGCACTTCCCTGACCTTGAATACGTTGATGCCGTAAAGCTGCTCGCCATTGAGGCGGAACAGCAGCAATTCCAGGCGATTCTGCCCCACCAGCTGCGTGCGCTGGTTGACCGAATCCATAACACCTGCCATGCCAGACTCCTTTATGTTTCAGCCTTTCGTTGCAACTCAGGTAGCGAGTCGGCACGGGCTTTGCTTTTTTGAGCGCCATGTACACGAAAACGACATTTTTCCGACGATTGACGCGCCTGCTGACTGGCTCGCTGGCCATGCTGTGCCTTCTGGTACCCGGCGTTCGCACGGTAGCGGAAGCGTTTACCTTGCCTGAACAGCTTATCGGTGTCACTCAAGGGTTTCTTGAATTCAGCGTCGAAGATTATCTGGCAACCACCCAGACCGCCGGCCGTTACGAGATCCAGGTCAACCCGCTGGACCCGCGCCTGCGCATGCCGCTGTGCAGCCAGCAACTGGACGCCTCGCTGGAAAGCCCGGCCCAGCCGTTGGGCCGCGTCACGGTAAAGGTGCGCTGCGAAGGCACCGCGCCTTGGACCGTGTTCGTGCCGGCCACTGTGCGGCTGTTCCGCGATGTGGTGGTGGTGACCCGGCCGCTCAAGCGCGACAACGTGGTGGGCGAAGGCGACGTGGCCCTGCGCGAGCGCGATGTCGGCACCCTGGGCCAAGGCTTCTTGACCGAACTGGAGCAGGCGGTGGGCATGAAGATGCTGCGCCCCACGGTGATCGACCAGGTACTCACCCCGCAACACCTGGAACAGGCCGAGGTGGTGCGCAAGGGCGACCACGTGGTGATCATCGCCCGCAGTGGCAGCCTGAGTGTGCGCATGCCCGGAGAAGCCCTGAGCAAGGGCGGCCTGAGCGAACAGATCCGGGTGCGCAACCTCAATTCCAAACGGGTGATCAAGGCCAGGGTGACCGGCCCCGGCCAGGTCGAGGTAAGTATGTAGCCAGCCCATTGATTTGCGCTGGCGGTGAGGAACCGCTTTTCCTAAACTGTGTCAGAAAACGGGTTCGCGAGCTTGCTGACAGGCGGCTATGCATTTGTGCCTAAAGTTTCTTTCGGGTTGGCCGAAAACAAGGCAAGCGTCCAAATACCCAGAGGTTTCTGATCATGGTCATCGACTTCAGTCGTTTGAATAACTCTCCGTCCGTAACGGGCGGCGTGCGCGGCAACACCGCGAACGGCAGCGCCGAAAAACCGGCAGCCAGCCAGGAAGCGGCAACCGCCACCAGCGCCAGCGGAGAAGCGGTACACCTCAGCCAAGAGGCCCAGCAGTTGCAGAAGATCAGCGACAAGCTGCGCGACGAGCCAGTGGTCAACAGTGCCCGTGTGGCCCAGTTGAAACAGGCGATCGCCGACGGCAGCTACCAGGTCGATGCCGGCCGGGTCGCCAGCAAACTGCTCGATTTCGAAGCCCAGCGCTGACCGTTCGGCGCGCTGACTTCACGGACGCTAGAAAAGCCAAGAGTTAGCCATGCACGACACCACCTTGCTGCAACTGATCGAAGATGACATCGCCCCCATGCAGGAACTGCTGGACCTTCTGCAAAAGGAAGCGATCGCCCTGCATGGCCGCGACATGGCGCCACTGGAGAATATCCTGGCCCGCAAGCAGTCTTTGATCGTGCTGCTGGAGCAGCAAGGCCTGCGGCGCAACAACCTGCTTGCCAGCCTTGGCCTGAGCCCTGATCGCGCCGGAGTGGAGGCCGTGGCGGCACAATCGCCGAACGGTGAACTGCTGCTGCAGCAACTCGATGTGATCAGCCAGTTGATGCAAGCCTGCCAACAACTCAACGAGACCAATGGCCGGATCATCCAGGTGCAGCAACACGTCACCAACAACCAGATCCGGATCCTCATGGGCGGCGATTCTCCGTCGCTCTACGACAGCCGCGGCAGCACCTCGCCACTGGCCAAGCCACGGGCGCTTAGCCAAGTGTGATTTTTTCTATCAAGGCACGGAACATACTGGCAAAATGCCGTTAATTGCGTGTGTCGCTTTTGCCTGGAGAACGATAAGCCGTGTTCAATGAATCCGATGCCCCGCAGCCGCCAAAGGTGCTGAACACCCCTTTGGAGATTGCGGCCAACTTGCGGCAGCTGCAGGAAAGCCACGACCCCCTGATCATCACCTTCCACGACCGCAGCCAGCGCTTCCAGAGCTACGTGGTGCACGTGGACCGTGAAAGCAACACCCTGGCGCTGGACGAGATGATCCCGCGCGACGGTGAAAAGTTCATCGAGAACGGCGAACACTTCCGCGTCGAAGGCTTCCACGATGGCGTGCGCATCGCCTGGGACTGCAACCACGAGCTGAAGATCAGTGAAGTCGACGGCCACCGCTGCTACCGCGGCGCCATGCCATTGGAGATGACCTACCACCAGCGCCGCAATGCCTTCCGCGCCGCGCTGAAGCTGTCGCAGCTGGTCGATGTCATCCTCGATGGTGCCCACCTCAAGGGCAACGGCGCCCTGCGTGGCAAGCTGCTGGACATCTCCGCCACCGGCTGCAAACTGCGCTTCGAAGGCAATGTCGAGGATCGCCTGCAACTGGGCCAGGTGTACGAGCGTTTCAAGGCGGGCAACCCGCTGGGCCTGGTCGACACCATGGTCGAGCTGCGCCACCTGCACTATGAAGAGCGGATCAACACCACCTTTGCTGGCGTGCGCTTCCATAACCTTACCGGGCAGGCGCAGCGCAAGGTCGAGAGCTTTGTGTACCAGTTGCAGCGTGAAGCGCGGCGGTTCGACAAGGACGACTATTGATCGTCGGCCGAGTACAAAAACGCCACCTATCAAGGTGGCGTTTTCATTTGTGCTTCTCCTGTGCCGGCCTCTTCGCGGGCATGCCCGCTCCCACAGGTACAGCGCATGCTTCGAACCCGGCGCGGTCGCTGTGGGAGCGGGCGTGCCCGCGAAGAGGCCGGCACAGGCCTACACCGACTTGCTGACCTCACCTTCCGGCTCAGGCTCCTTGTCAGCCCCCTTCTCTTCCGCCTCGGTATCCTCTGCCGCCACCGGCGCCTGCATCACCTCCTGTACCGTCTGCTCATCCACCCGTGGGTCCAGCGCCGCCGACAGTGGCGAACCGGCAGCCGGCATGGCAACGTGGCCCAAAGGCGCATCCTGCACCTGGTGCAGCCCGGTGACCGCCTTCGGACGAATGCGCCACACCAGCACCAGGGCAAAGAACACGAAGAAGGCATACAGCATCTGCGGGCCGAGCACCTTCATCAGCACGCCTGCCGCCAGCGGCCCGATACAGGCACCCACGCCGTAGGTCACCAGCAGCATCGCGGTCAGCGACACCCGCCGTTCGCTTTCCACATGGTCGTTGGAAAACGCCACCGCCAGCGGGTACAGGCAGAACTGCAGCAACGAAATCACGAAGCCTATGCCGAACAGCAACTCCAGCGGCACGCTGGGCAGCATCGCCAGCGGCGCCGAGGCCAGCGCCAACCCCACCGCCACGCTGCGGATCAGCACGGCCCGATCGTAGCGGTCAGACAACCAGCCCAACGGCCACTGCACCAGCAGGCCGGCAAAGATGCAGCTACCCATGAACAGACCGACCTGCTCGGTAGTCATGCCCTGGCTGGAGGCATACAGGGGCGCCAGACCATAGAACGAGCCGACGATCAGCCCCGAACCCAGCACCGTGCTGAGCGACTGCGGCACGCGCTTGATGAAGAACTTCGGCTCCATCGGTGCCGGGCGCAACGGCGCCGGGTGAATGCGCCGGGTCATGGCGACCGGTACCAGGCACAGGGTGAAACACATGGCCACCAGCATCAGCAGCTCCAGGCCAAGCTGTGGGTGCACCACCAGGATCAGCTGACCGAGCACCAGGCCCAGGTACGAGGCGATCATGTAGCCGCTGAACACCGCGCCACGATGCTTCACGTCGGCCTGCTCGTTCAGCCAGCTCTCGATGACCATGTACTGGCACATCATCCCCAGGCCGACGATCATCCGCAGCCCGACCCAGGCCGGCAGCCAACTGGTCAGGCCATGGCCGAGCACCGCCGCGCCGACGATGCCGGCGCAAGTGGCATAGGCGCGAATGTGCCCTACCCGGCCAATCAACCGGTGGCCGACCTTGCCGCCTACCGCCAGGCCAAAGTAGTTGGCCGCCATCAAGGCACCCACCCACAGGCTGTCGACATGATCAGCTGCCAGGCGCAGGGCCAGGTAGGTACTGAGCAGGCCCGAGCCGATCAACATCATCAGCGCGGCGAAATACAACGACTGAAACGGCTTCCATATATTTCGCATAGGTCCCTTGCGGCTCCCGGGTCAGGTGGCGATGGGTTGCAGCCAAGCATAAAAGCAAAATTGCTGCGGCGCAGTCCCCTGCCTGACAAATCGTGAATCAAGGGCGCGTCCAGTGTCGGTCATGTCGTGTTCATGCACTTGCACCGGGCTGCACTCAAGCGCTTCGCTCTCACGGCTTTTGAATGCAAGCGCAATACCGGGAGAAATACTCACCTTCTATTTCAGTAATATCCGGCTGGCCTGATACCCGGCTTCCCCCCGTCAAAGCCGCCCTCATTCCCGCAAGGTCATACCATTGGCCGGCAGCGGCAAGGCCGTCTTGTAGCGCACCTGCTTCAAGGCGAAACTGGAACGGATGTTGGCCACCCCTGGCAACCGAGTCAGGTAATCCAGAAACCGTTCCAGCGCCTGGATGCTGGGCAGCAGTACCCGCAACAGGTAGTCCGGATCGCCCGTCATCAGGTAGCACTCCATCACTTCTGGCCGTTCGGCAATTTCTTCCTCGAAACGGTGCAACGACTGCTCGACCTGTTTTTCCAGGCTCACGTGGATGAACACGTTCACGTCCAGCCCCAACGCCTCGGGCGACAGCAAGGTCACCTGCTGGCGGATCACCCCCAGTTCTTCCATGGCCCGCACCCGGTTGAAGCAGGGTGTGGGGGACAGGTTTACCGAGCGGGCCAGCTCGGCGTTGGTGATGCGGGCATTTTCCTGCAGGCTGTTGAGAATGCCGATATCGGTACGATCGAGTTTGCGCATGAGACAAAATCACCGGTTTTTTGTGTTTATACGGAATGTTTATCTGCCCTGCTCGGCAAAGGCAATCAACTTGAGAGAAAAATTCTCCTGCCGGCCCACTAAGATGTAGGGGACGCTGACCTACCAGTCACAAGCCGGTACTCAGCGGCGGCCGCTTCAGAGCTCACAAAAACAAATACCCGAGCGAGCGTAAAAAGCATGAACGAGTACGCCCCCCTGCGTTTGCATGTGCCCGAGCCTACCGGCCGGCCAGGCTGCCAGACCGATTTCTCCTACCTGCGCCTGAACGATGCAGGTCAAGCCCGTAAACCCCCAGTCGATGTCGACGCTGCCGACACCGCGGACCTGTCCTACAGCCTGATCCGCGTGCTCGACGAGCAAGGCGACGCGCAAGGCCCGTGGGCCGAAGACATCGACCCGCAAGTTCTCCGTCAGGGCATGCGCGCCATGCTCAAGACACGGATTTTCGACAGCCGCATGGTGGTCGCCCAGCGCCAGAAGAAGATGTCCTTCTACATGCAGAGCCTGGGTGAAGAAGCCATCGGCAGCGGCCAGGCCCTGGCGCTGAACCGCACCGACATGTGCTTCCCCACCTACCGCCAGCAAAGCATCCTGATGGCCCGCGACGTGTCGCTGGTTGAGATGATCTGCCAGCTGCTGTCCAACGAGCGCGACCCGCTCAAGGGCCGCCAGCTGCCGATCATGTATTCGGTACGCGACGCCGGTTTCTTCACCATCAGCGGCAACCTGGCGACCCAGTTCGTGCAGGCGGTCGGCTGGGCCATGGCCTCGGCGATCAAGGGCGATACCAAGATCGCCTCGGCGTGGATCGGCGACGGCGCAACCGCCGAGTCGGACTTCCACACCGCCCTCACCTTCGCCCACGTGTACCGCGCCCCGGTGATCCTCAACGTGGTCAACAACCAGTGGGCGATTTCCACCTTCCAGGCCATCGCCGGTGGCGAGTCGACCACCTTCGCCGGCCGTGGCGTGGGTTGCGGCATTGCCTCGCTGCGGGTTGACGGCAACGACTTCGTCGCCGTGTACGCCGCCTCGCGCTGGGCCGCCGAACGCGCCCGTCGCGGCCTGGGCCCATGCCTGATCGAGTGGGTCACCTACCGTGCCGGCCCGCACTCGACCTCGGACGACCCGTCCAAGTACCGACCGGCCGATGACTGGAGCCACTTCCCGCTCGGCGACCCGATCGCTCGCCTGAAGCAGCACCTGATCAAGATCGGCCACTGGTCCGAGGAAGAACACCAGGCCACCACTGCCGAGCTGGAAGCCGCGGTGATCGCCGCGCAGAAGGAAGCCGAGCAGTACGGCACCCTGGCCAACGGTCACATCCCGAGTGCCGCCTCGATGTTCGAGGACGTGTACAAGGAAATGCCCGACCACCTGCGCCGTCAACGCCAGGAACTGGGGGTTTGAGATGAACGACCACAACAACAGCATCAACCCGGAAACCGCCATGGCTACCACTACCATGACCATGATCCAGGCCCTGCGCTCGGCCATGGATGTCATGCTCGAGCGCGACGACAATGTGGTGATCTACGGCCAGGACGTCGGTTACTTCGGCGGCGTGTTCCGCTGCACCGAAGGCCTGCAGAACAAGTACGGCAAGTCCCGCGTGTTCGACGCGCCGATCTCCGAGAGCGGCATCGTCGGCACCGCAGTGGGCATGGGTGCCTACGGCCTGCGCCCGGTGGTGGAAATCCAGTTCGCCGACTACTTCTACCCGGCCTCCGACCAGATCGTTTCCGAGATGGCGCGCCTGCGTTACCGTTCGGCCGGCGAGTTCATCGCCCCGCTGACCCTGCGCATGCCCTGCGGTGGCGGGATCTATGGCGGCCAGACCCACAGCCAGAGCCCGGAAGCGATGTTCACCCAGGTGTGCGGCCTGCGCACTGTCATGCCGTCCAACCCGTATGACGCCAAGGGCCTGCTGATCGCCTCGATCGAATGCGATGACCCGGTGATCTTCCTGGAACCCAAGCGCCTGTACAACGGCCCGTTCGACGGCCACCACGACCGCCCTGTCACGCCGTGGTCGAAGCACCCGCAAAGCGCCGTGCCCGATGGCTACTACAGCGTGCCGCTGGACAAGGCGGCCATTACCCGCCCCGGCAATGACGTGACCGTGCTGACCTACGGCACCACGGTGTACGTGGCCCAGGTGGCCGCCGAAGAAACCGGCGTCGACGCCGAGGTGATCGACCTGCGCAGCCTGTGGCCGCTGGACCTGGACACCATCGTCGAGTCGGTGAAAAAGACCGGCCGCTGCGTGGTGGTACACGAGGCCACCCGCACCTGCGGCTTCGGCGCCGAACTGGTGTCGCTGGTGCAGGAACACTGCTTCCACCACCTGGAGGCGCCGATCGAGCGCGTCACTGGCTGGGACACCCCCTACCCCCACGCACAGGAATGGGCTTACTTCCCAGGGCCTTCGCGGGTAGGTGCGGCATTGAAAAAGGTCATGGAGGTCTGAATGGGCACGCACGTCATCAAGATGCCGGACATTGGCGAAGGCATCGCGCAGGTCGAGTTGGTCGAGTGGTTCGTCAAGGTCGGCGACATGATCGCCGAAGACCAGGTAGTGGCCGACGTCATGACCGACAAGGCCACCGTGGAAATCCCTTCGCCGGTCAGCGGCAAGGTGCTGGCCCTGGGTGGGCAGCCCGGTGAAGTGATGGCGGTCGGCAGCGAGCTGATCCGCATCGAAGTGGAAGGCAGCGGCAACCATGTGGATGTGCCCACCAAGGATGTGCCCAAGCGCGAACAGGTCGAGGCCCCCGCTGCCCCGGTAGCCGCCAAGCCAGAGCCGCAGAAGGAAGCAAGACCGGCCGCCTGCCAGGCGCCCGTCAACCACGAGGCAGCCCCGATCGTGCCGCGCCAGCCAGGCGACAAGCCGCTGGCCTCGCCGGCGGTGCGCAAGCGTGCCCTGGATGCCGGTATCGAACTGCGTTACGTGCATGGCAGCGGCCCGGCCGGGCGCATCCTGCACGAAGACCTCGACGCCTTCATGAGCAAGCCGCACAGCACTGGCGGACAAGCCCCGAGCGGCTATGCCAAGCGCACCGACAGCGAGCAGGTGCCGGTGATCGGCCTGCGCCGCAAGATCGCCCAGCGCATGCAGGACGCCAAGCGCCGGGTCGCGCACTTCAGTTATGTGGAAGAAATCGACGTCACCGCCCTGGAAGCCCTGCGCCAGCAACTCAACAGCAAGCACGGCGACAGCCGCGGCAAGCTGACCCTGCTGCCGTTCCTGGTGCGTGCCCTGGTCGTGGCACTGCGCGACTTCCCGCAGATCAACGCCACCTATGACGACGAAGCCCAGGTCATCACCCGCCATGGCGCGGTGCATGTGGGCATCGCCACCCAGGGTGACAACGGCCTGATGGTGCCGGTGCTGCGCCATGCCGAAGCTGGCAGCCTGTGGAGCAATGCCGGCGAGATTTCGCGCCTGGCCAACGCTGCCCGCAACAACAAGGCCAGCCGCGACGAGCTGTCCGGTTCGACCATCACCCTGACCAGCCTGGGCGCCCTGGGCGGTATCGTCAGCACACCGGTGGTCAACACCCCGGAAGTGGCGATCGTCGGTGTCAACCGCATGGTCGAGCGGCCTGTGGTGATCGACGGCCAGATCGTCGTGCGCAAGATGATGAACCTGTCCAGCTCGTTCGACCACCGCGTGGTCGATGGCATGGACGCCGCGCTGTTCATCCAGGCCGTGCGTGGCCTGCTCGAACAACCCGCCTGCCTGTTCGTGGAGTGAGCATGCAACAGACTATCCAGACTACCCTGTTGATCATCGGCGGCGGCCCTGGCGGCTACGTGGCTGCCATCCGCGCCGGGCAACTGGGCATCCCCACCGTGCTGGTGGAAGGCCAGGCACTGGGCGGTACCTGCCTGAACATCGGCTGCATCCCGTCCAAGGCACTGATCCACGTTGCCGAGCAGTTCCACCAGACTTCGCGCTTTGCCGGCCCGTCGGAGCTGGGCATCAGCGTCGCCTCGCCACGCCTGGACATCGGCCAGAGCGTGGCCTGGAAGGACGGCATCGTCGACCGCCTGACCACCGGCGTCGCCGCCCTGCTGAAAAAGCACGGGGTCAAGGTGATCCATGGCTGGGCGAAGGTGCTCGACGGCAAGCAGGTCGAGGTCGATGGCCAGCGTATCCAGTGCGAGCACCTGTTGCTGGCCACTGGCTCCAGCAGTGTCGAACTGCCGATGCTGCCGCTGGGCGGGCCGATCATTTCCTCGACCGAAGCCCTGGCGCCGAAAACCCTGCCGCAGCACCTGGTGGTGGTGGGCGGCGGCTATATCGGCCTGGAACTGGGCATCGCCTACCGCAAGCTGGGCGCACGGGTCAGCGTGGTGGAAGCGCGCGAGCGCATCCTGCCGACCTACGACAGCGAGCTGACCGCACCGGTGGCCGAATCGCTGAAGAAGCTGGGCATCACCCTGCACCTGGGCCACAGCGTCGAGGGTTACGAAGGCGGCTGCCTGCTGGCCCGTGATGGCCAGGGTGGGCAACTGCGCCTGGAAGCTGACCAGGTGCTGGTGGCCGTGGGCCGTCGGCCGCGCACGCAAGGTTTCAACCTGGAGTGCCTGGACCTGAAGATGAACGGCGCCGCCGTCGCCATCGACGAGCGCTGCCAGACCAGCATGCGCAACGTCTGGGCCATCGGCGACGTGGCTGGCGAACCGATGCTGGCGCACCGGGCCATGGCCCAGGGCGAGATGGTCGCCGAGATCATCGCCGGCAAGGCACGCCGTTTCGAACCCAGCGCGATCGCGGCGGTGTGTTTCACCGACCCGGAAGTGGTGGTGGTCGGCAAGACCCCGGAACAAGTTAGCCAGCAAGGGCTGGACTGCATCGTCGCGCAGTTCCCGTTTGCCGCCAATGGCCGGGCCATGAGCCTGGAATCGAAAAGCGGTTTCGTGCGGGTGGTGGCGCGCCGTGACAACCACCTGATCCTGGGTTGGCAGGCGGTTGGCGTGGCGGTTTCCGAGTTGTCGACGGCGTTTGCCCAGTCGCTGGAGATGGGCGCGTGCCTGGAGGATGTGGCCGGCACCATCCATGCCCACCCGACACTGGGTGAGGCGGTACAGGAAGCGGCACTGCGCGCCCTGGGCCACGCCCTGCATATCTGACACTGAAGCGGCCGAGGCCGATTTGGCCCGCAGCGCTCCAGGCGTTGCGGGTCTTTTTTCATTCGGGCCCGACAGCGGTCCGACACAAAACCTGAAACCACCGCGGCCTCTGTGGGAGCGGGCATGCCCGCGAAGCCCCCAACACGGTGTATGGCACCGGCTCCGCCGGTGTTCGCGGGCACGCCCGCTCCCACAATGATCGCGATCTATTGGGCTATCGCGTTCTTGCCGTTCCCCTTGGCCCGGTACAGCGCCGTGTCGGCACGCGCCAGCAGTGCATGCTGGTGCTCCCCTTCCTGCCATTGCACCACGCCGTAGCTCATGGTCAGCTGGCAATCGCCCACCGGCTCCACCTGCACCATCGCCTGGCGCAAGCGTGCTGCCACCTCCAGCGCCTCGCCCAGCGAGGCCTGCGGCAATACGATGACGAACTCGTCCCCACCCCAGCGCGCCAGCAGGTCCTGCTGCCGCAGGCAGGTACGCAGGACGTCGACCACCCGCACCAGCGCCGCATCGCCACGGGCATGGCCATAGCGGTCATTGATCGGCTTGAAGTCGTCCAGGTCCATGGCTATCAGCGACAACGGCTGGCGAAAGCGCTTGGCACGCTCGCACTCCAGTTGCAGCGCCTTCTCCAGCCGATAGCGGTTGGCAATGCGGGTCAACGCGTCGCGCTCGGCCAGCTCGCGGTTTTCGTCCAGCTGCCGCTGCAACTGCTGGTTCACCCAGGACAGCTCGCGGGTGCGTTCGGCCACCTGGCTTTCCAGCGACTGGTTCCTCTGCTCCAGTTGCGCCACCAGGCGCTTGTTGGCGTCGATGTTGCGGTGGGCTCCGAGCATGCGCGCCACCGAGCCGTCCTCGTTATGGGCGATGATGTAGCCGCTGTCTTCGATCCACAGGTAGCTGCCATCGTGGCAACGGCAGCGGTATTCGACCAGGTAATGCTCGTTGCGCTGGTTGATGTATGCCTCGAAATGCGCCATCACCCGCGGGTAGTCCTCCGGATGGATCACGCTTTCCCAGGTGAGCACCGAATTGGCCATGGAGTGGCTGGGGTAGCCGAGCATGGCGTACCAGCCCGGGTTGCGATAGACGTAGCCGGTATTGGCATTCCAGTCCCAGATACCATCGCTGATAAGATCGAACAACGTATGTAACTGGTGTTCACTGAAGCCGGCGGGTACCGGCCGGGTTTCCTGACTCATGGACGCTCTCCCTGATGCCCAGCCACAAGTGGCATGCCTCTGACGGGCAAGCATATGCCTAGCGTGGCACCATCGGAATAGCCCCAACGCCCTATTTTCGCGGTGTTGACGACGGGCATGGCATTTGCCCGCTCCCACAGGCACCGTACATGGCTTGGGGGCGCTCAAGCCAACTGCAACAGCGCCTCCTCCACTGCGGCAACCACCTGGTTGCCCTTGGCGCCCGGCAGCCGCCATGCGGCGATGGTCATGCCCAGTGGCACCGCGCGGTCGATGGGGGCGACCAGTTCGCCGCTGTCGAGGTAGCGTTGCACCAGGCTTCTGCGCCCTATCAGCACCCCGGCGGCCAGCAAGGCTTGCTGCAGGGCGATCGAGTACAGGGAAAAACCCGGCCCACGGGCAACGAACTTGTGCCCGGGCATCACCGCCCCCGTCCACACCGCCCAGTCGTTCCAGCCCACGTCGGCGATGCAACGGGCGTCGGCAAGGTCCTCGGGCTTGGCGATGCTGGCGGCCAGGGCCGGCACGCACACGGGCAGGACTTCTTCCGTGGTTATCCTGCGTTGCCAGCGCTCGGGCTTTTCGGTGTAGAACAGGCACAGGTCGAACGGGCTGCGCTTCAGGTTGGGCGGCTCATCCACCGCCGTCACCGAGATCTCGATGGGTGCCAGCAGCCGGGTCAGTTCCGGCAGGCGTGGCCCTATCCACAACTGCGCCAGGGCAGGCGATGTAACGATATGCACCCGCTGCGGTGCGGCCAGGCGGCGCAGTGTGCGCGCGGCGGCTTCCACCGCGTCGAAGGCCTCGGTGAACTGGCCTTTCACGCTTTCGCCCAAGGGCGTCAGGCGCACGCCTTTGGCATGGCGCTCGAACAAGGCTGCGCCATATTCGCTTTCCAGGGTCTTGACCAGGGCGGCGATGGCCCCCGGGGTCACCTTCAGCTCGAGTGCGGCACGGGCAAAACCGCCCAGGCGGGCTGACGCTTCGAAGGCACGCAAGGCATTGAGCTGCAGCGAGTGCCGGGTAGGGGTATCGAGGTGCACGGTTTCAGGCCTATTTTTTTTAGGCCTACTATTCCAGAAATCTGACGTTGAGGCCAACTGTCGCGCGCATTAACGTGGACGTACCGCCCTTGCACCGTCTGCACTCTTTCAAGGATTTCAAATGCCGTATCCAAGCGGGACCCAAGCGTTCAGGCAAGGTGCCCACAGCGCCCTGCCATTGACCTCCGGCATCGTGCCCTTCGGCCTGATCACCGGGGTCACGGCGATCGGCATGGGCCTGTCGCCAACCGATGCCATCGGCATGACCTTGCTGTTCTACTCCGGTTCGGCGCAAATGGTGGTGATGCAGTTGATGCAAAGCGCCGCCCTGCCGGTGACCATGGTAGTCACCGCACTGGTGATCAACCTGCGCTTCCTGATGTACAGCGCCAGCCTGGCCCCGCACCTGGGCCAGCTGCCGCGCCGCCACAAGTGGCCGATGGCGTACATGCTGTCAGACCAGTCCTTCGCCTTGTGCACGCTGAAGATGGGCTCGGGCGGGCTCGGGCAGTATGCCTACCCCTACTATGCCGGTACGGCAACTACCATGTTCTTCGGCTGGAACCTCTCGGTGCTGGCGGGCATGTACCTGGGCGCGAGCATTCCTGAAGACTGGTCGCTGGGCTTTGCCATTCCATTGTCATTCCTGGCCCTGTTGATACCCGGCATTCGCAATGCGGCCTCGTTTGGGGCAGCGCTGACCGGCGGCGTGCTCGCCGTGCTGGCCGCCAACCTGCCCTACAACCTCGGCCTGCTGGCTGGCGCGCTGGGCGGCATCATCGCCGGGCTGGCCATCGAGAGCTGGCAAAAACAGCAAACCGTGGCAGACGCCAATACCGAGCAGGAAGCATCATGAGCGAAACGACCCAGTGGATAACCTTCATTCTGATCGGCCTGGGCACCTTCGCCATCCGCCTGTCGTTCATCGAGTTGCACACGGTGCTGCGCATCCCCCCACTGTTTCGCCGCGCCCTGGCGTATGTGCCGGCCAGTGTGCTGGCGGCATTGGTACTGCCGGCTGTGGTATTCCCTGACCGGCAGGCGGGGTTCGACTGGATGAACCCGCAGATACCGGCAGCGATACTGGCCGCGTTGGTGGCGTGGCGTACGCGCAGCACGATGCTGACGCTGATTGTAGGCATGGGAGTGCTGTGGGCCTTGAAGCATTTGGGGATGTAGGAATACGCAGGTTCAAGGCTTCCCGATTTCGCGTCACCAACACCGGGTGAACGCGGTAAGGGAACGAAAGGAAATGGCGTCCCAGGCAGGAATTGAACCTGCAACCTTCCCCTTAGGAGGGGGATGCTCTATCCAATTGAGCTACTGAGACGCAAGTACCGGCAGCGGACGCTGCACAGCAGGACGGCCAGCATGTTAACCAGCATGCTGGCGTTTGTCATGCCTCAAGCGGGCTTTTTCGCGTAATCCTTTTCTGCCAATGCTACACCTGCGGCAGCACGCCTTCATCACGCAGCAGCGCGAACAATGCCGCGACCGCGGTTTCCAAAGTGGTGGAGTTGTCCAGCACATGCAGCGACGGATCGGCCAGCGCCTGCAAGCGTGCATTACGTGCCAGGCGCTGCTCGACTTCCTCTGCGCTTTCCCGGCCACGGGCCACCAAGCGCTCGCGCAGCACCTCGTGCCGGACCTCGACCAGCACTGCCAACAGGTTCGGGTAGCGCCGACGCGCCTCGGCCAGATAAGCCCGCGAACCATTCACCAGCACCGCCCTGCCCTCCGCCAGCCACTGGTCCACCTGCAGCGGAATGCCGTAATCCAGGCCATTGGCCCGCCAATGCATGGCGAACGCGCCTTGCGCGCGCAGTGCTTCGAACTGTTCGGCCGAGACTCCATGGGCGGCTTCGCCCTTGGCTTCGGCCGATCGGGTAATGACGCGACGGGCGATTTCCACCCCCGCGGCTGCCAATCGCTCACGAGAAGCATCGATCAGGGAATCTTTCCCGGAACCCGACGGTCCTACCAGATATATCAACCGACCTGTCCCTGTTTGGCGGTCGCTTGCGTCATGTTGCATAGCCACTATGCTCTATGGAGGGAAACCGGCACATTCTAGGGGCTTTCCCGGCCTTTTGCTGCGTTTTACCAGTTTTTGACGGCAAAAGTCTGACGATTGGGCAAGCTGGAGCATGTAAAACTTTTCAAACCAGTACTCATTTCTGATAATTGGTACTGGCACAAAGCCTTTATCCGGCTCACTATTTGTCACAGAATTGACGCCAAGGAAACGGCGACCATGAGGCAAGATGAGCATCCATTTTTCACAGACGGTTGAACATTTCGTCGTCGCCACGGTCGTACTACCACCCCGTGCGGCCAATTTGAGAACCGCTTCCCCTGAACCAAAATCCGGTCAATTTATATGCGCCCAATGAAACAGGCTATTTATTCGAGCCGCACCGCTGACAAGTTCGTCGTCCGCCTGCCAGACGGGATGCGTGAGCGCATTGCCGAGGTAGCGCGCAACCATCACCGCAGCATGAACTCCGAAATCATCGCGCGCCTGGAACAGAGCCTTATCCAGGAAGGTGCGCTGGGTGACGAGTTGAGCATGCGCCTGGACAGCCCTGAACTGTCCCTGCATGAACGCGAGTTGCTGCAACGCTTCCGCCAACTGTCGCACCGCCAGCAGAACGCGCTGGTCGCCCTCATCGCTCACGATGTGGAAATGGCTACCGACGCCTCCTGAGGTTTGCAGCCGAACATGAAAAAGCCAGCGTAAGCTGGCTTTTTTGTGGGCTTACCGCCGCTGTAGGATCACTGCCTTTGTGGGAGCGGCCTTGTGTCGCGAAAGGGCCGCAGAGCGGCCCCGCGATGTCAGCGGCACTGCGCATACTTCCGGGGCTGCTTTGCAGCCCTTTCGCGACACAAGGCCGCTCCCACAAGAACCCCATCAGCTTGTGGAAGTTAAACGGCTACAGCAGGAACAGCGTGGCCAGCCCGAGGAAGATGAAGAACCCGCCGCTGTCGGTCACCGCGGTAATCATCACGCTGGAGCCCATCGCCGGGTCGCGCCCCAGGCGCGTCAGGGTCATCGGGATCAACACTCCCATCAAGGCCGCCAACAGCAGGTTCAAGGTCATCGCCGCAGTCATCACCAGGCCCAACGACCAGCTGCCATACAGCCAGAACGCCACCGCACCGATCACCCCGCCCCAGATCAGGCCGTTGAGCAGCGATACCGCCAGCTCCTTGCGCATCAGGCGGCTGGTGTTGCCCGGCGACACCTGGTCCAGCGCCATGGCCCGCACGATCATGGTGATGGTCTGGTTACCGGAGTTGCCACCAATACCCGCCACGATCGGCATCAGCGCAGCCAGGGCCACCAGCTTCTCGATCGAACCTTCGAACAGGCCGATCACACGCGACGCAACGAAAGCGGTAATCAGGTTGATGGCCAACCAGGCCCAACGGTTGCGCAGCGAACGCCAGACCGAGGCGAAGATGTCTTCTTCCTCGCGCAAACCGGCCATGTTCAGCACTTCGCTTTCGCTTTCTTCACGAATCAGGTCGACCATTTCGTCGATGGTCAAGCGGCCGATCAGGCGTTCGTTCTTGTCCACGACCGGCGCGGATACCAGGTCATAACGCTCGAAGGCCTGCGCCGCATCATAGGCATCTTCCTCGGGGTGGAAGGAGACCGGGTCGGTCGCCATGACCTCCGCTACCTTCTTTTCCGGGTCATTGACCAGCAGGCGCTTGATCGGCAATACGCCCTTGAGAATGCCGTCATAGTCGACCACGAACAGTTTGTCGGTGTGGTTCGGCAGTTCTTTCAGGCGGCGCAGGTAGCGCAACACCACTTCCAGGCTGACGTCTTCGCGGATGGTGACCATCTCGAAGTCCATCAGCGCACCAACCTGCTCCTCGTCGTAGCTCAGCGCCGAACGCACGCGCTCGCGTTGCTGGGCATCGAGGGTTTCCATCAGCTCGTGAACAACGTCACGCGGCAGCTCAGGAGCCAAGTCGGCCAGCTCGTCGGCGTCCATTTCCTTGGCGGCGGCGAGCAGTTCGTGATCGTCCATGTCGGCGATCAGCGATTGCCGCACGGCGTCGGACACTTCCAGCAGGATGTCGCCATCGCGATCCGAGCGCACCAGCTGCCAGACCGTCAGGCGGTCTTCCAGGGGCAAGGCTTCGAGGATGTAGGCGATGTCGGCGGGGTGCAGGTCATCGAGCTTGCGCTGCAGCTCGACGAGGTTCTGGCGGTGGACCAGGTTTTCCACCAGGTCGTTGTGGGCGCCTTCCTGACGGTGGGTCAGGTCTTCGACCACGCGCTGGCGTTGCAGCAGTTCGACCACCTGGGCCAGGCGGTCCTGCAGGCTTTCCTGCGCTTTTTTTACTTCTACTTCAGTCATAGGCGAACTCCACTCCCAGCAGCGGAGCACGCCGGGAGAATCAATCGGTCAGATCTTTCTGTATGAATCTTGTTAGCGAGTAACTACTGGGTAAGTCCATGGTGGTTTTCCACAAGCCCCGGCGGGGCTGACGGGCGCAATCATACACTGCTAAAGCTGTCAGATCGCTTAAAATTTTGGCCAGAACAATCGTTTGCGTGATAAAGCTGGGACAACGCTCGAAGCTATCAGTGCGACGGTGGGTCTGGCGGTTAAAGCACATTTGTTGTGTGCCTGGATGTGTATGCGATACCTGATCGAATTCGGGGCTGCTTTGCAGCCCTTTCGCCGGCAAGCCAGCTCCCACAGGAACAACACAGTCCAGAGAGCAGCGCGATACCTGTGGGAGCTGGCTTGCCGGCGATGGGCCGCATGGCGGCCCCAAGCTACACCACAATCATTACAGAAGAGCGTAGATCGACATCACCAACAATTCATTGGCGCAGAAAAACAAAAAGCCCGCTCAAATGAGCGGGCTTCTTGATTTGGTGTGGCGGACTCAGGAGGATTCGAACCTCCGACCGCTCGGTTCGTAGCCGAGTACTCTATCCAGCTGAGCTATGAGTCCGTGGTGGTATTTTTTAGACCAGGTTACCACTGGTTGGTTGAAGTGCCTTTGCAAGCAGAGCCACTTCAAAAAGTGGCGGACTCAGCAGGATTCGAACCTGCGACCGCTCGGTTCGTAGCCGAGTACTCTATCCAGCTGAGCTATGAGTCCGCGATGGTAGTTTTAGACCAGATTACCACTGGTTGTTTGAAGCAGCCTTGCAAACAAAGCCACTTCAAAAGTGGCGGACTCAGGAGGATTCGAACCTCCGACCGCTCGGTTCGTAGCCGAGTACTCTATCCAGCTGAGCTATGAGTCCGTGTCTTGCCGCGCATTATAGGTCGCTGAAACATTTTTGCAAGAACTTTTTCGTTTAAAATCAACTACTTAGCGTTCTTACTGCTTACAGCGCCCTAAGCGAATAATGGCGGTGAAGGGGGGATTCGAACCCCCGATACCCTTATGAGGTATACTCCCTTAGCAGGGGAGCGCCTTCGGCCACTCGGCCACCTCACCGCAACACGAGGCGAATATTAAACAGGCTCTTCCTCGTTTGCAACCCTTTTTTTGAAAAAAACTTCAAAAAAATTAAAGGCTTGGCTCCTCGTCCTTCTCTTTCTTGATCCGCAGGTAGATTTCCTCGCGGTGCACAGCCACTTCTTTCGGGGCGCTGACGCCAATACGCACCTGGTTGCCTTTGACGCCGAGCACCGTCACGGTGATCTCGCCGTCTCCAATGATCAGGCTCTCGGCGCACCGACGAGTCAGAATCAACATAGCTTTCTCCTTACGCAAAACATTCAGGGGTAACAGTCTTGGGTGTCGCGGCCTGGTCGTGGACGACGACCAGGGCCCGGTTACTCGCCACACAGGGCAGGACAGGCCTGTGTGGCGAGCAGAAACGCGAAGGGCGCGGCAAGCCGCGCCCTTCCAGGCAGCGTATTACTCGCTCTGTCGTGCCGGAGCGTCGAGCTCGAACGCGGTGTGCAGCGCGCGTACGGCCAGCTCCAGGTACTTCTCTTCGATCACGACCGAAACCTTGATCTCGGAGGTGGAGATCATCTGGATATTGATGCTCTCCTTGGCCAGGGCTTCGAACATGCGGCTGGCAACACCGGCGTGCGAACGCATGCCGACGCCGACGATCGAGACCTTGGCGATCTTGGTGTCGCCGATCACTTCACGGGCACCGATTTCGCGGGCAGTGTTTTCCAGCACGCTCTGCGCCTTCTCGTACTCGTTGCGGTGTACGGTGAAGGTGAAGTCGGTGGTGTTATCGTGGGCAACGTTCTGCACGATCATGTCAACCTCGATGTTCGAGGCGCTGATCGGGCCGAGGATCTTGAAGGCCACGCCCGGGGTGTCCGGCACGCCGCGAATGGTCAGCTTGGCTTCATCACGGTTGAAGGCGATACCGGAAATGATCGGCTGTTCCATGGATTCCTCTTCATCAATGGTAATGAGGGTACCCGGACCCTCCTTGAAGCTGTGCAGCACGCGCAGCGGAACGTTGTACTTGCCGGCGAACTCCACCGAACGGATCTGCAGCACCTTGGAACCGAGGCTGGCCATTTCCAGCATCTCTTCGAAGGTGATCTTCTCCAGGCGCTGGGCCTGTGGCACAACGCGCGGGTCGGTGGTGTAGACGCCATCGACGTCGGTGTAGATCTGGCACTCGTCAGCCTTCAGCGCAGCCGCCAGGGCCACGCCCGTGGTGTCGGAGCCACCACGGCCCAGGGTGGTGATGCTGCCGTGCTCGTCGACGCCCTGGAAGCCCGCTACCACGACCACGCGGCCTTCCTTGAGGTCGGCACGAATCTTCTGGTCGTCGATCTGCAGGATGCGCGCCTTGTTGTGCGCGCTGTCGGTGAGAATGCGCACCTGGTTGCCGGTGTAGGACACCGCTGGCACACCGCGCTTGATCAAGGCCATGGTCAGCAAGGCAATGGTGACCTGCTCACCGGTCGACACGATCACGTCCAGTTCACGCGGAACCGGCTGATCGGTGATCTGCTTGGCCAGGTCGATCAGGCGATTGGTTTCACCGCTCATGGCCGACAACACAACCACCAGGTCGTCGCCCGCCTCACGGTGTTTCTTGACCTTATCGGCTACCTGCTCGATCCGCTCGATGGAACCGACAGAGGTGCCGCCAAATTTCTGTACGATCAACGCCATTTCAATGGTGCCTCAGCCCATACAGGGCCCCAAAAAACAATCCAACATGAAGAGGCCCGCGACTAGACCGCCGGCCCCCTCATCTCAAAGTCCCTGCTCTGCGAATGGCACGGCCAGCGCCAGGGCCTGGTCCAGTGCAGCGACGTCGACGCCACCACCCTGGGCCATGTCCGGACGGCCACCGCCCTTGCCACCCACCGCCGCAGCGGCTTGTTTCATCAGATCGCCAGCCTTGAGTTGGCTGGAGAGGTCCTTGGTCACGCCGGCCACCAGCACGACCTTGCCCTCATGCTCGCTGCCCAGCAGGATCACTGCGTGGCCGAGCTTGTTCTTCAGCTGATCGACCAGCGCCAGCAGGGCCTTGCCGTCCTGCCCATCCAGGCGGGCGGCGAGCACCTTGGCGCCCTTGACCTCAACGGCCGCATTGGAGAGATCATCCCCGGCGGCGCTGGCGGCCTTGGCCTGCAGCTGTTCCAGCTGCTTCTCCAGCTGGCGGTTGCGCTCGAGCACAGCCGACAGCTTGTCGATCAGGTTGTCGCGGTTACCCTTCACCAGCTGCGCGGCTTCCTTGACCTGCTCTTCGGCAGCGTTCAGGTAGGCCAGCGCAGCAGCGCCGGTGACCGCTTCGATACGGCGCACGCCAGAGGCCACGCCGCCTTCGCTGATGATCTTGAACAGGCTGATGTCACCGGTGCGCTTGGCGTGGATACCGCCGCACAGCTCCACCGAGAAATCGCCGCCCATGCTCAGCACACGCACGGTGTCGCCGTACTTCTCGCCGAACAGCGCCATGGCACCCTTGGCCTTGGCGGTTTCGATGTCGGTCAGTTCGGTTTCCACCGCAGTGTTCTTGCGCACTTCGCGGTTGACGATGTCTTCCAGGGCCTTGATCTGCTCCGGTTTCACCGCCTCGAAGTGGCTGAAGTCGAAACGCAGGCGCTGGCTGTCGACCAACGAGCCTTTCTGCTGCACGTGCTCGCCCAGTACCTGGCGCAGCGCTTCGTGCAGCAGGTGGGTGGCGGAGTGGTTCAGCGAGGTGGCGTGCTGCACGTCGGCATCGACCTTGGCCTGGACCGGCGAACCGATCACCAGCGCACCGCTGGCAACCACGCCGTGGTGCAGGAAGGCACCACCGGTCTTGGTGGTGTCGCGCACGTCGAAGCGCGCAGCGCCAGCCTGCAGGTAGCCGGTGTCACCCACCTGGCCACCGGATTCGGCGTAGAACGGCGTGCGGTCGAGCACGACCACGCCCTGCTCGCCTTCACCCAGCTGGTCGACGGCCTGGCCGTCCTTGTACAGGGCGATGATCTTGCCCTGGCCTTCGGTGGCCTCGTAGCCGAGGAACTCGGTGGCGCTGTCGACCTTGACCAGGCTGTTGTAGTCCATGCCGAAGGCGCTGGCGGAACGGGCGCGCTCACGCTGGGCGTCCATCTCGCGCTCGAAGCCGGCTTCGTCGATGGTCAGCTCGCGCTCGCGGGCGATGTCGGCGGTCAGGTCCATCGGGAAGCCGTAGGTGTCGTACAGCTTGAACACCACGTCGCCCGGCACCACCTCGCCCTTCAGCTGGGCCAGGTCCTGCTCGAGGATGCGCAGGCCCTGCTCCAGGGTCTTGGCGAACTGTTCTTCTTCAGCCTTGAGCACGCGTTCGATGTGCGCCTGCTGGCTGTTCAGTTCCGGGAAGGCCTCGCCCATTTCGGCGACCAGCGCGGCAACGATCTGGTAGAAGAAGCTGCCTTTGGCGCCCAGCTTGTTACCGTGGCGGCAGGCGCGACGAATGATGCGGCGCAGCACGTAGCCACGGCCTTCGTTGGACGGTAGCACGCCGTCGGCGATCAGGAAGCCGCACGAACGGATGTGGTCGGCGACCACTTTCAGCGAGGCCTGGCCCTCATTGTCGCAACCGATGGCCTTGGCCGCGGCCGACAGCAGGTTCTGGAACAGGTCGATCTCGTAGTTCGAGTGCACGTGCTGCAGCACGGCGCTGACGCGCTCCAGGCCCATGCCGGTGTCTACCGACGGCGCTGGCAGCGGGTGCAGCACGCCGTCGGCGGTGCGGTTGAACTGCATGAAGACGTTGTTCCAGATCTCGATGTAGCGATCGCCGTCTTCTTCCGGCGAGCCGGGTGGGCCGCCCCAGATGTCCGGGCCGTGGTCGTAGAAGATCTCGGTGCACGGGCCGCACGGGCCGGTGTCGCCCATGGTCCAGAAGTTGTCGGAGGCGTACGGGGCGCCCTTGTTGTCGCCGATGCGCACCATGCGCTCGGCCGGCACGCCGACTTCCTTGGTCCAGATATCGTAGGCTTCGTCGTCAGTGGCGTAGACGGTGACCCAGAGCTTTTCCTTGGGCAGGTTCAGCCATTTTTCCGAAGTCAGGAAGGTCCAGGCGAAGGTGATCGCATCGCGCTTGAAATAGTCACCGAAGCTGAAGTTGCCCAGCATTTCGAAGAAGGTGTGGTGACGCGCGGTGTAACCGACGTTTTCCAGGTCGTTGTGCTTGCCGCCGGCGCGCACGCACTTCTGGCTGCTGACGGCACGCGTGTAGGCACGCTTCTCCGCACCGAGGAAGCAGTCCTTGAACTGGTTCATGCCGGCATTGGTGAACAGCAGGGTCGGGTCGTTGTTCGGGATCAGCGAACTGGAGGCGACTCGGGTATGTCCCTGCTCTTCGAAGAAGCGAAGGAAGGCTTCACGGATTTCTGCGCTTTTCATAGGTTCTTCCACGGAAACGGCGGCCGTTTGGGCTAATACGTCGAATCGACGAAACGACGGCAAAGGGCGCCATTATATCCAGCCTGAACGGGAGATACAGTGTGTTTGTACACCAGAACAGCAATCGGCGGATGAAAAGCCGTTCATGAGCACGGCCAGGGCGGAAAAGCAGACCTGCAGGCCCACCCATGCGGTACATAAGCAACACCTGACCCGCGCAGTGGAGCGGGATCCTGCCGACCCACCCTCGCTGCCGGAGCACTCCATGCCTGAGCTGAACCTCTCCAAACTCCACTCGGACCCGCATCCGCTACCCCACGGCATCATGCAGGCCAACCCGAAACCGATTTACTACATCGACGCACGGGAACCCGGCCACTCGCAAACCGCCTTCGACAATAACGAAGACAACCCTCGGCAGCAGACCGAGGTCAAGTACATCCAGGCCGACGAAAATGTGAGAATCACCCTCGAACGCGCCTATCCATTGGGGCGGCGTTATCGCCGCAGCACCCAGAACAGCGAGCTGCTGGTCTTCAACGTGGCCCCGCGTGCGCTGCGCGCGAATGAGCAGCAAAAGCGCGTACGTATCGCCCCGCGCGAATGCCTGCTGGAAGTGACCATCAACGATGCGGTATTCATGGTCGCCGCGCATACCGCCCAAGCCATCGCCATTCGCCTCACCGATGGCAATCACCACATCGTCATCGCCCCGGAGGTTAAGAAGACGGCGCTGATCGACATGATAGGGAGCGGCAACAGGATCGAGACCGGCGCAGGTATCGTCCACATCGATGCCCATACCGGCACGCACCAGATTGTGGTCGGTAGCGGACCGGTGCTGATCGACAAGGGCGACGCGGTCGTCAACGTCACGGGGCACCGCCTGCTTGGCAGCGAATCCTCCAGGGTCGAGCTCTACCGCGATACCGAAAACGATGCACGACTGGCCCGGCCCGTGACGGCCGAACATCAGGCCCAGGGCAATATCGGCGTGCGAGTGACGGGTAGCGACCCGTTCAGGCAAGCAGCACAGGATGCGCTGGAGCTGCTGCGCAAACTACCCTGCGGCCAGGCGCTGCTGGCGGCCCTGGATAAAAAGGCCGGGCAGTCCGGGACACCGATCAGCCTGATCGAAGCATCCAGACACCAATTCACGACCTATACACCCAGCGACCACGAAGAAGATGAAGACGAAGGCCACTTCATCATCGACGAAAACCAGAGTAGCTGGGGCTACAGCGGCGGCACCCTGGCATACAACCCAGGCTGGTCGACCGCAGCGCAACTGCCACTACTCGACCTGTATCGTTGCTTGTGCCAAGGCTGGAACTCGATGTCAGGCACCGTCTTTCCGGGCCAGACCGAGGTCCAAGGCAAAAACGGCGCTTACCCGGTGGACAACCTGCTGCTACAGAGCATCGGCTTACCCACCGATTGCAGGTTCACATTCGGCGGCAGCACCGCCCTGAACACCAACCCACCCGCCTTCACTGAGAACGGGCTACGTCAGGCGCTGCAACTGGAGCTGCGCACACAGCCGTGAGCTCAGTGCATCGGGGCCAGCTCAGCCTAGTCGCTGGCCGGAGTCAGGAACGATCAGAATCCCCGCCCTGAGGCCATTCTTGACCTTGGGGTTGGGGAAGATGATGCGCGCGCCCTCCTCCTCGACCACCCAGCGCGTCTCGGCCAGGTCTTCGGCCAGCAGGTAACCCTTGCTCAGCTCGGAAAAATTCTCGATGTCCGCCGGCAGGTGCAGGTGGAAGCTGTCGCTGTGCTTGATGATCTCGCGGGACACGCTGAACAGCTGCAAGCCATCCAGAGAGCCTTCGCCCTGTGGCTCGGTGTCTTCGATGATGTGAATCAGCCTCGCTTCCAGCTTGTCGAGGTTGACCAGCTCGTTCTGACCGAACGGGCGGGCCTTGCCCAACTCCAGGGTGAAGGCTTCGGCCTCCAGCTGCTCGTAGGTGAAGGCGCTGAAGGTGATGGAGGATTTGCTCTGCAGCAACACCGCCTCCATGCCCGCCGCCGCCAGGCGTGCCAGCTCGCGACGGGAATGCTTGCGCCCCTCTTTATAAGGGTACAAGGCGAACTGCTCGATCTTCGAGCCGCGGATGGCGGTATGCAGGTCGTAGTGCAGGCGGTTGCGCCCCGGCTTGCTGAAGAACACCCGGGCGAACTGTTCCAGCTCGGCGGCACGCAATGCCTCGAAGCCACTGGACAGCTCGTGGCGGCCGTTGAACAGGCGGTTGATGTCCTGCTCGATGAAGCGCTCGCCCTTGCGGATCGCTGCCGGGTTGCCGAACAGGAACAGCACCCGGGCCTTGGGCTTGATCTTGCCGTTGGCCACGCCATGCAGCAGCCGCTCGAGCAACTCGATCGGTGCCGTTTCGTTGCCGTGAATGCCGGCGGACAACAGCAAGTCCAGCCCGCAATCCTCATTTTCGGCCGGGCGCACTTCGAGCGCGCCCTCCCCCAGCCAACGCAAACGCGCGCCCTTGGGTGTCACTTGGGTCTTCTCGGCCGGTTCGTGATCGGTGAGGGTCAGCTCAAGCAATTTGCCAAGGGCGAGCATAGGTACTTCCTTAGTGGTGGTGGCCGCAGTCGGGGCCATGGACGTGATCGTCGTCTTCGCCGACCTCCGCCGGTTCCATTTCCAGCTGCAGGCTGACCAGGTTGGTGGCCATCGGGCGCAGCAGCAGGTTGGCGTACTCGGTGTCGTCTTCCTCGACATCCACGCCGATCAGCAGCTGGCCACGACCATCCTGCTGAATCCACACTTCCTTGCCTTGCCAGACCACGGCAAAGCGGGTGCAGGAAGTTTCCAGCTGGGTGCCGTCTTCATCTTCCAGGATAAGGCGCAGGGCGTCGGTCATTGCAAAGTCTCTCTTCAAGGTTGGCGTTGGAACGGATACACCGAGCCCAACTTCAGGATCTGGGTCAATTCGTCCAGTGCCGTACGGCATTCCACCAGCAACTGCGGGTCGGCCAGGTCCGCCTCGCCAAGGCGATCGCGGTAATGCTTGTCGACCCACAGCAGCAGGGTGTCGTACAGCGAGGCGGTCATGATAACGCCTTGGTTGACCGCTGCCAGTTCCGTTTCCTTCAACGCCACGCGCAAACGCAGGCACGCCGGCCCACCGCCGTTCTGCATGCTCTGCTTGAGGTCGAACACCTTGACCTCTTTCACCGCGCCGCCCTGGCTGGTCAACTGGCCCAAGTAGGCCCAGACCCGCTCGTTGTTGCGGCACTCTTCCGGCACCACCAACAGCATGGAGCCGTCGTCGCGGCTGAGCAGCTGGCTGTTGAACAGGTAGGAACGCACCGCGTCCTCCACCGTCACCGCTGCCCGCGGCACGCAGATGGCCTGGAAGTTGCCACCCTTGCTGGCCAGTTTAGCTCGCAGCTGGCCAAGTACCGCGTCGGTGTCGAGGAAAGCGTCCTCGTGATAGAACAGCACCTCGCCGTTACCCACCGCAATTACATCGTTATGGAACACGCCCTGGTCGATCACGGCCGGGTTCTGTTGAGCGTAGACCACGCCGTCTTCGCTCAGGCCATGCAGCCGGGCCACAGCCTGGGAAGCCTCCAGGGTTTGCCGGGCCGGGTACTTCTGCGGCGCCGGGTAGCGGCTGTCGAAGGCGCTGCGGCCGTAGACGAAGAACTCCACACCGGCCTCGCCATATGCACGGCAGAAACGCGTGTGGTTGGCCGCCCCCTCGTCACCGAACTGCGCCACGGCAGGCAGTGCCGCGTGGTGGGCAAAGTGCTTGTCGTTGCTGAACATGGCCCCCAGCACGCGGCTGGTGGTCGGGTGCTCGATGCTGCGGTGGTACTTGCAGTTGAGGTTGGCAGCAGTGAAGTGCACGCGGCCATCGGCTGTGTCGGCACTGGGGCTGACCGTGGCGGCGTTGGCCACCCACATGCTCGAGGCCGAGCAGCTGGCCACCAGCAATGGCATGGCCTCCTTGGCGGCGCGCTGGATCACTTCGGCATCGCTGCCGCTGAAGCCCAGGCGGCGCAGGGCGGCCACGTCGGGGCGCTCCTGCGGCGCCAGCACGCCCTGCTTGAAGCCCATGTCGGCCAGCGCTTTCATCTTCGCCAGGCCCTGACGCGCGGCTTCGCGCGGGTTGGAACCCTGCTGGCTGTTGCTCTGCGAAGCCACGTTGCCGTAGGACAGGCCGCCATAGTTGTGGGTAGGCCCCACCAGGCCATCAAAATTCACTTCATAGGATTTCATCGGCTAGGCTCCGTGACCTGTTGTTATAGGGTGACGCCCGGCGTCAGGGTTGCCGGCAAGGCAAGGCTGGCGGTCTCCAGCGAAGCCACGGGGTAAGCGCAGTAGTCCGCCGCGTAATAGGCGCTGGCGCGATGGTTGCCACTGGCGCCCACGCCGCCGAACGGTGCACTGCTGGCGGCACCGGTCAGTTGCTTGTTCCAGTTGACGATGCCAGCGCGGCTGCGCAGCCAGAAGTACTGGTAACGGGCGCGGGAGTCGGACAGCAAACCGGCAGCCAGGCCGTACTGGGTGTTGTTGGCCTCATCGATGGCGGCATCGAAGTCGGCATAGCGGATCACCTGCAGCAGCGGGCCGAAGAACTCTTCGTCCGGGCGCTCGGCCACAGCGGTTACATCGACAATGCCTGGGGTCAGCAGTGCGGCGTCGGCCTGCGGCTGGGTCATTTCCAGCAGCTTCACAGCACCCTTGGCGACCAGTTCGGCCTGGGCCGCAATCAGCGCCCGCGCCGCCTGCAGCGAGATCACCGAACCCATGAACGGCTCCGGCTGCTGGTCGAACGCACCGACCGTGATGGATCTGCTCACCTCGACCAGGCGCGCGATCAGCGTATCGCCCCAGTCGCCTTGCGGCACCAGCAGACGGCGGGCGCAGGTGCAGCGCTGGCCGGCGGAAATGAACGCCGACTGGATAATGGTGTACACCGCCGCATCGAGGTCCTTGACCTCATCCACCACCAGCGGGTTGTTGCCGCCCATTTCCAGGGCCAAAATTTTGTCCGGGCGGCCGGCGAACTGCTGGTGCAGCAGGTTGCCGGTGCGGCTGGAGCCGGTGAAGAACAAGCCATCGATACCCGGGTTGGCGGCCAGCGCCACACCAGTTTCGCGCGCGCCCTGCACCAGGTTGAGCACACCTGCCGGCAGCCCGGCGGCAATCCAGCAATTGACGGTCAGCTCGGCGACCTTGGGCGTCAGCTCACTGGGCTTGAACACCACGCAGTTGCCCGCCAGCAACGCTGGCACGATATGGCCGTTGGGCAGGTGGCCGGGGAAGTTGTAAGGGCCGAAAACCGCCACCACACCATGGGGCTTGTGCCGCAGCACGGCCGTGGCATCGGCCAGCGGGCCGCTCTTTTCGCCGGTGCGCTCGCGGTAGCTCTGCACCGAGATCGCTACTTTGTTGATCATGCTGGTGACTTCGGTCGCCGACTCCCACAGGGGCTTGCCGGTTTCCTCACCAATGCACTGGGCCATGGCTTCGGCATGCGCTTTCAGTTGCGTGGCGAACTTCTCCAGCAAATCGATACGCGCTTCCAGGCTCAATTGCGCCCAGGCCGGGAAGGCCTGACGGGCTGCCTGCACGGCGGCATCCACCTGGCTGGCGTCAGCACCCTGCCCCTCCCAGACGACGGCTTGCGTCACCGGGTTGAGCGACTGCAGGGTTTCGCCCTGGCCAACCTGCCAATTGCCTGCGATGTAATGCGTGGTCATTTACTGGGCCTCCCGGCTTGCCGACAGCGGCACGGCGCGCACGTTGTCGCCGGCGCCCATGCGCAGGCGCTTGGCGGTCAGGGGGTCGACCACCAGGGTACCGGCAGCCAGCCGCGCAGGTGCGGCCGTGATGCGGCAGTCGTCGCGCTTGCGGTTGTGGATGATGTAAGGCGTCGCGTCATCGCCCGGCGTGCCCACCGCCAGCACCAGGGTCTGGCTCTCGCGCACGGCGCGGATCTTGGAGGTGTCGCACTCGATGGCGGGGCCGGCGTCGAAGATGTCGACGTAGCCCTGGTAGTTGAAGCCTTCCTGCTTGAGCATCGCCAGCGCCGGCTCGGTGTCCTTGTGCACGCGGCCGATCACGTTGCGCGCCGCTTCGGACAGGAAGCAGGTGTACAGCGGGAACTTCGGCATGAGTTCGGCAATGAACGATTTGTTGCCCACGCCGGTGAGGTAGTCGGCCTGGCTGAACTCCATCTTGAAGAAGTGCCGGCCCAGGCTTTCCCAGAACGGCGAGCGGCCCTGCTCGTCGGACATGCCGCGCATTTCGGCGATGATCTTCTTGCCGAACAGCTCGGGGAACTCGGCGATGAACAGCATGCGCGCCCGCGACAGCAGGCGGCCGTTGAGGCCGGAGCGGTAGTCACTGCGCAGGAACAGCGAGCACAGCTCGGAGTTGCCGGTCAGGTCATTGGCCAGGAACAGGGTGGGGATTTCGCGGTAGATCTTCAGCTCCTGCGAGGCGCTGACGGTCAGGCCGACCCGGTAGTTGTACCAGGGCTCGCGCAGGCCGACGGCACCGGCGATGGCACTGATGCCCACCACCATGCCTTCGTCGTTTTCCAGCACGAACAGGTAGTCGGTGTCGCCACGCTCGGCTTCGCCACGGAAGCTCTTTTCCGCCCAGCCAACGCGATGCCCCAGGCGCTCTTCGTTGGCCGGCAGCGTGGTCAGCCCGGTGGTACCGGTGCTGCGTGCCAATTCGATCAACGCAGGCAAATCGCTGCTGCGTACAGGACGAACGATCATGCTATCTCCTTTTGCGGCGGCGGCGGCCGGCGCGAAACTCTTCTAACGCATCAATCCCGAAACGTCTGTTGCCAGACCTCAGACCGCAACCAGACGCACGCTGGCACCCTCGCCCACCCCCAGCGCCTCGGCGGCTGCCGGGCTCAGGCTGACCGGTTTGCCCGGCACCCAGTCCAGGTCCAGCAGTACCGCGCGGTAATCCTGCAACTGGCCGTTGCACACCAGGTACGGGCGCCCGCCCTTGACCGGGGTGTCCTCGAGCTTCACCGGCACCACCCGGCTCTGGGCGATGGAGCGGATACCCGAGGTACGCGCATGCAGGGTCGGGCCGCCATCGAAGATGTCGATGTAGTGCTCGGTCTCGAAGCCTTCGCGCATGAGGATGTCGAAGGTAATCTGCGCCCGCGGGTGCACCTGGCCCATGGCTTCCTGCGCCAGGTCAGGCAGCAGCGGCACGTAGATCGGGTAGTGCGGCATCAGTTCGGCGAGGAAAGTGCGGCTCTTCAGGCCGCACAGGCGCTCGGCGTGGGCATAGTTGAGGTCGAAGAAGTTGCGGCCGATGGCATCCCAGAACGGCGATTCACCCTGCTCGTCGCTGTAGCCGACGATCTCGGTCACCACCGAGTCGGCGAAACGCTCCGGGTGAGCGGCCATGAACAGCAGGCGGCCACGCGAATTGAGCTCGGCCCAGCCACTGTTCACCAGCTCCGGCAGCACATAGAAGCTGGTCAGCAGGCTGTTGCCGGTCAGGTCATGGCACAGCGACAACACGTGGATCTTGTTATGGATCTTCAGCTCGCGCGAGGCGTGCACGAAGGTCTCGTTACGAAAACTGTAGAACGGCTCGGAGTAGCCGGCCGAAGCGACGATGGCCGAGCAACCGGCCAACTTGCCGGTCTCGCTGTCCTCGAGCACGAAGAAGTAGCTTTCTTCACCGTTGAAGCTGACCTCGGCGGCGAAGGAAGTCTCGGATGCGGCGATCTTGTCGCCCAGGCGAGCGGTGTCGTCCGGCAGCGAGGTGACACCAATGGGGCTGTCTGCAGCCATGCGCTGCACTTCGTTCAGATCAGCCATTTGCGCGGGGCGCATCACCAGCATGGTGTCACTCCTTTGGAATACGGGCCGCTCACGGCGGCACGGAAAAACGGCAGGTGCACTGGCACCTGCACTGGAATCGGGTATCACCGGCCCGGTGCAGACTCGGGTTGAGCCTGCACCGGGGCCGGCGAAGGAACCGCAGGCGGATCAGCCCTTGGTCAGGGTGGCCACGGCGCGCTCGAAGCGGTCCAGGCCTTCGTCGATGTCGGCGTCTTCAACCACCAGGCTTGGCGCGAAGCGGACCACGTCCGGGCCGGCCTGCAGCACCATCACGCCTTCTTTCTCGGCGGCGTTGAGCACGTCCTTGGCCTTGCCTTTCCAGGCCTCGGTCAGCACGCAGCCCAGCAGCAGGCCAACGCCACGCACCTGGCTGAACAGGTTGTACTTCTGGCCGATCTGCTCCAGGCGGACCTTGAAGCGCTCATGCTTGGCCTTGATGCCGGCCAGGGTTTCCGGGGTGTTGACCACGTCCAGCACCGCGCAGGCAACGGCGCAGCCCAGCGGGTTGCCGCCGTAGGTGGTGCCGTGGGTGCCGACGGCCAGGTGCTTGGCCAGCTCGGTGGTGGTCAGCATGGCACCGATCGGGAAACCGCCGCCCAGGCTCTTGGCGCTGGTCAGGATGTCCGGGGTAACGCCGTAGTGCTGGTAGGCATACAGCGAACCGGTACGGCCAACGCCGGTCTGCACTTCGTCGAAGATCAGCAGGGCGTTGTGTTCGTCACACAGTTTGCGTGCGCCTTCCAGGTAGGCCTTGTCGGCCGGCACCACGCCGCTCTCGCCCTGGATTGGCTCGATCACCACGGCGCAGGTCTTGTCGGAAATCTGTGCCTTCAGCGCTTCCAGGTCGTTGTACGGCACATGGCTGATGCCGGTGATCTTCGGGCCGAAGCCATCGGAGTACTTCGGCTGGCCACCGACGCTTACGGTGAACAGGGTACGGCCGTGGAAGCTGTTCACGGTGGCGATGATTTCGTGCTTTTCCGGGCCGAAGCGGTCGTGGGCAACGCGACGGGCCAGCTTGAAAGCGGCCTCGTTGGACTCGGCGCCGGAGTTGCAGAAGAACGCACGGTCGGCAAAGGTGGCGTCCACCAGCTTGTGGGCCAGGCGCAGGGCCGGCTCGTTGGTGAACACGTTGGATACGTGCCAGAGGGTGTTGGCTTGCTCGGTCAGGGCCTTGACCAGTGCCGGGTGGCAGTGGCCCAGGGCGTTGACCGCGATGCCACCGGCAAAGTCGATCAATTCGCGACCCGACTGGTCCCAGACGCGGGAACCCTCGCCTCGCACAGGAATGAAGGCCGCCGGAGAATAGTTGGGGACCATGACCTGGTCGAAATCGGCACGTTGCACCGGGGCTTGCTCAACGGACATCTGAGTCTCCTGAAGAGGAACGCTGGCCTGGAAGTGGCGAGCGATGGGGGGATTGTAAGGACTGATCCGCGCCTGTCCTTGCGGCCAAGCGACAACTTGTTACAGCGCAAAACCCAGTTTTGACAAGGCTTTCGGCAATGCGACAAACACTGTCGCAATCGCGCAGTGTACGGGAGAGAGGGGGCTGGGTGAACGGGTGTACACATATAGAAGCGTGGTTGCCTGTACCGGCCGATTCGCGGGCTCACCCGCTCCCACAAGTGCCCCGTAACCATCAAGGCCTGTGGTGATCCTGTGGGAGCTGGCTTGCCGGCGATAGGGCCAGTACAGACTACAGGGCAATCAGCCTTTTTCGGCAGGCGCCGAGCTCAGTTCGAACGGGCTGCTGCTACGCCGCTGGTTGCGATCCTCCCGCGGCGTTGCGCCAAAGAAGTTGCGGTAGGCACTGGAAAAATGCGGCCCCGACGAGAAGCCGCAGGACAGCCCGATCTGGATGATCGACTTGCTGGTCTGCATCAGCATCTGCCGCGCCTTGTTCAGCCGCAGCTCCAGGTAGTACTGGCTCGGCACGCGGTTCAGGTACTGCTTGAAGATACGCTCCAGCTGCCGGCGCGAAACGCACACGTGCTGGGCAATTTCGTCGGTGGTCAGCGGCTCTTCGATGTTGGCCTCCATCAGCAGCACCGCCTGGGTCAGCTTGGGATGGCTGGAGCCCAGGCGGTTCTGCAGCGGAATGCGCTGGCGCTCGCCACCCTCGCGGATGCGCTCGACCACCAGTTCCTCCGACACTGCCCCGGCCAGCTCCGCCCCGTGGTCACGGGCCAGCACCGCCAGCAGCAGGTCGGTCACGGCCATGCCGCCACATGCAGTCAGGCGATCGCGATCCCAGTCGAACAGGTGACTGGTGGCGATGACCTTGGGGAAGCGCTCGGCAAAATCATCCTGCCAGCGCCAGTGCACCGCAGCCCGGTAACCGTCGAGCAGGCCCAGCATCGCCAAGGGGTAGACCCCAGCCGACAGGCCGCCGATCATGCAGCCACTGCGCGCCAGTTGCTTGAGCGCCGCCGACAACGCAGCCCCCACCGCCGGCGGCTGCTCGTCAGCCAACAGGAACAGCTTTTGGCACCCCTCAAGGCGGCCGTTCCACGGCTCGCCCGGCAGGCGCCAGCTGCCCTCTTGCGCCGGCTCCGCCTGCAGGAAGACCAGCTCGTAGGCCACCTCCGGGTGCACCCGCTGCGCCACCTGCAACACTTCCTCGGCCAGCGCCAGGGTCAAGGGCCGGGTGCTGGGCCAGATGAGAAAACCGATTCGCTGGGTGGTCATAGGGTGCGGTCCGAAACCTGAGGTCGTTCGAGTCTGTGCGCCGGGTCAGGCTGCGCTCGCCGCGCAGCATGCCCTATTCTGGTGCAAAATTGCAGTTTTTACTTCAGGCTGCCGGAGAGGAACTGCTTCAGGCGCTCCGACTGCGGGTTGGCCAGCACTTCGCGCGGGCAGCCGGTTTCTTCCACCAGACCCTTGTGCAGGAACACCAGCTGGTTGGACACCTCACGGGCAAAACCCATTTCGTGGGTCACCACCACCATGGTGCGGCCTTCCTGGGCCAGCGCCTGCATCACCTTGAGCACATCGCCCACCAGTTCCGGGTCCAGCGCCGAGGTCGGCTCGTCGAACAGCATCACCTCCGGCTCCATGGCCAGCGCCCGGGCAATTGCCACACGCTGCTGCTCGCCGCCGGACATGTGCCCCGGGAAGGCGTCCTTGCGATGAGCGACACCCACCTTGGCCAGGTAGTGCTCGGCCTTTTCCAGGGCTTCCTTGCGGTTCACGCCCAGCACGTGCACCGGCGCCTCGATGATGTTTTCCAGCGCTGTCATGTGCGACCACAGGTTGAAGTGCTGGAAAACCATCGACAGGCGCGAGCGCATGCGCTGCAGCTGACGCGGGTCGGCGGCCTTGAGCGCGCCGTCCTTGCCCGGTACCAGCTTCAACTCTTCGTTGTTGAGCAGGATCTTGCCGGCGTGCGGTTGCTCCAGCAGGTTGATGCAGCGCAGGAAGGTCGACTTGCCCGAACCGCTGGAGCCGATGATGCTGATGACATCGCCTGCCTTGGCCGACAGGGACACGCCCTTGAGCACTTCATGGCTGCCGTAGCGCTTGTGCAGGTCTTGGACTTCGAGTTTGTACATGCTGTCGATTCTCACAAAGCGGTCAGTGCTTGCGCGGCGCCAGGTAGCCGAGCCAGCGGCGTTCGGCCATCTTGAACAGGCGCACCAGGATGAAGGTCAGGCACAGGTAGAACACGCCCGCCGTGATATAGGCCTCGAAAGGCAGGTAGTACTGGGCATTGACCGTGCGCGCAGCGCCAGTGATGTCGATCAGGGTGACGATCGACGCCAGGCTGGTGGTCTGCAGCATCATGATCACTTCGTTGCTGTACTGCGGCAGCGCCCGGCGCAGGGCCGACGGCAGCAGGATGCGCCGGTACATCTTCATGCGCGACATGCCCATGGCCTTGGCCGCCTCGATTTCGCCATGGGGCGTGGCCTTGAGGCTGCCAGCGATGATTTCGGCGGTGTAGGCACTGGTGTTGATGCCGAACGCCAGGCAGGCGCAGAAGGTAGCGCTGGACAGCAGCGGCCACAGGAAGCTTTCGCGCACCGCCTCGAACTGCGCCAGGCCGTAGTAGATCAGGAACAGCTGCACCAGCATCGGCGTGCCGCGGATCACGTAGGTGTACAGCCACGCCACGAGATTGACCGCTGGCTGCTTGGACACCCGCATCAGGCCCAGCGGAATGGCCGCCAGCAGCCCGAAGAACAGCGAAATCGCCAGCAGCTTGAGGGTGGTCAGCAGGCCGCCGAAGTACATCGGCAGTGCCTCCCAGACGACGTTGTAGTCGAAGATCATAGTTCAGCCACCTTGACGCCCACCGAGTAGCGGCGCTCGAGATACTTCAGGGCCAGCAGCGAGATGCTGGTCAGCACCAGGTACAGGGCCGCCACCGCCAGGAAGAAGGTGAAAGGCTCGCGGGTGGCGTCGGCCGCCTGCTTGGCCTTGAACATCATGTCCTGCAGGCCCACTACCGAAATCAGCGCGGTGGCCTTGGTCAGCACCAGCCAGTTGTTGGTGAAGCCCGGGATCGCCAGGCGAATCATTTGCGGCACCTGGATGCGGAAGAACACCTGGCGGTTGCTCATGCCATACGCCACGCCCGCTTCGGCCTGGCCTTTCGGAATACCGAGGAACGCACCGCGGAAGGTTTCCGACAGGTAGGCACCAAAGATGAAGCCCAGGGTACCGATACCCGCGATCAGCGGATTCAGGTCGATGTAGTCTTCATAACCGAGCAGCGGCGCAACGCGGTTGATGATGTCCTGTCCGCCGTAGAAGATCAGCAGGATCAGGACCAGGTCCGGAATACCACGAATCACCGTGGAATACAGATCGCCCAGCCAGGCCAGCCAGCGCACCGGCGACAAGCGCAGCGCCACACCGATCAGGCCGAGCACGATGGCCAGGGCCATCGACGACAGGGCGAGCTGAAGCGTCAGCCACGCCCCGTCGAGGATGACTGCCCCGTAGCCTTTCAACATGATGAGGTCCTCGACCTAGAGAATGAAAAATGGTGCAAACCTCAGAGCCTCTGCTGTTTGCACCATTGCACAGGTGAAACCCGACGTCTTAGTTCGAGTCTGGACCGTAGATGTCGAAGTTGAAGTACTTCTTCTCGATTTCTTTGTACTTGCCGTTGGCACGGATGGCATCGATGGCAGCGTTGATGCGGTCGACGTTGGCCTTGTCACCCTTGCGCACGGCAATACCGATGCCGTCACCGAAGTACTTGGCGTCGGTGAAGGACGGGCCTACGAAGGCGAAGCCCTTGCCGGCGTCGGTCTTGAGGAAGCCGTCTTCCAGCAGGGTGGCGTCAGCCACGGTGCCATCGAGGCGGCCAGCTGCCACGTCCAGGTAGATTTCGTTCTGGGTGCCGTAAGGAACCACGGTGGCACCTTTGGCGCCCAGCACTTCCTTGGCGAAGCGGTCGTGGATCGAACCGCGCTGCACACCAATCTTCTTGCCCTTGAGCTCATCCAGGCTGTCGCTGACGGCGGTACCTTCCTTCATCACCAGGCGCGCCGGGGTCAGGTAGTAGCGCTTGGTGAAGTCGACCGATTTCTTGCGGTCTTCGGTGATCGACATGGACGACAGGATGGCGTCGATCTTGCGCACTTTCAGCGCCGGGATCAGGCCGTCGAACTCCTGCTCGACCCAGGTGCACTTGGCTTTCATCTCTTCGCACAGGGCGTTGCCGATGTCGTAGTCAAAACCGGCAATGCTGCCGTCTGGCTGCTTGAAGGCGAAGGGTGGGTAAGCGGCTTCGATGCCGATTTTCAGCGGTTTTTCATCGGCCTGCGACACCAGGGAAAACACGGACAGCGCCAGGGCGCCAAGCAGTGCGAGCTTCTTCATCAGGTAACTCCATCGGTACGGAGCAATACAAGGCAGGTAACGGCTGCCCGATATGCGAATGGGTACAACGCGAGCCGCGCAGGGTTCGACCAAGGTCGCAGACCACGAGCGAGTGATTGGCATTTTAACGACAGCCCGGTAGTCGATATTTCTTCAAAGCGACAACTACTTACAGAAGCGCTTGAAACGGCAGCGGGCGATGTTGACAGCCATTGCAAAATATGCAAGAGCGCAAGAAATAGAACCTATAGTACTAGCAATTCCCGGGCCTATTATTGGCAAAGCCTTGTATTACGGCAAGTGCAGCGTGCCGTGTCGCAAAAAAGGCTGCGAAAACGCACTGAAACAGGCCGGATTTGTTTCCTGGCGCCCCGATATTGTGCGGCGCCGGTGACAGAACAGTTACCGATGAATGTCGGGTAACAGTAAAGCAAAAAACCCCGCCGGTTGCCCGGGCGGGGTTTTGTTGGCGGCACACGCCCCTGCAGGAGCGGCCTTGTGTGGGAGCGGGCGTGCCCGCGAAGCAGGCGGCGCGGTGGATGGCACCGGCTGCGCCGGTGTTCGCGGGCATGCCCGCTCCCACTCAAAGCGGCGCCTACAGGGGCCGCGCCCTGCTTCGCTATCAGGCCGAAGCCAGGCTCATGGCCTTGTGGGTATCGATCAGGTGCTGCACCACACCCGGGTCGGCCAGGGTCGAGATATCGCCCAGGGCATCGTACTCACCCGTGGCAATCTTGCGCAGGATGCGGCGCATGATCTTGCCCGACCGGGTCTTCGGCAGCCCCGGCGCCCACTGGATCACATCCGGCGAGGCGATCGGGCCGATTTCCTTGCGCACCCAGTTTTTCAGCTCCAGGCGCAGCTGCTCGCTGGCCTCGATACCGGCGTTGAGGGTGACATACACATAGATGCCCTGCCCCTTGATGTCGTGCGGCACACCCACCACCGCGGCCTCGGCCACTTTCGCATGCGCCACCATGGCACTTTCGATCTCGGCAGTACCCATGCGGTGACCGGACACGTTCAGCACGTCATCCACGCGGCCGGTGATCCAGTAGTAGCCATCCTCGTCGCGGCGCGCACCGTCACCGGTGAAGTACATGCCACGGAAGGTCTTGAAGTAGGTATCGACGAAACGGTCGTGGTCGCCGTACAGCGAACGCGACTGGCCCGGCCAGGAATCGAGGATCACCAGGTTGCCTTCGGCAGCGCCCTCGATCAGGTTGCCCAGGTTGTCCACCAGCGCCGGCACCACGCCGAAGAACGGGCGGGTTGCCGAGCCCGGCTTGAGGCCGGTGGCGCCCGGCAGCGGGCTGATCAGGATGCCTCCGGTCTCGGTCTGCCACCAGGTGTCGACGATCGGGCAACGCTCCTTGCCCACGGTCTTGTAGTACCAGTTCCAGGCTTCGGGGTTGATCGGCTCACCCACCGAGCCCAGCAGGCGCAGGCTGGAGCCATCGGCACCTTCAACAGCAGCCTGCCCTTCGGCCATCATCGCGCGGATGGCGGTTGGCGCGGTGTACAGGATGTTGACCTTGTGCTTGTCGACGATCTTCGACACGCGGGTGATGTCGGGGTAATTCGGCACGCCTTCGAACAGCAGGGTGGTGGCGCCGTTGGCCAGCGGGCCGTAGACGATGTAGCTGTGGCCGGTGACCCAACCCACGTCGGCGGTGCACCAGTACACCTCGCCCGGGCGATAGTCGAACACGCGCTCATGGGTCAGCGCGGCGTATACCAGGTAGCCGCCGGTGGTGTGCAGCACGCCCTTCGGCTTGCCGGTGGAGCCGGAGGTATAAAGGATGAACAGCGCTTCCTCGGCACCCATCTCTTTCGGCGCGCAGTGGCTGGAGGCGACTTTCATCAGGTCTTCGTACCAGATGTCGCGGTGCTGGTGCCAGGCAATGTCGCCACCGGTGCGCTTGCACACGATGATCTTCTGCACGCTGTTGGTTTCAGGGTTGGTCAGCGCCAGGTCGACGTTGGCCTTGAGCGGGGTACGCCGGCCACCGCGCACGCCTTCGTCGGCGGTAATCACGACCTTGGACTTGCAGTCGATGATACGGCCGGCCAGCGCCTCGGGCGAGAAGCCGCCGAACACCACCGAATGGATCGCACCGATACGGGCACAGGCCAGCATGGCGACTACGGCCTCGGGGATCATCGGCATATAGATGGTGACCACGTCACCCCGGTGCACATCCTGGCCACGCAGGGCGTTGGCGAACTTGCAGACCTGCTCGTGCAGTTCGCGGTAGGTGATGTTGCGGTGTTCGGAAGGGTCGTCGCCTTCCCAGATGATGGCCAGCTGGTCGCCGCGCTCTTCGAGGTGGCGGTCCAGGCAGTTGGAGGAAACGTTCAGAGTGCCGTCGGCGAACCATTTGATATCGACGTGGTGGTCGTCGAAGGAGGTCTGCTTGACCTTGGTGAACGGCTTGATCCAGTCGATGCGCTGGGCCTGCTCGCGCCAGAAGCCGTCCGGGTTGATCACCGACTGCTGGTACATGGCCTTGTAGGTGGCCTCGTCGGTCAGGGTGGTGGCCGCAACCTCGGGACGAACGGGATACAGTGGAGCCGCACTCATCTGTGTTACCTCGGTGTAATAGTTGTTTTTGTATGGAACCGTTTGTAACTGTACCAGAGCGACAAAAGCCATTCGACGTTGGTAGTAATTTGGTACGCCCGTCCAGACAAAGCGCTCTGGCACGCACCTTACAGCCATGGCGAGGAAAGAATGGGGCCGTTTACCAGAGGATTGTTACAGATTCTGTCAAAACACTTTATCAAAAGACCCACTGTTTCGGCCTTGGCCCCAGCCATAAAATTCACCTCGCCAGCAACGGCAAGGCGATTAACAACTGGTAACAGCCCCCACGAAGGCAAACGTTAATCCCCATCAAACCCGATAGTTAAAACTAGCAATACTCGCGGCGCCATAAGCGCCGCGTGCCCCCTCACGACCTTAGACAGGTAAATTGAAAATGAAAGCTTTACTGGTATTGGTACTTGGCAGTCTTTGCGGCGCGGCGATGGCCGGCGAAGCCAAAGATGCCGAGCAGATTCCGGTTGAACAGTACAGTTACTCGCAGCACCTGGACATTGCCCGCGTCATTTCCATGAGCGAAGTGCCCAATGTGTGCGAAGTCGTGCCAGCCCGCATGACCTACGAGGACTCCAAGGGCCAGAAGCACATTCTCGAATACCGCGTGATGGGGAACGGCTGCTCGAACGGCTGATACCTTGTGAATTGGGGGCCCTGCGGGCCCCATTCGCGGGNNAAGCCTGCGAAGAATATTGCACCTGATTAACAGGTTATTGACCAACCGCTTATTAATCTACCGACTTGCCCAACGAATAATCCCTCAACTTGTTGGCAATAGTCGTATGCGAAACACCCAGTCTTTTACCTAAAGCCCGACTACTCGGGAATTCCCCCATCAAACTTTCCAGCACCGCTTTTTCAAAGCGCCCGACAATCTGCGAAAGATCCCCCTCCAGCGAAAACTCACCCAGCGGTTGGCGCACGCCGTAATCCGGCAAACGTATATGTTCACTTTTGACCACGCCGCCTTCGCATAACGAAACCGCCTGGAACAACACGTTTTCCAACTGCCTTACATTACCCGGCCAATGATACTGGCCAAGTTTGTCCATCGCCGCCGGCGCCAGGCGCGGCATGGCGCAGCCAATCTGTCGGCTGGCCTGGTCGAGAAAGTGCTGAACCAGCCCTTCCAGGCCATCCATGCATTCGCGCAATGGCGGAATGTGCAGCGACAACACATTGAGCCGGTGATACAGGTCCTGACGAAACTCGCCACGGGCACACAATTCGGACAAATCCACCTGGGTCGCGCAGATCACCCGCACATCCAGGTACACCTCTTCATCGCTGCCGACACGACGGAAACAGCCATCCTGCAGAAAACGCAGCAGCTTCACCTGCAGGCGCGGGCTCATCTCCCCTACCCCATCAAGAAACAGCGTGCCACCGGCGGTCAGCTCCAGCAGCCCCAGCTTGCCCTCGGCCCGTGCCCCTTCGAATGCCCCGGGCCCGTAACCGAACAGTTCGGTCTCGGCCATCGACTCGGGCAACCCGGCGCAGTTGAGCGCCATCAACGGCGACTGGCCGCGCGGGCTTGCCAGGTGGCAGGCACGCGCCAGCAACTCCTTGCCGGTGCCGGTCTCG
>NZ_DKHD01000061.1:195599-211521 GCF_002453565.1 Pseudomonas sp. UBA6753 | reverse complement strand
AGATCGCCCTGCGCGTGGCCGAACTGGGCGTCGACTGTCTGCGTATCAACCCGGGCAACATCGGCCGTGAAGACCGTGTGCGCGCGGTGGTCGATGCCGCCCGCGACCGGGGCATCCCGATCCGTATCGGCGTCAATGCCGGCTCCCTGGAAAAGGACCTGCAGAAGAAGTACGGCGAACCGACCCCGGCGGCGCTGGTCGAGTCGGCCCTGCGCCACGTCGAGCACCTCGACCGCCTGGACTTCCAGGACTTCAAGGTCAGCGTCAAGGCCTCCGATGTGTTCATGGCCGTCGAAGCCTACCGCCTGCTGGCCAAGCAGATCGTGCAGCCGCTGCACCTGGGCATCACCGAAGCCGGTGGCCTGCGTTCGGGGACGGTGAAATCCGCTGTTGGCCTCGGTATGCTGCTGGCCGAAGGCATTGGCGATACCATCCGTATCTCGCTGGCGGCCGACCCGGTCGAAGAAGTGAAAGTCGGCTACGACATCCTCAAGTCGCTGCACCTGCGCTCGCGTGGCATCAACTTCATCGCCTGCCCGAGCTGCTCGCGGCAGAACTTCGATGTGGTCAAGACCATGAACGAGCTGGAAGGGCGCCTGGAAGACCTGCTGGTGCCGCTGGACGTGGCGGTGATCGGTTGCGTGGTCAACGGCCCGGGCGAAGCCAAGGAGGCCCATGTGGGGCTGACCGGCGGCACGCCGAACCTGATCTACATCGACGGCAAGCCGGCGCAGAAGCTGACCAACGACAACCTGGTCGATGAGCTGGAAAAACTCATCCGCCAGAAAGCGGCCGAAAAGGCCGAAGCCGACGCGGCGCTGATCGTCCGTGGCTGACACACAGAATTCGTAAGGACTTTTCGTGAGCAAATCGCTGCAAGCCATCCGTGGCATGAACGACATCCTGCCAGAACAGTCGCCGCTGTGGCGCTACTTCGAAGGCACCGTGGCCGGCCTGCTGGACACCTACGGGTACAGCCAGATCCGCACGCCGATCGTCGAGTTCACCGAGCTGTTCAAGCGCTCCATCGGTGAAGTGACCGACATCGTAGAAAAAGAGATGTACACCTTCGAGGACCGCAACGGCGATTCGCTGACCTTGCGCCCCGAAGGCACTGCCGCCTGCGTGCGTGCCGTGCTCGAGCATGGCATCACCGGCAACGGCCAGGTGCAGAAACTGTGGTACATCGGCCAGATGTTCCGCCACGAGCGCCCGCAGAAGGGCCGCTACCGCCAGTTCCACCAGATTGGCGTGGAAGTGTTCAACCTGGACGGCCCGGACATCGACGCCGAGCTGATCATGCTGACCTGGCGCCTGTGGGGCCTGCTGGGCATCCGGGACGCGGTCAAGCTGGAGCTCAACAGCCTGGGCACCAGCGAAGCCCGTGCACGCTACCGTGATGCGCTGGTCGAGTTCCTCTCGGCGCGCCTGGAGCAACTGGACGAAGACAGCCAGCGCCGCCTGAAGAGCAACCCGCTGCGCATCCTCGACAGCAAGGACCAGAACACCCAGGCGGTGCTGGTCGGCGCGCCGAAGCTGGAAGACTACCTGGACGAAGAGTCGCGCGTGCACTTCGAGGGCCTCAAGGCCCGCCTGGACGCTGCCGGCATTCCGTTCGTGATCAACACCAAGCTGGTGCGTGGCCTGGACTACTACAGCAAGACCGTGTTCGAGTGGGTAACCGACAAGCTCGGCGCCCAGGGCACCGTCTGCGCCGGCGGCCGTTACGACGGCCTGGTCGAACAGATGGGCGGCAAGCCGACCCCGGGCGTCGGTTTCGCCATGGGCATCGAGCGCCTGATCCTGCTGCTGGAAACCCTGGGCAAGGTGCCCGAGTCCATCAGCCGCCAGATCGACGTCTATCTGTGCGCCTTTGGCGAACAGGCGGAACTGGCCGGCCTGCGCCTGTCCGAAGGCCTGCGCGACCGCCTGCCGGGCCTGCGCCTGGCAGTCAACGCCGGCGGTGGCAGCTTCAAGAGCCAGTTCAAGAAAGCCGACAAGAGCGGCGCGCTGTTCGCCCTGATCCTCGGCGACGACGAACTGGCCAAGCAAGAGATTGGCTTCAAGCCCCTGCGTGGTCAGGGCGAACAACAGAACATTGCCTGGGATGCTCTGGCTGAGCACCTGGAAACCGCGATCGCGCAGGCGTAACGCGGTTCAACAAGCGAATAGGCGAAAAGGAGTATTGGGGTGTCGAGTACCGATGATGAACTGGCAGGGGTCAAGGACTGGTGGAACCGCAACGGCAAGCCGCTGCTGACCGGTGCCCTGTTGGCTGGCGTGGTGGTGTTGGGCTGGAATACCTGGCACAAGTACCAGAACAATCAGTCGCAAGGTGCCTCGCAGCTGTACCAGGCCTTGCTGGAGACCAGCCTGACGCCGACTGGCCAGCCTGACGCGACCAAGGTCGCGGAACTGGCCGGCAAGCTCAAGAGCGAGTTCGGCGGTACCGCCTACGCCCAGTACGGCAGCCTGTTCGTGGCCAAGGTCGCGGTCGAGACCGGCAAGCTCGATGACGCTGCTGCCGAGTTGAAGAGCGTGCTGGACAAGCCGGCCGATGCCACCCTGGGAGAAATTTCGCGTCAGCGCCTGGCTCGTGTGCTGGCCGCCCAGAACAAGGCCGAGGACGCCCTCAAGCTGCTCGACGGCGACGCCGACAAAGCCTTCCTGGCCAGCCGCGAAGAGTTGAAAGGTGACCTGCTGGTGCAACTGGGTCGCGCCGACGACGCGCACAGCGCTTACGAGAAAGCCAAGGCTGCGTTGTCCGATGAGGCGGCGGTCGGTGGCCTGCAATTGAAGCTGGATGACTTGGCCAAAGGGGACGCGTAAGTGATCGGTTGGAAACATGCAGCAGTGCTGACCCTGGCCGTACTGGCCGCAGGTTGCAGCAGCAACAGCAAGAAGGAACTGCCTCCGGCCGAGCTGACCAAGTTCACCGAGGAAGTGGTGCTGAAGAAGCAGTGGAGCCGTTCGATCGGTGACGGCCAGGGCGAGACCTACAACACCCTGGTACCCGCCATCGAGAACGACCGTATCTACGCCTCCGACGTCAACGGCGAAGTCTTCGCCCTCGACCGCATCACCGGCGACGTGGTGTGGAAGAAGGACCTCGAGCTGCCGGTATCCGGCGCTGTCGGCGTGGGCTACGGCCTGATCATGATCGGTACCCTCAAGGGGGAAGTCATCGCCCTGGACTCCAGCACCGGTGAGGAGCGCTGGCGCTCCCGCGTGACCAGCGAAGTGCTGGCCCCGCCTGCCAACAACGGTGAGGTGGTGGTGGTGCAGACCCAGGACGATCGCCTGATCGGCCTGGATGCCGCCACTGGCGACCGTCGCTGGATCTACGAAAACACCCCGGCCGTGCTGACCCTGCGTGGCACCGGCGCGCCGATCGCCACCAACCGCCTGGCCGTCGCCGGCCTGTCCACCGGCAAGGTGGTGGCGGTGGACATCAACAACGGCGTGCCGGTGTGGGAAAGCCGTGTGGCGATTCCGCAGGGCCGTTCCGAGCTGGACCGTGTGGTCGATATCGACGGCGGCCTGCTGCTGTCGGGTGGTACCCTGTACGTCAGCACCTACCAGGGCCGCGTCGCGGGCCTGGACCTGGAAAGCGGCCGCGTGCTGTGGCAGCGTGATGCCTCCAGCTACGTGGGTGTCGCCCAGGGCTACGGTAACGTCTATGTCAGCGAAGCTTCCGGTACTGTCGAAAGCGTCGACGAGCGCTCGTCCAGCGCCCTGTGGTCCAACGACACCATGGCTCGCCGCCAGCTGACCGCGCCTGAAGTGTTCTCCAGCTACGTGGCGGTGGGCGACTTCGAGGGTTACCTGCACCTGCTGAGCCAGGTCGATGGCCGCTTCGTCGGCCGTGAGCGTATCGACAGTGATGGCCTGCGTGCCCGCCCACTTGTGGTCGGCGACACCATCTACGTCTTCGGCAACAGCGGCAAGCTCGAGGCACTGACCATCCGCTGAAGCTATGCTTGAAGCCTTGGCGGGCTTCAAGCCGCGGCGTAGGACACGCCGCCCGAACTCCGGCCGCTGCCTTGCAGCGGCCTTTGCATTTTCAAGAATTCAAGAGTGGAGAGCCGAATGGTTCCCGTAATCGCCCTGGTGGGCCGCCCGAACGTCGGCAAATCCACCATGTTCAACCGCCTGACCAAGACCCGCGATGCCATCGTCGGTGACCTGTCGGGCCTGACCCGTGACCGCCAGTATGGTGATGCCAGCTGGCAGGGTCGCTCCTTCATCCTGATCGACACCGGCGGTATCACCGGTGACGAAGTGGGCATGGACGAGAAAATGGCCGAGCAGTCGCTCATGGCCATCGAAGAAGCCGACTATGTGCTGTTCCTGGTCGATGCCCGTGCCGGCATGACCGCTGCCGACCAGATGATCGCCGAGCACCTGCGCAAGCGGAACAAGGAAGCGATCCTGGTTGCCAACAAGATCGACAACATCGATGCCGATGTAGCTCGCGCCGAGTTCTCGCCGCTGGGCATGGGCAACGCCATCCCGGTGGCCGGCTCCCAGGGCCGCGGCATCAATGCGCTGATGGAGGCCGTGCTCGGCCACCTGCCACGCGACCAGGTCGAGGAAGCGCTGGACGCCGAAGTCGCGGAAGGCGAGGAAGCGGTGCGCATCCCGGGCCCGAGCGAGAAGGATGGCATCAAGATCGCTATCATCGGCCGCCCCAACGTCGGCAAGTCGACCCTGGTCAACCGCATGCTCGGCGAAGAGCGCGTGGTGGTGTACGACCAGCCGGGCACCACCCGCGACAGTATCTACATCCCGTTCGAGCGCGATGACGAGAAGTACACCTTCATCGACACCGCCGGCGTGCGCAAGCGCGGCAAGATCCACGAGGAAGTCGAGAAGTTCTCGGTGGTGAAGACGCTGCAGGCGATCAAGGACGCCAACGTGGTGATCTTCGTCATGGACGCCCGCGAAGGCGTGGTGGACCACGACCTGAACCTGTTGGGCTTTGCCCTGGAGGCTGGCCGCGCCATCGTCATCGCCCTGAACAAGTGGGACGGCATGGAGCCGGGCGAGCGTGACTACGTGAAGACCGAGCTGGAGCGCCGGCTGTTCTTCGTCGATTTCGCCGACATCCACTTCATCTCCGCCCTGCACGGCACCGGCGTGGGCCACCTGTACAAGTCGGTGCAGGCCGCGTTCAAGTCGGCGGTAACCCGCTGGCCGACCAGCCGCCTGACGCAGATCCTCGAAGATGCCGTGAGCGAGCACCAGCCGCCGCTGGTCAACGGCCGCCGCATCAAGCTGCGCTATGCCCACCTTGGTGGTGCCAACCCGCCGCTGATCGTGATCCACGGCAACCAGACCGACAAGATTCCGAAGTCGTACTCGCGTTACCTGGAGAACACCTACCGGCGTGTGTTGAAGCTGGTCGGTACGCCGATCCGCATCGAGTACAAGGGCGGTGAAAACCCGTACGAGGGCAAGAAGAACACCCTCACCGACCGCCAGGTCAACAAGAAGCGCCGCCTGATGTCGCACCACAAGAAGGCCGAGAAGAAGCGCCGCGACAAGCGCTGATTCCGCGTCGTCTTCTTCGCGGGCTTGCCCGCTCCCACAGGTACTGCACAACCCTTGAGCTTTGTGCAGTACCTGTGGGAGCGGGCGAGCCCGCGAAGAGGCCCTTTGATCCAGCGCAAATCCCCTATTGTTTCAACCCTTTTTCTGACCCCTCGATTGTCTCATCACGCCCGTGGTCAGGCGCTGCTACTCGCCCCTATCTAGTAAAAATGCTAGTTGTCCGTTGCTGTAAGCTTTGAAAGACTTATGCCCATTTGAGTGGTTTATCAATCAGGGCTTAAGTATGGATCTTCAGCGTAAAACATTGAAGTTATTTTATTGTGACGGTGATATGCACACGAGCCTTCGTGATCAAGGCAGTCGTACTGTGTTTCGGGTCGCAGGGCAATCATTAGCCGAATTGAGAATAGGTGCTGTGGATAGCGTCAGTCTATTGTCGGTTAATAACTCCGGCTCTGTAGTTGGCGTGGCGCAGGAGAGTGAGCGGGAGCAGTTTGATTATACTGCTTATGGCCATTGTCCATCCCTTTCTTCGGGGCGTTCCTCGTTAGGGTTCAATGGTGAATATTATGATGATTTGCTTCAAGGGTATATGCTGGGGAATGGTTACAGATTATTAAATGGTATGAGATTTAACTCCCCAGATAGTTTTTCACCTTTCAGGGTATTGAACGCATATGGATATTGCAATGGAGACCCAGTCAATTATGTTGATCCCAGTGGCCACGCTCCGTGGTGGCTATTTTCGCCCAGCTCTTATTTCAAGATGAAAGGAGTGTTTGAAAATGTTAAGCGCGCTACCGAGCTTATCAATAGGACTGGTTTGAAAAACTTTAAAGCATCTGCACATCCGAGCGATGTTGCTAGAGCCATTGAAAGCAAGATGCGGTATGTTAAGAGGGTGGGGGCCGATTTGGAACGTATTGGGGCAAAGGAAGGAAGCGTCACGTTTTTTGCTCTTGGTCGTAAATCTAAACTTGGGGCAACGGCGGCTGAATTTAGTGATGCGGCCGAAAGATTTAAGGGTAGGGTAAAGGATTTGCAGGTGCGCCATTTAGACGATCATCAGCGTTACATCAAGCTGCGTGACCATAATGCGCCGATTTGGGGTAAAATCGATGGTCTGAAGAGTAAAATTAGGTTTTGGAATGATCAAAGGAAAGATGGCAATAAATTTGATTATGACCTTTCGGATCGCGAGTTAAGTACGGTTGAAAGCGAAAGGAGGATTCACAATAAGCCAATCGATGAAAAAATATACGGGCTTGAAAGGGAAGTAAGCATCTTGCGAAAAAAATTGATATGAAGGGGATACTCAATTAGACCCGTAATCCTGATGTGGGGAGCCCTGTCCCACCTGTGCTGGCGCCGAAACCAGTTGTCATTGGAGCGCTCTGCTTTTTCCTGACCGCTCGATCCGCTATGCTCGGGCTCCACCCCGTGCCGGATACACCCCAGGAAAGAGGGCTCCATGATCCGCAGCAAACTGCCGAATGTCGGCACGACCATCTTCACCACCATGTCTCAGCTCGCCGTGCAGACGGGCGCGCTCAACCTGTCGCAAGGCTTCCCTGACTTCAATGGCCCGCAGGCGCTGCTCGATGCAGTCGGCCGGCATGTGGCCGCCGGGCATAACCAGTATTCGCCGATGACCGGCTTGCCGGCCCTGCGCCAGCAGGTGGCGGCCAAGGTCGCGCGGCTGTATGGCGCGCAGGTGGATGCCGACCAGGAAGTGACTATCACCCCTGGCGCCACCGAGGCGATCTTCTGCGCCATCCAGGCAGTGGTGCATGCCGGTGACGAGGTAATCGTCTTCGACCCTTGCTATGACAGCTACGAGCCGTCCGTGGAACTGGCCGGTGGGCGCTGCGTGCATGTACAGCTGAGCGACGGCGATTTCCGCATCGACTGGCAGAAGTTCAGCGATGCCCTCAGCCCGCGCACGCGCATGGTGATCCTCAATTCACCGCACAACCCCAGCGGTGCGCTGATTACCCGAGAAGACCTCGACCAATTGGGCCGGCTTATCGCTGACCGCGATATCTACCTGGTCAGCGATGAAGTGTATGAACACCTGGTCTACGACGGCGTGCGCCATGCCAGCGTGTTGGCCCACGAGCAACTGTATCAACGCGCCTTCGTGGTCAGCTCGTTCGGCAAGACTTATCACGTCACCGGCTGGAAGACCGGCTATGTGATCGCCCCGCCGGCGCTGAGTGCCGAGCTGCGCAAGGTGCACCAGTACGTCAACTTCTGCGGTGTGACCCCGCTGCAGTGCGCCCTGGCCGATTTCATGGCCGAGCACCCCGAGCATATCGATGAACTGCCGGCCTTCTACCAGGCCAAGCGAGACTTGTTCTGCGGCTTGCTGGAGGGCTCGCGGTTCCGTTTCACCCGCACGGCGGGTACCTATTTCCAGCTGGTGGACTATTCGCAGATCCGCCCTGACCTGAACGATGTCGACATGTCGCTGTGGCTGACCCGTGAGCACGGCGTGGCGACCATCCCGGTGTCGGTGTTCTACCAGCAACCCATCCCCGAGCAACGCCTGGTTCGCCTGTGCTTTGCCAAACGAGAGGAGACGCTGCGTCAGGCAGCGGAAAAACTATGCGCGATCTGAGTACACTGCCGAACCTGAAAGTTGCCCTGGTGCAGACCACCCTGGCCTGGCACGACCGCGAGGCCAACTATGCGCACTTCGAGGTGCTGCTGGAGCAGGTGGGCGAAGTGGACCTGGTGATCCTGCCGGAAATGTTCACCACCGGTTTTTCCATGCAATCGGAAAGCCTGTGCGAGCCGGAAAACGGCCCGACCTACAAATGGCTGAAGGCCCAGGCGAAGAAGTACAACACGGTGATTACCGGCAGCGTGATCATCCAGGCCGCCGATGGCAGCCACCGCAACCGCCTGCTGTGGGCCCGGCCGGATGGCGAGATACTGCACTACGACAAGCGCCACCTGTTCCGCATGGCCGGTGAGCACAAGCATTACACCCCGGGCGAGCGCCAAGTGCAGTTCGAGCTCAAGGGCTGGCGGATTCGCCCGCTGATCTGCTACGACCTGCGCTTCCCGGTGTGGAGCCGCGATGCCCAGGACACCGACCTGTTGCTGTACACCGCCAACTGGCCGGCTGCGCGCCGCCAGCACTGGAACCGCCTGTTGCCGGCGCGGGGTATCGAGAACCTGTGCTATGTGGCGGCGGTGAACCGGGTGGGCACCGACGGCAAGGGCTTTGCCTATTCCGGCGACAGCCAGGTGCTGGACTTCCAGGGCGAAAGCCTGCTCAGTGCCGGGGAGGCTGACGGGGTGTTCACCGCGGTGTTGAGCGCGGCGGAGCTGGCGGCCTACCGGACCAAGTTCCCGGCCAACCTGGATGCCGACACCTTCGAGTTGCACTGAAGCTGTACCGGCCTCTTCGCGGGCTTGCCCGCCCCAACAGGTATTGCACAGCTTTCGAGATCTGTGAGTATCCTGTGGGAGCGGGCAGGCCCGCGAAGAGGCCAGTGCTGGCTACATCAATGCAAGATCAGTACACATCCCGCCGATACCGCCCATCCTCGATCAGCTGCTGCACAACCGCTTCCCCAAGGATGCCGTTGAGCGCCGCATCCACCCCGGCAGCCATGCCTTGCAGGCTGCCACATACATACACACAGGCGCCATCCGCGACCCAGCGCTTGAACTCTTCAGCCTGCTGCAGCAACACATCCTGCACATACACCTTGTCGGCCTGATCGCGCGAAAATGCGAGGTCCAGGCGTGCCAGGTCGCCGTTGTCCAGCCAGCCTTGCAGCTCGTTGCCGCACAGCAGGTCATGCGCCCGGTTACGCTCGCCGAACAGCAGCCAGTTGCGCTGCTCGCCAGCATTCACCCGCGCGCGGAGCAAGCTGCGCAGGCCGGCCAGGCCGGTGCCGTTGCCAATCAACACCAGCGGTGCAGCCGTTTCCGGCAGGTGGAAGCTGCTGTTGCGCCGCAAACGCAGGCTCAGCGTACCGTCAAGCGGCAGGTACTCGGTCAGCCAGCCGGAACCCAGGCCCAGGTTGCCATCGGCATGGCGCTCCTGGCGCACGATCAGCTCCAGCACGCCATCGCTGGCGATCGAGGCAATCGAGTATTCTCGGCTGCCGATCGGCACCAGTGCGTCTACCAGCGCCTGCGGCTGCAAACCAACCAGGTGATCGCGACGGGTCGGCAACTGGCGGCCGGCCAGGGCCTGGGCGAGGGTTTCGCCCAGGCCATTCACTTGCACCTTGGCCTCGGCGTCCAGCGCCATGCCATCGAGGAAGGCGTCGATCCTCGGCTGGCCATTGAGCGGCAGGATCTCCACCAGGTCGCCAGCATCCCAGCTGGCGGGCTGTTCCGGTCGCAGGCCCAGCAGGTACACCGGCTGGCCCTGGCTGCCCGGGTTGAGCAGTTCGCGGCGCACCAGCGACCAGTTGCCGAAGCTCGGCGGCTGCCAGGCGGCCACTGGCTGGGCGCCGGTCAGTTGCGCCAGTTCCTGCTGCCACTGCTGCAGCGCGGCCTGGTCGGCGTTGTCCACTTCCACCGGGCTGAACGCACTGCTGGCACCGCGTTCACCCAGCCATGCCTGCAGGCGGCGGGCGAAGCCGCAGAAGTGCGGATACTGGCGGTCACCGAGGGCGAGCAGGGCATAGCTGAGGTTGTTCAGCGCCCAAGGCTGGCCGAGCACCTTGCGCTCGAAGGCGCGGGCGCTGTCGGGGGCTTCGCCGTCGCCGAAGGTGCTGACCACGAACAGCGCACGGCGGGCCTGGCGCAGGTCGCTTTCACCCAGTTCTGCCAGGGCGCGTACCTGAACTGGCAGGCCGGCGGCCTGAAGCTGCCCGGCGCTCTGCCAGGCCAGTTGTTCGGCAAGCCCGCTCTGGCTGGCAAAGCCGATCAGCCAGCTGTCGCCGCTGGCAGTGTTGCTGGTGACGTTGCCACGGGCTGCACGTACCTGGCGCTTCTTGCGACGGCGGTCGAGGTACAGCAGCCAGCCGGTGACGAAGAACAGCGGCATGGTCAGGCTGGCGATGGTGACGATGATGCGCCCCGGCAGGCCGAAGTATTCGCCCACGTGCAGGGCGTAGACGCTCTGCAGCAACTGAGCCTTGAAGGACTTGTCGGTGTAGCGGTCATGTCGTTTCACCTGGCCGCTGGCCGGGTCCAGTACCAGGGTGTTGAAGGCACGTGGGTGGTCGGCGTTGTCCAGCAGGTAGAACAGGTTGGCCGGCTGGCCGCCTACCGGTGGCAGACGCAGGTTGTACATGGCCAGGCCCGGGCCGGCAGCGTCCTTGAGGTTGGCCCAGATTGCGTCGTAGTCGACCACCAGCGGCGGGGCGTTCTTGTCGATCTTCTGCGGCCCGTGGCGGCCCCGGCCTTCGCCGCGCTTTTGCTGCTGGCCGGCGGCCGGCGCGTCGGCCAGCAGCTTGTTCAGGCCCTCGCGGTACCACTCGTAGGACCAGAACAGCCCGGTCAGGGCGAACAGCAGGTAGAACAGCAGGCACCAGGTGCCGGCCACCGCGTGCAGGTCCCAGTTGAAGGCGCGGCCTTTCTTGGCCCAGTCGAAGGTCAGCCAGGTGCGCCAGTCCAGCGCCTTGCGCGGCCAGCGCAGGTACAGGCCGGAGAGGCAGAAGAACACCAGCATCAGGGTGCAGGCACCGGTGATCTGCCGGCCGCTGTCGCCCATGGCCAGGAAGCGGTGCAGGTTGAGCATGAGGTTGAAGAAGCCTTGCCCGGCCACTTCTCCCTTGAGTTCGCCGGTGTACGGGTCGGCATAGCGCAGCTGGCCACGGCGCTCGCCTGGCGGTGGGGTGAAGAAGACGCGTGCGGCGTTGCCTTCGCGTACATCGACCCACAGCATCGCCACCTTGTCGTGCTGCTGGGCCTCGACCCGCTGGACCAGCTCGGCCGGGGGCAGCACGCCCTCCGGGCGCACCTGGACCTTCAGGACATCGGCATTCAGCGCGCGCAGCAGTTCTTCCTGAAACGAGTACAAGGCCCCGGTGATACCCATCAAGGCCAGCACCAGGCCAGCGGTGATGCCAAAGAACCAGTGCAATTGGAACAGCGTCTTCTTCACCACATGATCACCTTGTGTTTCTGCCGCACACTGCGCGGCGTGCATTATGCCTTGATACGCAAAAGCCCCGCTCACGGGAATGAACGGGGCGGGGGCTTCTTTTGGTGGTCTCCTGTACTGGCCTCTTCGCGGGCTTGCCCGCTCCCACAGGAACTGCACAGCACTTGAACCCTGTGGAGTACCTGTGGGAGCGGGCGAGCCCGCGAAGAGGCCGTTACAGGAGCAGCCTATCCGAGCAGATCAACCCCATCCCGGCATCAGAAGTGGAAGCTGGTGGTCAACAGTGCAGTCCGCCCGGCGGCCTGGTTGGCATAGTGCCCACTGTAGGCCTTGTCGTAGTAGACCTCGTTGGTGAGGTTCTGCACGTTCAACTGCAGGTCGACGTGCTTGGTCAGCTTGTAGCTGGCCATGGCGTCGTAGCGCCAGTACGAGTCGACCATCACGCTGTTGGTGGTGTTGCCGAACACTTCATCGACGTAGAAGGCACCACCACCAATGGTCAGCTTCGGCGTGACGTTGTAGGTGGTCCACAGGGTCAGGCTGTTGTTCGGTGTGTTAGGCAGCTGGTTGCCATCGTTGTAACCATCGATGAACACCGTACCGACCCGCTGCGCGCCGCCGTCGACAAGCTTGGCATCCAGGTAGGTGTAGCCGGCGAATACTTGCCAGGCGTCGGTCAGCTTGCCGCTGGCGCTGAGCTCCAGGCCATCGACACGGGTCTTGCCGATGTTCTGGTAGGTGTTGCTATCCACCAGTACACGTGCGTCTTCCTTCTCGGTGCGGAAAATGGCTGCGGTCAACGCCAGGCGTTCGTCGAGCAGATCCCACTTGGTACCGATTTCGTAGTTGGTGGTTTTTTCCGGTTTCAGCTCGCTGGTGGTGGTGGCCGTGACCAGCGCGTTGCCGTCGGAACCTTCGCCGAGCGAGGCGCCAGGCGGGGTGGCGGAGGTGGCATAGGACACATAGATGCTGCCGTTCTCGGCAGGCTTCCAGGTCAGGCCCAGTTGGCCAGTGACGAACTCACTGGTGTCTTCGGTCTTGAAGCTGGTGGAACCGTTGGCCGCTTTGGTCTTGACCTTGGTGTCGAAGTGGTCGTAACGCAGGCCCATGGTCAGCAACCAGGCTGGGTCGAGCTCCAGCGTGTCGGTGAAGTAGATGGCGCGGGTATTGCCAGCCGTATCGGCACCGGCTTCGGTGCGGCTGATGGTGCCGTCCCACTCTTCATGCGGGTTGGGGTTCGGGAACGAGGTGCAGACACCGGAGATCTGGCCTGTTGCACTCGAGCAGTTGCCGGCGCCGAAACCGGTGACGTCATAGCCCGTTTTTACCGAGGTTTCCCGGCTGAGCTCGATACCGGTGGAGAAGCTGTTCTTCATGCCACCAACGTAGAAATCGCCATACAGGTCGGTCTGGTTGGTGGTGGTGCGGGTGTTGGCGACGCGGTTGTTCGGGCGACGCCAGACTTCACCGTTGAGGATGTTGCCTTTGCTGTCGTCTGGCTGGCTGTAGATGTAATCCTGCAGCGTATTGCCATGGCGCAGGGTGTTCTTGATGGTCAGCGAGTCGCTCAGGTCGTGCTCGATGCTGATGGTCGAGATATCTGCACGGCTCTTGGAGAAATCGCGACCGACCAGACCGTAGTAGTTGCTGCTGCTGCCACCGCCGTGGGTCGGCTTGTCCGGGTTGGCCGAGGTGCGAGCGGCCGAGCTGCCGGAGCGCAGGCTGTAGGGAATACCCGAATCCGGCAGGTCGTCGCTTTCCACGTGGTAGTAGTCAAGGCTCACGCGGGTATCGGTGCCCAGACCGAACACCAGCGAAGGTGCCACGCCCCAGCGGTCATAGTTGACCTCATCGCGGCCGGCGACGTTGCTTTTGTGGGTCATCAGGTTCAGGCGGCCAGCGACGCTGTCGCTGAACTGATAGTTGCCATCCAGGGTGTAGCGCTGGGTCTGATCGCTGCCCCAGGTCCAGGCGCCGTCGAGCGAGTTGCCCAGGTGCGCACGCTTGCTGACCATGTTGATGGTGCCACCGGCAGCGCCGCGACCAGCGATCGAGGAGTTCGGGCCCTTGGCCACTTCCACCGACTCGATGGCGAAGATTTCGCGGGTTTGCGAACCGGTATCGCGCACGCCGTCCAGGTACATCGAGCTTTGGCTGTCGAAGCCGCGAATGAATGGGCGATCGCCGGAGGGGTTGCCACCTTCGCCGGCACCCATGGTGATGCCCGGCACGGTGCGCAGTGCATCCTGCAGGGTCAAGGCGCTGGTGTCCTTGATCACTTGCTGCGGGATCACGGTGATCGAGCGCGGGGTATCTACCAGCGGTGCGGTGTACTTCTGCGAAGAGGCCTTGTCGACCTTGTAATCGGTGCTGGCCTGTTCAGCCTTGCCGTTGACGCTGGTGGCGTCGAGGGTGATAGCGCTGCTGGCGGCCGGGTCGGCGGCATAGGCCGACGAAGCGCTGAGGGCGACACCGATGGTAGACACGATCAGGCGTGGTGAACTCACTGCAGATGGTACGTACTGGCGCATTGCTAAGGACCTTCCCCAAGGTGTTAAGGCCGCGGATCTTAATGTAAGCAATTGTGACTCACAATTGAGAGTCGTTACCATTCGTGAAGAATTTACAATCTTTACAATTTGCCTTTACGGTTTCATCAAGCTGAAACGTCTTAAGCGGCGAATGGGGCTTGTGAAGCGCAAAAGGGAATCAATATCATTGGCGCCTTTACATTTTCCAACGGTGCTGCCGCCATGCTGCTTCACATCCCCGGCTTGTTTCACGCCGATGAACTGGCCCGTATCCGCGAGGCGCTGGAGCAGGCCGACTGGGCCGACGGCAAGATCACGGCCGGCTACCAGTCGGCCAAGGCCAAGCACAACCTGCAGTTGCCGGAAGGCCACCCGCTGGCCAAGGAGATCGGCAGTGCGCTGATCGACCGCCTGTGGCAGACCCCGCGCTTCATGTCTGCAGCCTTGCCGCACAAGGTGTTCCCGCCGCTGATCAACTGCTACCGCGAAGGCGGCAATTTCGGCTTCCACATCGACAACGCCCTGCGCCAGCCCAAGGGCAGCCCGGAGCGGGTGCGCACCGACCTGTCTTCCACGCTGTTCCTCAGCGATCCGGACAGCTATGACGGCGGCGAGCTGGTGATCCAGGACACGTATGGCGTGCAGCAGGTCAAGCTGGCCGCCGGTGACCTGGTGCTGTACCCCGGCACCAGCCTGCACAAGGTCAACCCGGTTACCCGTGGCCAGCGTTACGCCGCGTTCTTCTGGACCCAGAGCCTGGTGCGCGAGGACAGCCAGCGGGCGTTGCTGTTCGAGATGGACAATGCCATCCAGCAACTGACTGCCGATGTGCCGGACCATCCATCACTGCTACAGCTGACCGGCACCTACCACAACCTGCTGCGCCGCTGGGCCGAGGTCTGAGCCGTGTCCTATCAGTTGCGGCGTGAGGAAGTGGTGGATGTGGCCGGTTTGCAGGCCATGCTGGAAGAAAGCCCTGGCAAGGCCGCCCAGGCGATCCTGGCGGCGGCCGGGCAGGGCGCGGTGGAGGCACAGTTGCTGCTGGGGCAGATCCTGCTCGACGGGCGCGGCATTCAGGCGGATGCCGCCGTGGCCAGGCGCTGGTTCGGCATCGCCGCGCAGGGCGGCAGTGCCATGGCGCACAACATGCTGGGGCGTTGCCTGGAGCATGGCTGGGGCGGTGAGCCAAGCCAGGCGCAGGCGGCCATCCACTATGCGCGTGCGGCCGATGCAGGGCTGGACTGGGGGCTGTACAACCTGGGCAACCTGCTGGCTACCGGGCGCGGCATACCGGCCAACCAGGCGCAGGCGCTGATGTGCTACGAGAAGGCCGCGCACATGGGGCATGCCAAGTCGATGAACCTGTACGGGCGTTACCTGGAACAAGGCATCGCCACGGCGCCCAACCCGGCACGGGCGGTGCGCTGGTATCGGCGTTCGGCCGAGGCGGGGGACTTTCGTGGCATGTTCAGCCTGGGGCTGGTGCTGGTCGAGCGTGGGCAGGTGGCGGAAGCCGGGCCCTGGCTGGAACGGGCGCGGGTCGAGGGGAACATGAATTTCCTGCGCAGTGCGCTGGTGACCTTGCAAGGGGCGGGGCCGGTGTTGATGGCCTTTGCGGCGCGGTATGCCGAGGAGATCGAGCGGCGAGGGAACTAAGGTTGCCTGTGCTGGCCCTATCGCCGGCAAGCCAGCTCCCACAGGGATATCACTGCCCTCCAGACCTGTGCTGTACCTGTAGGAGCTGGCTTGCCGGCTCTCA
>NZ_DKHD01000061.1:0-195563 GCF_002453565.1 Pseudomonas sp. UBA6753 | reverse complement strand
TTGCCGGCTCTCACAGGGATATCACTGTCCTCCAGGCCTGTGCTGTACCTGTGGGAGCTGGCTTGCCGGCGATAGGGCCGGTACAGGAAAGCACAAATGAAAACGGGGCCTTGCGGCCCCGTTTTGCGTTACAGGTAGTAAGCCTTCAGCGGCGGGAAGCCGTTGAATTCCACTGCGCTGTAGCTGGTGGTGTAGGCACCGGTCGACAGCCAGTACAGGCGGTCGCCGATGGCCAGGTTCAGCGGCAGGCCGTACTTGTAGTTTTCGTACATGATGTCGGCGCTGTCGCAGGTCGGGCCGGCGATGACCACTTCTTCTGCCTCGCCTTTCTTCTCGGTCCAGATCGGGAACTTGATGGCTTCGTCCATGGTTTCGATCAGGCCGGAGAACTTGCCCACGTCGGTGTAGATCCAGCGCTCGACGGCGGTGCGCGACTTGCGTGCAACCAGGACCACTTCGCTGACCAGGATACCGGCGTTGGCAATCAGCGAACGGCCCGGCTCGAGGATGATTTCCGGCAGGTCGTCACCGAAGTCTTCCTTCAGGAAGCGGATGATCTCTTCGGCGTAGGTTTCCAGGCTGTTGGTCCGGGTGATGTAGTTGGCCGGGAAGCCGCCACCCATGTTGATCAGCTTCAGCTCGATGCCGTCTTCTTCCTTCAGGCGCTCGAAGATCACCTTGACCTTGGCGATGGCAGCATCCCACACGCTGATGTCGCGCTGCTGCGAGCCAACATGGAAGGAAATGCCGTAAGGCACCAGGCCCAGGTCGCGGGCGAGGATCAGCAGGTCCATGGCCATGTCGGTCTGGCAACCGAATTTACGCGACAGCGGCCAGTCGGCAGTGGTCGAGCCTTCGGTGAGGATACGTACGTACACTTTCGAACCCGGTGCGGCCTTGGCGATGTTGCGCAGGTCGGCTTCCGAGTCGGTGGCATACAGGCGCACGCCCTTCTCGTAGAAGTAGCGGATGTCCTTGGACTTCTTGATGGTGTTGCCGTAGCTGATACGGTCAGCGCTTACGCCGCGGCCCAGCACCTTGTCCAGCTCGTAGATCGAGGCGATGTCGAAGCTCGAACCTTTCTCTTTGAGCAGGTCGATGATTTCCACGGCCGGGTTGGCCTTGACCGCGTAGTACACCTTGGCGAATTCGAAACCAGCACGCAGGTCGTCATAGGCCTGGCTGATCATCTGGGTGTCGATGAGTACGAACGGGGTTTCCTGCTTGTCGGCGAACGCCTTCATTTTCTGGAAGGTGTCACGCGCGAAATAGTCTTCGACCTGGATCGACATGCTCAGGGACTCCATGGGCAAACTGAAAATTTAAGTGGCTGCAAACTGAACGTCCTCCGTATCCCCACTTTGGTTCGCCTACTCAGTACTTGAGCCGGATGGATCGTTTCCAGCATGGACGTTCGGCGCGCACTTTAGGGCGTGAAGAATGCAGAATCAACAGGCAATCCGGGCGTGATCGACGCGGATCGACGACCTGCCATTTGAATAACCGACCCATGTGACCGGCTGATGTTCCCCGGAGTGTTTCAAGCGTAAAAAATAGTGGAATGGAGCGCGTTGGCTCCTTCGCGGGCACGCCCGCTCCCACAGGCATCTCGCGGCTCCTGTGGGAGCGGGCGTGCCCGCGAAAGGGCCTCAGGTGTTCATATTTATGGCCACATTTTCCTGGCACCGCCGTGCATGAAAAAGACGATAAATTTTTTGTTACCGACTGGCGGAATTGCCGTGTTTGATGAGAAACATTACTATTCGCACCCTTGTCTGCCTCCCTGATGACCCCGACCGTGTCCGGACCCAAAGGCTTCCTCGACCACTACCATGAGCTGATCGGCACCTGGACGCGCAAGTTGCGCAGTCGACAGCAGGCCGAGGACCTCACCCACGATGCCTTTGTCCGGGTACTGGAAAACCCGCGCGAGCAGGTCGAGCAGCCACGCGCCTACCTGCACCAGACTGCACGCAATATTGCCGTGGATGGTTTCCGGCGCGAGGACCGCCGCCAGGCCCTGGAGCTGAAAGCCTTCGACGAAGGCGTGGCCGGCAGTGGCGACCCCGAGGCCTACGTGCATGCGCTGGAGCTGGCCGACAGTGTCGAGCGGGCGCTGGCCGAACTGCCGCTCAATTGCCGGCAGGTGTTCATCTGGCAGAAGCTCGAAGGCCTGACCCAGGCCGAGATCGCCGAGCGCATGGGGTTGAGCAAGAACATGGTCGAAAAGTATATGATCCGCACGCTCCGGCATCTGCGTGAGCACCTGGATGTGTCGGCATGATGAGTCAGGAGACCTTTTCGATGAAACAGCACGGTACCGATACCGTCCGCGAGCAGGCGGCCGCGTGGTTCGCCCGGGTGCAGGATGCGCCTCGCGATGCCGGGCTGCAGGCGCAGCTGCACGCCTGGCTGGAAGGTGATGCACGGCACCGTGATGAGTACCAGCAGCTCGCCCGCCTGTGGCAGGCCACCGACTTCATCCCACGCCAGCGCCTGGAAGCGCTGTGCCAGCCGGCACCGGTACGCCAGTTGCCACGTCGGCGCTTCGTGCGCCAGGCCTTGGCCGCCAGCGTGGCCGCACTGGCGTTGGGCCTGGGCTGGGGCGGCTGGCACTACCAGCAACTGAATCACCAGGGCAGCTTGCAGACCGCCTTCAACGAACGCCGCCAGGTCGAACTGCCGGATGGTTCGCACCTTGAGCTCAACGGCAGCACGCAAGTGCAGGTCGCTTTCAGCGCCGGCCAGCGGCATGTCCGGCTGATGGCGGGTGAGGTGATGTTCACCGTCGCCCACGACAGTGGCAGGCCGTTCGTGGTCGACACCGCCCAGGGCAGCGTGACTGTCACCGGTACCCGTTTCGACGTCCGCCTGGACCCGGCCAGCACCCGCGTGGCGGTAGAGCAGGGCTCGGTGCGTGTGCAGGGCAAGGGCGCCTCGCTGGCGCAGCTCACGGCGGGCCAGGGCTCGCATATAGATGCACAAGGCCAGGTGGCGGCGCCTTATGCGGTGAATACCGGCGCCCTGACTGCCTGGCGCCAAGGCAGGCTGGTGTTCGACAACGCCACCCTGGCCGAGGTGGTGGTCGAAGCCTCGCGTTACCGCAGCCAGCCGCTGCGGGTCGCCCCCGGTAAAGTCGCCCAGCTGCGGCTGTCCAGCACCTTCAGCACCGACGACACCGACGCGCTGCTGCGTGCCTTGCCGAGCATCCTGCCGGTGGCCATCAAGGCCCATGAAGATGGCTCGCGCGAAATAATCGCGAAATAGATTCAGGTTTTTTTCCGCTCGTTCGTCTTCCCCGCCAGCTGCAACTGCCAAGCATTTCCATTTGCATGCGGTTGGCGTTTATTCCGTATTCCAGGAAGTTTCGACGACGTGAACAACAACAAGCCCTTCCCACGCTTCCGCGCCCTGGCGCTGGCCCTGGCGGTCAGCGCCGTGGCCGTCAACAGCCAGGCCGCAGAGTCCGGCAGCACCATCCAGATCCAGGCCCAACCCTTGGCTTCGGCGCTGAACCAGCTGGGCCAGCAGACCAACCTGCAGCTGTTCTTCAGCCCCGAGCTGGTGGCCGGCAAGCAGGCCCCGGCGGTGTCCGGCCAGCTGGCGCCCGAGCAGGCGCTGCAGCAGCTGCTGCAAGGCAGCGGCCTGACCTACGAGATGTCCCAGGGCACCGTGGTGGTCAAGCCGGCCCAGGCCGATGGCACCCTCACCACCGGCAGCCTGGAGCTGGCGCCCACCGACATCAAGGTGGTGGGTGACTGGCTGGGCGATGCCCAGCAGAGCGTGGTGCAGAACCACCCCGGCGCGCGCACCGTGGTACGCCGCGAGGCGATGGTGGAGAAGGGCGCAATGAACGTGCGCGACGTGCTGCGCGGCATCCCGGGCGTGCAGGTGCAGGACTCCAACGGCACCGGCGGCAGCGACCTGTCGCTGAACGTAGGTGTTCGCGGCCTGACTTCGCGCCTGTCGCCACGCTCCACGGTGCTGATCGATGGCATCCCGGCCGCCTTCGCGCCCTATGGCCAGCCGCAGCTGTCGATGGCGCCGATTTCCTCGGGCAACCTCGACAGCATCGACGTGGTGCGTGGCGCCGGCTCCGTGCGTTATGGCCCACAGAACGTCGGCGGGGTGATCAACTTCGTTACCCGGGCTATCCCGGAGAAGGCCTCGGCCGAGCTGTCCACCACCCTGGAAACCTCCCAGCATGGTGGCTGGAAACACACCGAGTCGGCCTTCGTCGGCGGCACGGCGGACAACGGCATGGGCGTGGCGCTGCTGTACACCGGGGTGAATGGCAACGGCTACCGTGAAAGCAACAACGGCAACGACATCGACGACGTCATCCTCAAGACCCACTGGGCGCCGACCGACGTTGACGAGTTCTGGCTCAACTTCCACTACTACGACGGCCGAGCCGACATGCCCGGCGGCCTGACCCAGGCGCAATACGACAGCAACCCGTACCAGTCGCTGCGCGACTACGACTACTTTGCCGGCCGGCGCAAGGACGTGTCGTTCAAGTGGCAGCGCCAGCTCGACGACGCCACCCAGTTCGAAGTGCTGACCTACTACACCGACAGCTTCCGCGGCAGCTCCATTGCCTCGCGCGACATGAAGACCCTGTCGTCGTACCCGCGCAACTACCACACCTTCGCCATCGAACCACGGCTGTCGCGGATCTTCTTCGCCGGCCCGACCACCCAGGAAGTCAGCGTGGGTTACCGCTACCTGAAGGAAGCGATGCGTGAGCAGTCGACCCGTCTGGCGCTGATCGACAACGTGCCGACGCCGACCCCGACCTCCGACGGCCATGTGTTCCAGGACCGCAGCGGTGGTACCGAGGCCAGCGCCTACTACATCGACGACAAGATCGACGTGGGTAACTGGACCATCACCCCGGGTATCCGCTTCGAGCATATCAACACCGACTGGCGCGACCGCCCGGTGCTCGGTGCCAACGGCCAGCCGGTGCCGGAGAAGAAACGCAGCATCACCAGCAACGAGCCACTGCCGGCGCTGAGCGTGATGTACCACATCTCCGATGCGTGGAAGGTGTTCGCCAACTACGAGACCTCGTTCGGCAGCCTGCAGTACTTCCAGCTGGGCCAGGGTGGTACTGGCAACAGCACGGCCAATGGCCTGGAGCCGGAAAAGGCCAAGACCTACGAAATCGGTACCCGCTATGACAATGGTGGCTTTGCCGGTGAGCTGACGGCGTTCTACATCGACTTCGATGACGAACTGCAGTACATCAGCAACGACGTGGGCTGGACCAACCTCGGTGCGACCAAGCACCAGGGGATCGAGGCCTCGGTGCGCTATGACCTGGACGGGCTGGACCCGCGCCTGGAAGGGCTGTCGGTGAGCGGTGGCTATACCTATACCCGCGCTACTTATGAAGGAGACATTCCTGGCTTCGAGGGCCGTGACCTGCCGTTCTATTCACGCCAGGTGGCCACTGCCGGGGTGCGTTACGCGGTCAACCACTGGACCTGGAACCTGGATGCCTACGCCCAATCCAAGCAGCGCGCGCCGGGTACCGGGATCAATGCCGATGGCAGCTTCAACGGTGACTACATCACCGAGCCGAGTGCGGATGGGCAGTACGGTGATATTCCGGGTTACGTGACCTGGCATGCCCGTGGCGGGTATGAGTTCGGGCCCCAGATGTCCAACCTGAAGCTGGCGGCGGGGGTGAAGAACCTGTTCGACAAGCAGTACTTCACCCGCTCCAGCGACAACAATGCTGGCATCTATGTGGGTGAGCCGCGGACCTTCTATGTGCAGGCCAGTGTAGGGTTCTGACATTTGTGTGGTCCTCTTCGCGGGCTTGCCCGCTCCCACAGGTACAGCGCAGGCCTGGAGGATAGTGATATCCCTGTGGGAGCGGGCAAGCCCGCGAAGAGGCCGGCACAGGCAATCCGTTACTTGGGTTTTGAGCCTAGATTGCCGGGGGCGCGCTGCGCCCCCGGCGATTACGAAACCACCGCCTCGGCCGGCGAGACAATGCTGGTCTTCGCCCCTCGCGAACGCCCCGAACTCAAATAAGCCGCAATCGACTCCTGCGTCACCTCGCCCAGGAACACCTGCTCGGCATCCAGCACCGGCAGCCACGCCCGGTTGAACTCGTACATCCGCGACAACAGGATGCGCAAATGCTCGTCATGCGACGCCGTGGCATTGAACGGCCGCAGGAAGTCGCCACAAGTCCCTTGCTGGCGATGCATGTCACGCCGGCGCACGTAGCCCAGTGCCTTGTTCTGCGCATCGGTCACCACCACGTAGCGGCGGTCGTGCTCGTCCAGCAGCTCCAGCGCATCGTTCACCGGCGTCTGCGGGCTCACCGATGGCGCGTTGTCTGCCGCATCCTCCGCACGCACCAGTAGCAGGCGCTTGAGGGTGCTGTCCTGGCCGACGAAGTTGCTGACGAACTCGTCCGCCGGGTGCGCCAGCAAGGTGTCCGGGTGGTCCAACTGCAACAGCTTGCCGGCGCGGAAGATGGCGATCTTGTCGCCCAGCTTGATCGCTTCGTCGATGTCATGGCTGACCATGATCACGGTCTTGTTCAAGGCCCGCTGCATCTCGAAGAACTCGTTCTGGATCATCTCGCGGTTGATCGGGTCGACCGCGCCGAACGGCTCATCCATCAGCAGCACCGGCGCTTCCGCCGCCAAGGCGCGGATCACGCCGATACGCTGCTGCTGGCCGCCGGACAGCTCGCGCGGGTAGCGCTGCAGGTACTGCTTGGGCTCCAGCTTGATCATGTGCATCAGTTCGCGGGCGCGTTCATGGCACTTCTGTTTGTCCCAGCCGAGCAGGCGCGGCACCACGGTGATGTTCTCCTCGATGGTCATGTTGGGGAACAAGCCGATCTGCTGGATCACATAGCCGATGTGCCGGCGCAGGGTGACCTCGTCCAGCCCGGTGGTGTCTTCGCCATTGATGAACACCTGGCCGGAAGTGGGCGTGATCAGGCGGTTGATCATTTTCAGGGTAGTGCTCTTGCCGCAGCCCGAGGGGCCGAGGAACACGCAGATTTCCCCTTCGTTGACGGTGAGGCTTACCGAGTCGACGGCTTTGACGTCCTTGCCGTTGACGTTGAAGGTTTTGCTGAGGTTCTTCAGTTCGATCATGAGCGCAGTCCTTCTGGAGTCAGGGCACGTTGCAGGGTTTGCAGGAGCAGGTCGGCGATGATTGCCAGCAGGCTGACCAGCACGGCGCCGACCAGCAGCATCGACATGTCGCTGCGGCTGATGGAGGTGAGGATGAGTACGCCAAGGCCGCCGGCGCCGATGGTGGCGGCGATGGTCATCACGCCGATGTTCATCACCACGGCGGTGCGCACGCCGGCGAGGATCACCGGCACGGCGATGGGCAGTTCGACCATGCGCAGGCGCTGGCCGAAGGTCATGCCGATGCCGCGCGCGGCTTCACGGATGCCGGGCTCGACGTTGGTCAGGGCCAGGTAGGTGTTGCGCATGATCGGCAGCAGTGAGTAGAGAAATACCGCAGTGATCGCCGGCAGCGGCCCGAGGCCCTGGCCGAACTTGGAGTAGAACGGCAGCAGCAGGCCGAACAGGGCGATCGAGGGGATGGTCAGCAGCACCGTGGCGCTGGCCTGCAATGGGCCGGCGACGGCCGGGAAGCGGGTCATGAGGATGCCCAGCGGTACGCCGACGACGATCGCCAGGCCCACGGCGACGCCGACCAGCATGATGTGCTGCCAGGTCAGTTGCAGCACCTGGGCCCAGTCCAGGTGGTTGAAGGTATCGATCAGGTTCATGGCTGGCCCTCGCTGTTCAGTGGGTGCTCACGCAGGAAGGTGGCGGCCACGGCAGTCGGGTTCTGGTGCTCGACATCGACCTTGGCGTTGAGCTGGCGCATGGTTGCGTCATCCAGCTGTTCGGCCAGTGGCTTGAGCAGGCCGGCCAGCTGCGGGTTGGCGTCGAGCACAGCTTTGCGCACCACCGGGGCGGCGGTGTAGTCGGGGAAGTAGTGCTTGTCGTCTTCCAGCAGCTTGAGGTTGAACGCGTTCAGGCGACCATCGGTGGTGTACACAAGGCCGGCGAACACCTGGTTGTTGTGCATGGCGGTGTAGACCAGGCCGGCATCCATCTGGCGGATGTTGGCGCGGCCCACTTGCAGGTCGTACATCGCTTTCAGGCCTACCAGGCCGTCCGGGCGGTTGGCGAACTCGGTGTCCAGCGCCACCAGGTGGTTGCGGTGGCTTTCGTCACGCAGTACCTGGTTGAGGTCGCTGATCGAGTTGATCTGCGGATAAGCCTCGGCGACCTGCTTGGGCAGGCCCAGCGCATAGGTGTTGCTGAACTTCGACGGGGTCAGCCAGATCAGGTCCTTCTTCGCGTCCAGTGCCTTGACCTTGGCGTAGGTGGCCTCGGCACTGGGCATGCGCTCGTCGATATGGTTGTACGACACCAGTGACACGCCGGTGTATTCCCACATCAGGTCGAGCTGGCCGGTTTCCTGGGCCTGGCGTGCGATGTTGCTGCCAAGGCCGCTGGTGACGCGCACATCAAAACCGTTGGCGCGCAGGTATTGCGCGGTGATTTCGGCAAGTACGGTCTGTTCGGTGAACACCCGCGCGCCGATACGGACAAGTGGTTTTTCCGCTGCCTGGGCAAATCCTGCGAACAGCAGGGCCGCGCCCAGCAGCAAGGCGATTCTCTTGTTCATACGTTCCCTATCTTTATTTGGCCAGGCCACGTTCCAGCCAGCGCTTGCTGGAAAAACTCACCGCCGCGTCCAGCGCCAGCGCCAGCAGTGCGGTGCAGGCAGCCCCCAGCAGCAGCTGTGGCTGGTTGTTCAGGGCGATGCCGGGGAAGATCAGGCTGCCCAGGCTGTTGGCGCCAATCAGGAACGCCAGCGGTGCGGTGCCGACGTTCAGCGCCAGGGCCACGCGCACACCGCCAACGATGATCGGCACGGCGTTGGGCAGTTCCACCTGCCACAGTTGCTGACGCGGGGTCATGCCGATGCCGGTGGCGGCTTCCTTGAGCGAGGCGGGGACGTTTTTCAGGCCCTCGTAGGTGTTGCGCACGATGGGCAGGAGGGAGGCGAGGAACAGCGCGAAGATCGCGGGCCCGGCGCCGATGCCCAGGATACTCAGGGCGATGGCCAGAACGGCCAGGGGAGGGATGGTGTTACCAACGTTGAACAACTGCATGAAGCGCTCGGCTTTGTCGACCCGGTGCGGTCGACTTAACGCAATGCCGGCGGGGATGCCCACGGCCAGCGCCGCCGCCATCGAAGCCAGCACCAGTACCAGGTGCGCTTGCAGGTAGAACCCAAGATCGTCGCGATACCGCGCGATCGTGTCGATGCCGATCCAGTGGACCAGCAGGGCCAGGATGACGAGCACGGCGGCCCATCCCAACAGCCCTTTTCCGTAGCGTTCAGCCACAGGCGGACTCCTTGTGTAGTCGGCGAGCACACTTCTTGGTTGCCGGCCAGTCCTGGCGGCGGGTGGTGTGTTCGCGAGTAGCAGCGTGACGCACGCCGAAGGCTGCGATCAGGCCATGAGCCGAACCCCGTCGGGCCCGAAAATGCTGATGAAACCAGCTCCTCAACCGAAGCGGGTTGCAGGGGAGTGGACGTCTCCGTGGGCGTAAAGGTTCCCATCTGGGGCGGCATTTGGCCAGCGTTAATCACTGGTTGGTTGGAAAATTGACGAGAAAAAGCAGCGGGTTAGTGCGCTGTAGGCGTTGAAATAACTGCCCTTTGGCCATTTGTCGTGATAAGCGGCTGGTTGTTGAGTTTGTAGTGGCAGGGCCGGCCTCTTCGCGGGCTCGCCCGCTCCCACAGGGATCTCCACTGCTGTTCAGGCCTGTGCAGTACCTGTGGGAGCGGGCGTGCCCGCGAAAGGGGCGGAACAGGCACCGCCGGTTCAGCAAATTTTGGTCCCGGCCCAACTTCAGGTATGATATCGCCCCTTTTAAATCCCCCAGTCAGGCGATTTCCCATGACCAACCAGGCCGCCGAAGTCGCGAAGCGCCGCACTTTCGCAATCATTTCCCACCCCGACGCCGGTAAGACCACCATCACCGAGAAGCTGCTGCTGATGGGCAAGGCCATTGCCGTCGCCGGTACCGTGAAGTCGCGCAAGTCCGACCGCCACGCCACCTCCGACTGGATGGAAATGGAGAAGCAGCGCGGCATCTCCATCACCACCTCGGTGATGCAGTTCCCGTACCGCGAGCACATGATCAACCTGCTCGACACCCCCGGCCACGAAGACTTCTCGGAAGACACCTACCGCACCCTGACCGCGGTGGACTCGGCGCTGATGGTGCTCGACGGCGGTAAAGGTGTAGAGCCACGTACCATCGCCCTGATGGACGTGTGCCGCCTGCGCGACACGCCGATCGTCAGCTTCATCAACAAACTCGACCGCGACATCCGCGACCCGATCGAGCTGCTGGACGAGATCGAAGCCGTGCTGAAGATCAAGGCCGCGCCGATCACCTGGCCGATCGGTTGCTACCGCGACTTCAAGGGCGTGTACCACCTGACCGGTGACTACATCGTCGTGTACACCCCGGGCCACGGCCACGAGCGCACCGAAGCCAAGATCATCCAGAAGCTGGACTCGGACGAAGCCCGTGCCCACCTGGGCGATCAGTACGATTCGTTCGTCGAACAGCTGGAGCTGGTGCAGGGCGCCTGCCACGAGTTCAACCAGGAAGAGTTCATCAACGGCCAGCTGACCCCGGTGTTCTTCGGTACCGCGCTGGGCAACTTCGGTGTCGACCATGTGCTTGACGCTGTCGTCGACTGGGCGCCGCGCCCGCTGGGCCGTGTTGCCCACGAGCGCACCGTGGAGCCTGTGGAAGAGAAGTTCACCGGTTTCGTGTTCAAGATCCAGGCGAACATGGACCCGAAACACCGCGACCGCATCGCCTTCATGCGTATCTGCTCGGGCAAGTACGAGAAGGGCATGAAGATGCGCCACGTGCGGATCAACAAGGACCTGCGCATCGGCGACGCGCTGACCTTCTTCTCCTCCGAGCGTGAGCAGCTGGAAGAGGCCTATGCCGGCGACATCATCGGCCTGCACAACCACGGCACCATCCAGATCGGCGACACCTTCACCGAAGGCGAGGCGCTGGGCTTCACCGGTATTCCGCACTTCGCTCCGGAGCTGTTCCGCCGCGTGCGCCTGAAGGACCCGCTGAAATCCAAGCAGCTGCGTCAGGGCCTGCAACAGCTGGCCGAAGAAGGTGCTACCCAGGTGTTCTTCCCAGAGCGCAGCAACGACATCATCCTCGGTGCAGTCGGTGTGCTGCAGTTCGACGTGGTCGCCAGCCGCCTGAAGGAAGAGTACAAGGTCGAGTGCGCCTACGAGCCGATCACCGTATGGTCGGCCCGCTGGATCGGCTGTGACGACAAGAAGAAGCTCGAGGAATTCCAGAACAAGGCCATGGAGAACCTGGCCATCGACGGTGGCGGGCACCTGACCTACCTGGCGCCGACCCGGGTCAACCTGTCGCTGATGGAAGAGCGCTGGCCGGACATCAAGTTCCGCGCTACCCGCGAGCACCACTAAGTATTGAAATGGGGCTGCGTTGCAGCCCTTCGCGGGCACGCCCGCTCCCACAGGGAATCACTACACCTGAAGGTTACGCGATACCTGTGGGAGCGGGCGTGCCCGCGAAGGGCCGCAAAGCGGCCCCATTCAGTTCCCGGCCTTGATACTGGTCCAGATCCGCGTGCGAATACGGTCGATCTTGGCCGGCATCGCCTCCAGCGCATACAGCTTGCCCATTACTTCCTCGCTCGGGTAAATCATCGTATTACCCTTCATCGCCGGATCCACCAGCCCGTCCGCCTCAAGGTTGCCGTTGGCGTACTGCACATGGTTGCTGATGTTGGCCATCACCTCCGGCTGCAGCAGGTAGTTCATGTAGGCATACCCGGCCTTCTCATCCGGTGCATCGGCCGGCATGGCAACCATGTCGAACCACATCGGTGCGCCTTCCCTGGGTATCGAATACCCCACCTTCACCCCGTTCTTCGCCTCCTCGGCACGATTCTTCGCCTGCAACACATCCCCCGAGAAACCCACCACCACGCAGATATCGCCGTTGGCCAGATCGCCGGTGTACTTCGATGAGTGGAAGTAGCTGATGTATGGCCGCACCTGCATCAGCAGCGCCTTGGCCTTGTCGTAGTCCGCCGGGTTCTGGCTGTGGTGCGGCAGGCCCAGGTAGTGCAGGGCGATCGGTAACAGCTCGGGGCCGTTGTCCAGCACGGCGACGCCGCAGCTTTTCAGCTTGCTCATGTACTCAGGCTTGAAGATCAGGTCCCACGAGTTTACTGGCGCGCTGTCGCCGAGCACCGCCTTGACCTTGTCGACGTTGTAGCCGATGCCGGTGCTGCCCCACAGGTACGGGAAGCCGTATTGGTTACCCGGGTCATTGACCTCCAGTGCCTTGAGCAACACCGGGTTGAGGTTGTGCCAGTTGGGCAGCTGCGACTTGTCCAGCTGCTTCAGGGCTTTGCCCTGGATTTGACGGGCCATGAAGTGGTTGGACGGGAACACCACGTCGTAGCCGGAGTTGCCGGTCATCAGCTTGCCGTCGAGGGTTTCGTTGCTGTCGTAAACGTCGTAGGTGGGCACGATACCGCTGGCTTGCTGGAAGTTCTTCAGTGTGTCGGGGGCAACGTAGCTGGACCAGTTGTAGATCTTCACCGTTTCGGCGGCACCGGCCACGCTGGCGGCCAGCATCAGGGGGGCGAGAAGGAGCGTGCGCATGTCGGGGTTACCTTGATTTGTGTGTTGTTATCGAAGGCAGGCGATCAGCGGAACCGGTAAATCCTGTGTCGGGGAAGGGAGGTCAGTGCATGAAGCCTTCCATGAAGTCCGCAAGATTGCTGGCCAGGCGCCGCCTCCAAGGCGCGCTGGCGGGGTTGGCGAGGGTCCGGTCCTCGTGGACGAAGCTCTGGATGATTGCGTTGTAGCCCAGCCAGCGGCAGGGCTCGGGTGGCCAACTGGCCAGGCTTGAAAGCGGGCGGTTGTCGAGCACCCAGGGTTGCGCGGTCAGTTCGTTGTGCTGGTTCAGGATCAGCGCCGCCAGGGTGCGCCCGCCCAGGTTGGTGGCGCCGACGCCTTCGCCGCCGTAGCCGCCCGCCAGGGCGATGCCGCGTTGACGGTCGCAGAGCATGTGCGGGCGGAAGCGCCGCGCCATGCCCAGGTTGCCGCCCCAGGAATGGGTGATACGCACGTGCTTCAGCTGCGGGAACAACTCGCTGAACAGGTAGCGGCGCAGCTCGATTTCCTGTTCGTCCAGGTTGAAGTTTTCGCGCAGGCGGCCACCGAAGCGGTAGCCGCCACGGGCGCCGAATACCAGGCGGTTGTCGGCGGTGCGCTGGCCGTAGGTGACCTGGCGGCTGCTTTCGCTGAACGCCTGGCCCTGGTTCAGGCCGATCTGTTGCCAGGTGGCCTCCGGCAGTGGTTCGGTGGCCACCAACAGGCTCTGTACCGGCAGCTGATGTTTGCCCAATGGCGGCAGGCTGGCGGCGTAGCCTTCCACGGCGGGTACCATCCATTGGCAACGGATGCGCGCCAACGGGGTACGCACCTCACCTGGCTGCCAGTCGATGGCTGGGGTGTTTTCGTAGATGGGTACGCCCAGCGCCTCTACCGCCCGGGCCAGGCCACGCGCCAGCTTGGCGGGTTGGATGGTTGCGGTGTGCGGGCTGTAGATGGCGCCATAGGCGTTGCTGACCCGCAACTGAGCGTCAAGCTGTTCGGGGCGCAGCCAGCGGTAGTCGTCCTCGGTCATGCCTTGGCGATAAAGGTCGTCGAGGTAGGCGCGCAGGCTGCGCTCCTGTTCCGGGTAGCGCGCGGCGCAGTACAGCACGCCGCCTTTGCGGTAGTCGCAGTCGATGCTCTCGCGATGCAGCACGCGGTGTACTTCATCGGGAATGCCATGCAGCAGGTCGATGCTGGCGCGGCGCTGTTGCGGCGACAGGGTGGCCAGCAGGCGGTCTTCGCCGAGCAGGTTGCCCATCAGCCAGCCGCCGTTGCGCCCCGAGGCGCCGAAGCCGGCGATGTTGGCGTCGATTACCGCGATGTTCAGCTGTGGCGCCTGGCGCTTGAGGTAGTAGGCGGTCCACAGGCCGGTGTAGCCAGCGCCGATGATGCATACATCCGCGTCCAGGTCCTCGCGCAGGGCCGGGCGGGCGCACAACGGCTCGTCGAGCTGGTCCATCCACAGGCTGAGCGTGCGCAGGGGTTGCATCGGGTTCGGCTCCACATCCGTCAAGGTCTGTGGGCGATCCTAGTGGTGTCGGCGGGCGGCTGTCCTACGTGCGTGCACGCAGGGAAATTTGCTTAAGGTACGCCTTGGGCGTAAGCCCGGTGTGTTCGCGGAAACACTTGTAGAACGCCGACAACGAGTTGAAACCGGCATTGAACGCCAGCTCGTCGATCGTGGCTTCGATGCTGTCGTCGTCGAGGCTGGCCATCAAGTGCTGCAGGCGGGCCTGGTTGACGTAGCGGTAGAAGCTTTGCCCGAGCACCTGGTTGAGCAGGTAGGAGATCTGGTTGCGGCTGTAGCCGCTGGCGTCGGCCACCTGCTGCAGGTCCAGCTCCGTGTCCAGGTAGGGGCGCTGGCGCTGGAAGTAGTGTTCCAGGTCCTGGGCCATGGTCGACAGCTGTCGGGGTGACAGGCCCAGGCGGCTGGTGGCCGGGCGCGGGCCGCTGCTGGCATGGCCACTGCTGCTCCGGCGGACCAGCGTGGCGTATTCGTTGACCTGCCAGATCAGGCCGTCCTTCACGGTAATCGCCTCGCTGGACTGGAACGCCACCAGGCCGTCGCCGCCCTGGACCGTGACCTGGTACTGGATGAACGCGGTACAGCCGTCGACGCGAATGCGGTCGCTGTGCACGATATCTTCGCCGGCTTCATGGGGCAGGCAGGCGCGTACGTAGTCACGCAGTTCCTGGAAGCCGAGCACGCGGTTCTGGAAGAAGTCGTGGTACTGGATGTCGGGGTGGTAGAGCGCCATGACGCCGTCGAGGTCGCGGTGCTTCCAGCACAGGTGGTAGCGCAGCACGGTGTCGGCGGTGAGCGGGGTCTGCTCGGGGCCGTCGGGGAGGGTGGTGGCGGTCATGAGCCTGATAGTGCATTGCAGAACACCCAGCTGCAAGGGTGCGGATCCGGCATATTGCACGGTTTTTTCAAGCGGCTTGGGCAGTAAGCCGTTGATTCGGTTGAGTGTGATTTTTTGACAGATATGGCATGACGAGTGCACCGGTCTGTTCAACATCGAACAAGGAGAAAGGCCATGCGCTCGATACTGCTTTGGATGATTGGGGTGCCAATTCCGGTGATTATCCTGATCTGGTTCTTCATGCATTGAGATTTTTGGGGCCGCTTTGCGGCCCATCGCGACACAAGGCCGCTCCTACAGGAGATCGCGGTCCCTTGTAGGAGCGGCCTTGTGTCGCGATGGGCTGCAACGCAGCCCCGGCTATCTAAAGGCTAAAGAAACTGCTCAGCATAGTGACAAGCCACCTGCCGGGTACTCACCTGCCTGAGCGCTGGCACCTCCTTGGCACACCGCTCGGTCGCATACGGGCAGCGTTTGTGAAACGCACACCCATCCGGCGGGTTCAGCGGGTTGGGCAACTCCCCGGCAATGCGGATCTTCGGCTTCAAAGGGTCCGGGTGAATCGCCGGCGTCGCCGACAGCAGCGCCTGGGTATACGGGTGCAACGGCCTTTCGTAGATATCTTCTTTCGGCCCCATCTCCGCCGGCCGGCCGAGGTACATCACCAGCACCTGATCGGCCACATGCCGCACCACCGCCAGGTTGTGCGAGATGAACACGTAGGCGGTGTTGAACTCCTTCTGCAAATCCATGAACAGGTTCAACACCTGGGCCTGGATCGACACGTCCAGCGCCGAGGTCGGTTCATCCGCCACCAGCACCTTGGGCTGCAGCATCATTGCCCGGGCCAGGGCGATACGCTGGCGCTGGCCACCGGAGAACATGTGCGGGTAGCGCTGGTAATGCTCGGGGCGCAGGCCGACCTGTTCCATCATCTTCTGCACCTTTTCTCGCCGCTCGGCCTTGCTCAGCGAGGTGTTGATCAGCAGCGGCTCGGCCAGTTGGTCACCAATCTTCTGCCGTGGGTTGAGCGAGGCGTAGGGGCTCTGGAACACCATCTGCACGTCGCGGCGCAGTTGCTTGCGCTCGCTCTTGCTGGCGCCTTTCACTTCGGTGCCGGCAATTTGCAGCGAGCCGGACGACGGCTCTTCGATCAGGGTCAGTGCGCGGGCCAGGGTCGACTTGCCGCAGCCGGACTCGCCGACCACGGCCAGGGTCTTGCCGGCCTCCAGTTCGAACGACACGCCATTCAGCGCACGGACCAGGGCGTGGCCCTTGAACAGCCCGCGGGAGACTTCGTAATGCCGGGTCAGCTCCCGGGCGGATAGAACGACGGCCATCACGCCACCTCCTGGTTCAGCGGGTAGAAGCAACGCACCAGGCCATGGGCCTGGGGATCGAGGGGCGGGCGCTGGCGCCGGCAGTTGTCCTGCACGTACGGGCAGCGCGGTGACAGCAGGCAACCCACGGGGCGGTCGTAGCGGCCGGGGACGATGCCGGGCAGGGTGGCCAGGCGTTCGGCACCGATGCTGTGCTCGGGGATCGCCGCCAGCAACGCTTCGCTGTAGGGGTGGGCGGGCACGTCGAACAGCTCCGGCACCTGGCCCACTTCCACGGCCTGGCCGGCGTACATCACGCACACCCGCCTGGCCGTTTCGGCGACCACGGCGAGGTCGTGGGTGATCAGGATGAGCGCCATGTTGCGCTCCTTCTGCAGGTTGACCAGCAGCTCCATGATCTGCGCCTGGATGGTCACGTCCAGCGCAGTGGTGGGTTCGTCGGCAATCAGCAGCTTAGGCTCGCCGGCAATCGCCATGGCAATCGCCACGCGCTGACTCATGCCGCCGGACAGCTGGTGCGGGTAGGCGTCCAGGCGGCTTTCCGCAGCCGGGATCTCGACCTTTTTCAGCAGCTCCAGGGCACGCTGGCGCGCGGCCTTGCCCTTCAGGCCCAGGTGCTGGCGCAGCACTTCCTCGATCTGGTAGCCCACGGTGTAGCTGGGGTTGAGCGCGGTCATCGGGTCCTGGAAGACCATGGCGATGTCCTTGCCCACCACCTTGCGTCGCTGGCGGCCGCTGAGCTTGAGCATGTCGGTGCCGTCGAAGGTGAGCGAGTCGGCGGTGATGCGCCCGGGGGCGTCGATCAGGCCCATCAGGGCCATCATGGTCACGGACTTGCCCGAGCCGGATTCGCCGACGATGGCCAGGATCTCGCCGGCCTCCACCGTCAGGTCCAGGCCATCGACCACCGGTACCGCATTGGCGTCGCCGAAGCGCACGTTCAGGTTGTTGATCTGCAACAGTGACATGGCGTTCTCCTCAGGCGGCGTTCTTGAGTTTCGGGTCCAGCGCATCGCGCAGGCCGTCGCCCATCAGGTTGATTGCCAGCACACTGAGCAGAATGGTCAGGCCGGGCAGGCTCACCACCCACCAGGCGCGCTCGATGTAGTCACGGGCCGAAGCCAGCATGGTGCCCCACTCCGGGGTCGGCGGCTGTACGCCAAGGCCAAGGAAGCCCAGGGCGGCGGCGTCGAGGATGGCCGAGGAGAAGCTGAGGGTGGCCTGCACGATCAGCGGTGCCATGCAGTTGGGCAGCACGGTGACGAACATCAGCCGTGGCAGCCCGGCACCAGCCAGGCGTGCGGCGGTGACGTAGTCGCGGTTCAGCTCGCCCATCACGGCGGCGCGGGTCAGGCGCACGTAGGATGGCAACGACACGATGGCGATGGCGATCACGGTGTTGATCAGGCCTGGGCCGAGGATAGCGACGATGGCCACTGCCAGCAGCAGCGAGGGCAGGGCCAGCATCACGTCCATCAGGCGCATGATGGACGGGCCGAGCAGTTGCGGGAAGAAACCGGCCAGCAGGCCCAGCAGGATGCCAGGGATCAGCGACATCACCACCGACGACAGGCCGATCAGCAGCGAAAGCCGCGCGCCCTGAATCAGCCGCGAAAGCAGGTCGCGGCCCAGCTCGTCGGTGCCGAGGATGAACTGCCAGCTGCCACCTTCGAGCCACACCGGTGGGGTCAGCAGGAATTCGCGGTACTGCTCGCTCGGGTCGTGCGGGGCGACCCACGGCGCGAACAGCGCGCAGAACACCACCAGGCACATGAAGGCCAGGCCCATCACCGCGCCTTTATTGCGGGCGAAGGCTTGCCAGAATTCTTTGTATGGCGAGGGGTAGAGCAGGCTCTGGTCCACCGGGCTGGCCGGTGTGACGGATTTCGGAATCGGGCTAGTCATGGCGAAGGCCTCAGCGCTGATGACGGATGCGTGGGTTGGCCAGGCCGTAGAGGATATCCACGACGAAGTTGACCAGGATCACCAGGCAGGCGATCAACAGGATGCCGTTCTGGACCACGGGGTAGTCACGGGCACCGATGGCTTCGATCAGCCACTTGCCGATGCCCGGCCAGGAAAAGATGGTTTCGGTCAGCACTGCACCGGCCAGCAACGTGCCAACCTGCAGGCCGAATACGGTCAGTACCGGGATCAGCGCGTTGCGCAGGCCGTGCACGAACACCACGCGGGCCGGCGACAGGCCTTTGGCGCGGGCGGTGCGGATGTAGTCCTCGCGCAGCACTTCGAGCATCGACGAGCGGGTCATGCGGGCAATCACCGCCAGCGGGATGGTGCCGAGCACGATGGCCGGCAGGATCAGGTGCATCACCGCGTCCTTGAACGCGCCTTCCTCGTCGCTGAGCAGGGTGTCGATGAGCATGAAGCCGGTTTTCGGCTCGATGTCGTAGAGCAGGTCGATGCGCCCGGACACCGGGGTCCAGCCCAGGCTTACCGAGAAGAACATGATCAGGATCAGGCCCCACCAGAAGATCGGCATCGAGTAACCGGCCAGGGAAATGCCCATCACCCCGTGATCGAACAGCGATCCGCGCTTGAGCGCAGCGATCACCCCGGCCAGCAGGCCGACGATGCCGGCGAACAACAGGGCGGCGAAGGCCAGTTCGAGGGTGGCCGGGAACAGGGTGAGGAACTCGCTCCACACGCTCTCGCGGGTGCGCAGCGATTCACCGAGGTCACCCTGGGCCAGCTTGCCGACGTAGTCCAGGTACTGGACCGGCAGCGGCTTGTTCAGGCCCAGGCGCTCCATGGCCTGGGCATGCATTTCAGGGTCGACCCTGCGCTCGCCCATCATCACTTCCACCGGGTCGCCGGGGATCAGGCGTATGAGCGCGAAGGTCAGCAAGGTGATACCGAAAAAGGTCGGTATCAGCAGGCCAAGGCGCCGGGCAATAAAGCTCAACATTGTCTGGGTTACCTCATCAGGCCGTGGGGCGATCAGCCCGCTACGGTGGTGCCGCCGGTCCCCGTGTGGGTTGCCGGCGGTCGTTGTTGTTCTACTTCACCTTGGTGGTGGCGAAGTTGTTGTTGGTCAGAGGGCTGATCACGTAGCCCTCCACGTTGTCACGCATGGCGGCGAACACCTTGGGGTGGGCCATGCTGATCCAGGGTTGGTCGTCATCGTACACCCTTAAAGCCTCGGCATAGACCCATCGGCGCTCATTGTCATCCGTCATCTGCCGTGCGCGCGTGATGAGTTCCTGGAACTGCGGATTGCACCAGCGGGCGTAGTTCTCGCCGTTCTTGGCGGCCTCGCAGCTGAGCAGCGGGGTGAGGAAGTTGTCCGGGTCACCGTTGTCGCCTGCCCAGCCGGTGGAGACCAGGTCGGCTTCGCCGTTCTTGGCACGACGCAGCATTTCGGCCCATTCCATCACGCGGATATCCAGCTGCAGGCCGACCTGTTTCAGGTCGGCCTGCAGCATCTCGGCGGACAGGCGTGGGTTGGGGTTGGTCATGCCGCCGCCGTTGCGGGTGAACAGGGTGATCACGGTACCTTCCGGTACGCCAGCTTCCTTGAGCAGGGCGCGGGCCTTGGCCAGGTCCCGAGGCGGGTTCTGGTTGGTGGTGTTGTAACCGAGCATGGTCGGCGGGTACGGGTTCACGCCCACCAGCGCGTTGTCCTTGCCAAACAACTGGTCGACGTGTGTCTGGCGGTCGAAGGCCATGTTGATGGCTTTGCGCACGCGCACATCGCTGAGGTACTTGTGCTGGGTGTTCATGGCGATATAGCCGGTGACCAGCGCTTCGGTCTCGGCGACCTTGAGCTTGGGGTCGGCCTTGATCGTCGGCACGTCCTCCGGTTTGGGGTATAGCGCCACCTGGCATTCGTTGGCGCGCAGCTTTTGCAGGCGCACGTTGCTGTCGGTGGCGATGGCGAATATCAGGGCGTCGGCCGGGGGCTTGCCGCGGAAGTAGTCCGGGTTGGGTTTGAAGCGGACCTGAGCGTCCTTGTTGTAACGCTGGAAGATGAACGGGCCGGTGCCGATCGGCTTGCTGTTCAGCTCGGCGGTCTTGCCGGCCTTGAGCAACTGGTCGCCGTATTCGGCGGAGTAGATCGAGGTGAAGCCCATGGCCATGTCCCGCAGGAACGGTGCTTCCGGGCGGGTGAGGGTGATCACCACGGTGTGGTCATCTGTCTTGTCCACCGACTTGAGCAGGCTTTTGAAGGACATGCTTTCGAAGTACGGGTAGCCGACGCTGGTCTTGTCGTGCCACGGGTGCGCCGGATCGAGCTGACGGCGCAGGCTCCACAGCACGTCATCGGCATTGAATTCGCGAGTGGGCGTGAAGTAGTCGGTCTTGTGGAACTTCACCCCTTGGCGCAGGTGGAAGGTGTAGGTCAGGCCGTCCGGTGAGATGTCCCAGCGTTCGGCCAGGGCCGGCTGGACGTCGGTGGTGCCAGGCTTGAAGTCGACCAGGCGGTTGAACAGCGCTTCGGAGGTGGCATCGAAGGTGACCCCCGTAGTGTACTGGACAACGTCGAACCCTTCCGGGCTGGCCTCGGTGCACACTACCAGCGGCTTGGCTGCCAGCTGTGTGGCGCTGCCCAGTACCAGCGCTGCCAGGGCGAGGCGTAGCGGTAGCGATTTCATGAAAGCTCTCTGCATGGGTGGACTCCCTGCTTGCATTGATTCCAGCGTAGCCGCCACGGCCCGCAGCGAAGCAGGCCGTGGCGCCGGCGGTCAGAGAATGTTGAATGGAATGGTGGTAACCACCCGGAACTCATCCAGGCTGCCATCGCCCTGGGCCTTGCTGGCGCGGTGCGCGGTGTAGGTGGCACGGATGCTGGTGTCTTTCAGCGGCCCGCTCTGTACCGCGTAGCTGGTGCCGAAGCCCCACTCGTAGTGGGTTTCGCCATCCAGGCCGTTCACGTCGTAGGCGGTGCCGCGGTAATGGGTACCATCGATGCCCCAGCCGCGGGCGTTGTACAGGTTGAACTTCAGGCCCGGCACGCCGTACGGCGCCATGTTCAGCACGTAGGAAATCTGCAGCGATTTCTCGTTGGGGCCGTTGAAGTCCGACAGCAGCGAGTTGGCCAGGTAGATGCCGTTGGTTTCGTGCAGGTAGTCGAAGTACTCGTTGCCGTTGACCTGCTGCCAGGAGGCGCTGAGGGTGTGGGCCTGGTGGGTCAGGCCGAACGACAGGCTGTAGGTGTCGTTGTCGATCTCGCCCATCTTCTTGCTGCCGGCGTCGACGGTCTTGTAGTAGTTCAGGCCGGTGCTCAGGCTGAGCACTGCGCTGTCGCCGAGCACGTGGTTGGCGCCGAAGTAGTACTGGTTCCAGAAGTCGTCGACCTTGGTGGCGTACAGGCTGGTGCTCAGGCTCTTGAACGGCTGGTAGTTGATGCCGGCGGTGCTGGCGCGGTCGGTTTCCACGCCAGTGGCACTGTACTCGGTGCGGAACTTGCTGAGGCTCTGTTCGGTACGGGGCGAGACGCGGTCGAAGGTGCCCAGGTCGAAGCTCAGGTTGTCGAATTCAGCACTGTGCAGGAACGCGCCCTGGAAGCTCGAGGGCAGGGCGCGGTTGCCTATGTAGGCGATCATCGGCGTGTCCACCGATTGGCGGCCGACGGTGAGGGTGGTGTTGGACACTCGCGCCTTGACGTTGGCCAGGCCCATCTTGCTCCACTGTCCGACCGGGTCGCCGTCGCTGTGGGTCAGGGTGCGGTTGTTGGGGCCGGCGACGTCCTCGCGGTTCTGCAGCAGGGCGATGGCATTGTAACCGGCGGCTTCGACGGCGAAGCCGACGGTGCCCTGGGTGAAGCCGGAGCTGTAGTTGAGGATGGTGCCCTGCACCCAGTTCTCGCGGCTGTGGGTGTCGTGGCGGGTGCCGTCGCTCTTGTAGTACTTCCACAGCGGGGCGCGTGCGGCGCGCTCGCGGGCATACCAGTTGCGGGTGCTGCCGGACAGGCTCTGGCCGTCGACGAAGCCGCTGGCCTGCTCCTGCTCGCTGCTGCCTTTGAGGGTGATGGGCACGTATTCCTGGCTTTGCGGGTCGGCCTGGGTCACGGTGGATAAGGCACTGATGGATAACGCCAGTGCGGTCAAGGTGAATAGTCTCAAGGTTAAAGCTCCCTTTCTGTTCTTCTAGTTATTGCCTGGCCTTGTGGGCCGGGCTTCTTGCTGCGGTGTTGCCAGGGTTGCCCGGGGTCACCGGGCAGAATCGGGGCGTTGTGTTGGCTGTGCCGGCCTCTTCGCGGGCGCGCCCGCTCCCACAGGTTTCGTGAACCTGAGGAGAACCCTGTGGGAGCGGGTTTACCCGCGAAGAGGCCGGTACCGGCTAATGCTCAATCAACACTCACACCGGAAAAGTCGTTACGCCCGAACGGGCTGACCTTGAACTCGGAAACCTTGACGCTGAGCGGTTGGTTGACCGTGGAGTGCGCCACCGGGGTAATCGGCACCTGTTGCTTGAGCCGCTGCTGGGCCTGCTGGTACAGGGCGGTGCGCTGCGTGCGGTCGGTGACCTGCTTGGCCTGCTTGACCAGGCTGTCGTACTGCGGATCGCACCACAGCGAGTAGTTGTTGCTGCCGATGGCATCGCAGTTGTAGAGGGTGCCCAGCCAGTTGTCCGGGTCACCGTTGTCCCCGGTCCAGCCGATCAGGGCGATATCGTGCTCGCCGCTTTTCATGCGCTTGAGGTACTCGCCCCATTCGTAGCTGACAATGCGCACCTTGAAGCCGAGCTTGCTCCAGTCAGCCTGGAGCATTTCCGCCATCAGCTTGGCGTTGGGGTTGTACGGGCGCTGCACCGGCATGGCCCACAGGGTGATCTCGGTGCCCGGCTTGACCCCGGCCTGCTGCAGTAGCTGCTTGGCCTTTTCCGGGTCGAAGGGCGCGTCCTTGAGGCTGTTGTCATAGGACCACTGGGTCGGCGGCATGGCGTTGACTGCCAGCTGGCCGGAATCCTGGTACACGGCCTGGATGATCGCCTGCTTGTTCACTGCCATGTCCATGGCCTGGCGCACTTCCAGGCGGTCGAACGGTGGGTGCTGGGTGTTGTAGGCGATATAGCCGAGGTTGAAGCCAGGTTGCTGCAGCACCTGCAGTTTGCTGTCGGCCTTGAGCGCCGGCAGGTCGGCGGGGCGCGGGTGCAGGGTGACCTGGCATTCGTTGCGGCGCAGCTTCTGGATGCGCACCGAAGGGTCGATGTTGATCGAGAACACCAGGTTGTCGATCTTCACGTCCTGCGGTGACCAATAGGCCTTGTTGCCCTTGTAGCGGATCTGCGAATCCTTCTGATAACGCTGGAACACGAACGGGCCGGTGCCGATCGGTTGCTGGTTGATGTCGCTGGGGCGCCCGCTGGCCATCAGCTGTTCGGCGTATTCGGCAGACAGGATGGAAGCGAAGCTCATGGCCAGGTTCTGGATGAACGCGGCATCGACCTTGTTCAGGGTGAACACCACGGTCAGTGGATCGGTCTTTTCGACACGGGCGATGTTCTTGTCCAGGCCCATGCTGATGAAATAGGGGAACTCGGTCGGGTAGGCCTGGCGGAACGGGTGGTTCTTGTCGAGCATGCGGTTGAAGGTGAACAGCACGTCGTCGGCGTTGAAGTCGCGGCTCGGCGAAAAGGCCTTGTTGCTGTGGAATTTCACCCCTTCGCGCAGGTGGAAGGTGTAGCGCAGGCCATCTTCGGACACCTCCCAGCGGGTCGCTAGGGCAGGGTGCACGGCAGTGCCGCCGCGTTCGAACTCGACCAGGCGGTTGTAGAGCGGTTCGGCGGCATCGTTGTCGGTGGCGCTGGTGTACTGGGCGGTGTCGAAGCCGGCGGGGCTGCCTTCGGAGCAGAACACCAGGTTGTTGGCCAGCAGGGCCGGCGATTGGCTGATCAGGCCCAGGGCCAGCAGGGCGGAAAGGCGGGTGGTATGGCGCATGGAAAGTCCTTTTACGTCTGTTTGCGCCGCCTCGGGGTACGAATGGCGGCAACAGGTCGCCGACCCCGCTGCGGATGGCGGCGGGACGACATGAAAGGGTACGAGGATGGCGGGGCCCCCGCCGCTCGGCGGGTGCCTTGGCTAGCCTATTTGTCCACGCTGACGCCGTAGAAGGAGTTCAGCGCGAACGGGCTGATCTTGAAGTCCTTCACCTTGGCGCTCATGGGCTGGTACACGGTGGAGTGGGCGATCGGGGTGATCGGTACCTGCTCCTTGAGGATGTGCTGTGCCTGCTGGTACAGCTCGGTGCGCTTGGCCTGGTCGGAGGTGGCCTTGGCCTGCTTGATCAGGTCGTCGTAGGGCTTGTAGCACCACTTGGAGAAGTTGTTGCCGCTCATGGCGTCGCAGCCGTACAGGGTGCCCAGCCAGTTGTCCGGGTCGCCGTTGTCACCGCTCCAGCCGATCAGCATGGCGCCTTGTTCGCCGCCTTTGGAGCGCTTGATGTACTCGCCCCATTCATAGCTGACGATCTTCGCCTTGATGCCGACCTTGGCCCAGTCGGATTGCAGCATCTCGGCCATCAGCTTGGCATTGGGGTTGTACGGGCGTTGCACGGGCATCGCCCACAGGGTGATTTCGGTGCCTTCCTTGATGCCGGCTTCCTTGAGCAGCTGCTTGGCTTTCTCAGGGTCGAACGAGGCGTCCTTGATGCTGTCGTCATAGGACCACTGGGTCGGCGGCATGGCGTTGACCGCCAGTTGGCCGGCGCCCTGGTAGACCGACTCGATGATCTTTTTCTTGTCCACGGCCATGTCCAGCGCTTCACGGACTTTAAGCTGGGCCAGCGGGTTGGCCTCGTTGCTGCCCTTGACCTTGTCCATCACGTTGTAGGCGATGTAGCCGAGGTTGAAGCCGGCTTGTTGCGGCATCTGCAGCTTGGGGTCCTGCTTCAGCGGCTGGATGTCGGCCGGCCGCGGGAACAGGGTGACCTGGCACTCGTTCTTCTTCAGTTTCTGCATGCGCACCGAGGCGTCGGTGGTGATGGCGAAGATCAGGTTGTCGATCTTCACGTCATCGGGTTGCCAGTAGTCCTTGTTGCCCTTGAAGCGGATCTGCGCGTCTTTCTGGTACTTGCTGAACACGAACGGGCCGGTGCCGATCGGCTTCTGGTTGATGTCGGCGGCCTTGCCGTCCTTGAGCAGCTGGTCGGCGTATTCGGCGGACTGGATCGAGGCGAAGCTCATGGCCAGGTTCTGGATGAATGCGGCGTCGACTTCGTTGAGGGTGAACTTGACCGTGTGCTCGTCGAGCTTCTCCAGCTTGGCGATGTTCTTGTCCATGCCCATGTCGGTGAAGTACGGGAACTCGGTGGGGTAGGCCTTGCGGAACGGGTGGTTCTTGTCGAGCATGCGGTTGAAGGTGAACAGCACGTCGTCGGCGTTGAAGTTGCGGGTGGGCTTGAAGTAGTCGGTGGTGTGGAACTTGACCCCTTCGCGCAGGTGGAAGGTGTAGGTCTTTCCGTCGTCGGAGACTTCCCACTTGGTCGCCAGACCCGGGATGACTGCAGTGCCGCCACGTTCGAACTGGGTCAGGCGGTTGAACACGGTCTCGGCCGAGGCGTCGAAGTCAGTCCCTGTGGTGTATTGGCCTGGGTCGAAGCCGGCCGGGCTGCCTTCGGAGCAGAACACCAGGTTGGACGCGGCGAGGGCCGACGGTGCGCCGGAGAGCAAGCCTGCGCCTAGCAGGAACGGAATGACTGCGTGTTTGAGCATGGTGGCCTCATTGTTGTCATTTTTCGATTGAGGTGGCCTCGTGAGCCGACCTGCGGATACTTATGCAGGGGCTGTTACCAATGCAATATGCAGAGGGATAGTTGACGTCAGAAAAGTGGTACGGTCGTACATGGATGTCGCATTGATATAACTTCCAGGGAAGTTAAACGTTTGCGCAGGCAAAATGATGGCTTTTTGCGGGATGTTTCGAGGCGGGGTTAGTGTAGGAAGCACCTATTTGGTGCGTAGGAAAGGTCTGAATCTGCGTTTTTTCGACTGACCTCATCGCCGGCAAGCCAGCTCCCACAGGTACAACACAAGGGCTGAAACCTGTGGTGTATCTGTGGGAGCTGGCTTGCCGGCGATAGGGGCGCAATGCGCCCCCGGCGAACTCAAGGCATCTGCACTTCGATCAGGCCATCGGCATTCATGCTCACTTCACTGGTCCCGGCCTCGATATCCGGCGCCGGTGCCGACTCATCAGCCCCCATGGCCTTCATCGCCATCGGTGCACTGCGCAGGTACGGGCGTGGGTAACCGCTGCTGTTGAGGTTCAGGCTGACCACTTTGTAGCCCTTGCCACCCAGCGCTTCGGTAGCCAGCTGGGCGCGCGCCTTGAAGGCATCCACCGCATCCTTGAGCAGTGCATCCTCGCTGGCCTTGCGCGTGGCCGGGGCGATGGAGAAGTCCATGCCACCCATCTTCAGCTCTTGCAGCAGGTCGGCGGTCAGCTGCGACAGGGCCGGGAAGTTGGCGCCTTCCAGGCGCAGCTCGGCGCGCTCGCGCCAGCCGGTGATCTTCTGGCCCTTGCTGTCATACACCGGGTAGCTGTTGCGGCTGCCCTGGCTGATCTTCACGTCCTTGACCTGGCGCGACTGCTGTACGGCCTTGTTCATGGTTTCGGTGATCTGCTTGGCGAGCTTGCCCGGGTCGGTGTTCTGCGCTTCGCTGTACAGGGTAACGACCATCAGGTCACGCGCCACTTCCTTGCTGACTTCGGCACGCAGCGAGACCTGGTTGTAGCGCGGCTCATCGGCAGCCAGCGCCGGCAGGCTGGCGAGCAGGCCGCAGGACAGGATCAGGGCGGTGCCGCGACGTGGGATTTGCATGTGGTACTCCTTGGCAATATAAGGCGTGGGTTGTGGTCATCCATTCCACGCATGGCCCATCAGACCGGCAACAGTGTAGTGGGTTCAAAAGTGCCATCATCAACCTGTGACAAAGTGTGGCGCTTTGCCGCATCGCTGCAGCGAGGCGCCTGGCTTCGGTATACTCCAGCCGATTTTTCTGGAGCACTCATCAGGAGAGCTCATGCTCGCCGCCGTACAACCGCTGTCCGCTACTCGCCAGAACCTCTGGCGCCTGACCGTCATTCGGGTCCTGGTCCTGGCTGCCCAGGCCGGCTCCGTGGGCGTCGCCTACTGGACCGAACTGCTGCCCTTGCCCTGGCTGTCGCTTGCCGGCACCTTGGCCTTGTCTTCGCTGCTGTGCGCCTTCACGGCCCTGCGCCTGCGCCTGTCGTTGCCGGTCACCGAGCTGGAGTACGCCCTGCAACTGGCCTGCGACCTGCTGATCCACAGTGCCTTGCTGTATTACTCCGGCGGCTCGACCAACCCGTTCGTGTCGTATTACCTGGTGCCGCTGGCGATCGCCGCGGTGACCTTGCCGTGGTTGTATTCGCTGATTCTCTCGGGCATTGCCCTGACCGCCTACAGCCTGCTGCTGGTGCAGTTCTACCCGCTCGAAGGCCTGCCGATGGCGCGGGACAAGATGCAGGTGTACGGCATGTGGTTGAGCATTGCCCTGGCCGCCGCAGTGATCACCTTCTTTGCCGCGCGCATGGCCGAAGAGCTGCGCCGCCAGGAGCAGCTGCGTTCCGAGCGGCGTGAAGAAAGCCTGCGCGACGAGCAGCTGCTGGCCGTGGCCACCCAGGCCGCCGGTGCCGCCCATGAGCTGGGCACGCCGTTGGCGACCATGAGCGTGCTGCTGAACGAAATGCGCCAGGACCACGCCGACCCGCTGCTGCAGGAAGACCTGCAGATCCTTCAGGACCAGGTGAAGCTGTGCAAGGAAACCCTGCAACAGCTGGTACGCGCCGCCGAAGCCAACCGCCGCCTGGCCGTGGTGGAGCAGGACGTGACGGCCTGGCTGGACGAAGCGCTCAACCGTTGGCACCTGATGCGCCCGGAAGCCAGCTACCGCTTCCAGCGCCTGCGCGACGGCCAGGTGCCGCGTCTGACCCCGCCGCCGGACCTGACCCAGGCGCTGTTGAACCTGTTGAACAATGCCGCCGATGCCTGCCCCGATGACCTTGAAGTGCGCCTGGACTGGGACGCCCATGACATCGTCATCAGCATCCGTGACCATGGCCCCGGCGTGCCGCCGGCCATCGCCGAAGCCATCGGCAAACCCTTCATTACCACCAAAGGCAAAGGCTTCGGCCTGGGCCTGTTCTTGAGCAAGGCCAGCGTGACCCGTGCGGGCGGCTCGGTGAAACTCTATAGTCATGAACAGGGTGGCACCCTGACCGAACTGCGCCTGCCCTATGGCAAGCGAGGAGATGAATGATGAGCGAAGAAAACCAGGTCGAAGGCGAAGAGCTGCCGCACCTGCTGCTGGTGGATGACGATGCCACCTTCACCCGGGTCATGGCCCGGGCCATGAGCCGCCGCGGTTTCCGCGTGAGCACCGCCAGCTCTGCCGAGGAAGGGTTGATCCTGGCCCAGCAGGACCTGCCGGACTACGCCACGCTGGACCTGAAGATGGACGGCGACTCCGGGCTGGTGCTGTTGCCCAAGCTGCTGGAGCTGGACCCGGAAATGCGCGTGGTGATCCTGACCGGTTACTCGAGCATTGCCACCGCGGTGGAAGCGGTCAAGCGCGGTGCCTGCAACTACCTGTGCAAGCCGGCCGATGCCGATGATGTGCTGGCGGCGCTGCTGTCGGAGCACACCGACCTGGACACCCTGGTGCCGGAAAACCCGATGTCGGTCGACCGCCTGCAGTGGGAACACATCCAGCGGGTGCTGAACGAGCACGAAGGCAATATCTCGGCCACCGCCCGGGCGCTGGGCATGCACCGGCGGACCTTGCAGCGCAAACTGCAGAAGCGCCCGGTTCGGCGCTGATTCCTGCTGGGCTTGTACCGGCCCTTTCGCGGGCTTGCCCGCTCCCACAGGTACTGCACAGGTCTTGCGGCTTGTGTAATACCTGTGGGAGCGGGCAAGCCCGCGAAGAGGCCGGTACTGACAGAAATTTCTCTGTAATACCCCGCGATCCCCGCAAGTCCCGGCCGTTGGCGTATCATTAGCCCCCTAACGGCAACCCCTCCAGGATCGCTTGCGCATGCTCGCCCTTCTTATCCAGACACTGAACATCACGGCCCCGGTCTTCGCCATGCTGTTCATGGGCGTGCTGCTCAAACGTATTCGCCTGATCGACGACAATTTCAACCGCGTCGCCTCGCAGCTGGTGTTCAACGTGTGCATGCCGGCGCTGCTGTTCCTCGGCATCTATCACGCCGACCTGGCCACGGCGGTCAAACCCGGCGTCCTTCTCTATTTCGTCGTCGCCACCCTGGCCGGCTTCGCCATTGCCTGGGGCCTGGCCATCTGGCGCAGCCCGCTGGCCGACCGGGGCATCTATACCCAAGGCGCATTCCGCGGCAACAACGGTGTGATCGGCCTGGCCCTGGCCGCCAGTCTCTATGGCGACTACGGCATCTCCCTGGGTGCGGTGCTCGCCGGCCTGGTCATCCTCATGTACAACTCGCTGTCGGCAGTGGTGCTGGCGGTGTACAGCCCGGACCTGAAGTCCGACCCGTGGAGCATTTGCAAGAGCATCCTCAGCAACCCGCTGATCATCAGTGTGCTGGTGGCCACGCCCATGGCGTACGGCCAGGTGCCACTGCCCAACTGGCTGCTGACCTCGGGCGACTACCTGGCGCAGATGACCCTGCCGCTGGCGCTGATCTGCATCGGTGGCACGCTGTCGCTGGCGGCGCTGCGCGACAGTGGCAGGCTGGCCATCGACGCCAGCCTGGTGAAGATGGTCTGGCTACCGCTGCTCGGCACCCTCGGCGCCTGGCTATGCGGCTTCCGCGGGGCCGAGCTGGGTATCCTGTTCCTGTACATCGGCAGCCCGACCGCAGCGGCCAGCTACGTCATGGCGCGGGCGGCCAACGGCAACCATGAGCTGGCGGCGTCGATCATCGTGATTACCACGCTAATGGCGGCGATCACCACCAACATTGGTATTTTCATCTTGCAGTGGGGCGGATGGATCTAGATCCTTGACTGCAAACAACACAAAAAACACAGCCTCACTGAGCTAAAGGACACTTCATGCAAGACCAGAGCACGCCCGAGCGGTTACAGCGCGGGCTGAAGAATCGCCATATCCAGCTGATCGCGCTGGGCGGGGCCATTGGTACCGGGTTGTTCCTGGGCATCGCCCAGACCATCCAGCTGGCCGGCCCTTCCGTCCTGCTGGGCTACGCCATTGCCGGCCTGATGGCCTTCCTGATCATGCGCCAGCTCGGCGAAATGGTGGTGGAAGAGCCGGTGGCCGGCAGCTTCAGCCACTTCGCCCACCAGTACTGGAGCGAGTTCGCCGGCTTCGTCTCGGGCTGGAACTACTGGGTGGTGTACGTACTGGTCGGCATGGCCGAGCTGACAGCGGTGGGTATCTACGTGCAGTACTGGTGGCCCGGCTTCCCCACCTGGGCCACGGCGGCGATCTTCTTCGTGGTGATCAACCTGATCAACCTGACCCAGGTGAAGGTCTACGGCGAGATGGAGTTCTGGTTCGCCCTGGTCAAGGTGGTGGCCATCGTCAGCATGATCGGCTTCGGCGCCTGGCTGCTGACCAGCGGCCATGGCGGCCCAGACGCCAGCGTGGCCAACCTCTGGCAGTACGGCGGCTTCTTCCCCAACGGCGTCACCGGCCTGGTGATGGCACTGGCAGTGATCATGTTCTCGTTCGGTGGCCTGGAGCTGGTGGGCATTACCGCCGCCGAGGCCGACAACCCGCGTCAGAGCATCCCCAAGGCCACCAACCAGGTGGTGTACCGCATCCTCATCTTCTATATCGGTGCCCTGGCGGTGCTGCTGTCGCTGTACCCGTGGCAGAAGGTGGTGCAGGGTGGCAGCCCGTTCGTGATGATCTTCCACGAACTGGACAGTGACCTGGTGGCGACCATCCTCAATATCGTGGTGCTGACGGCCGCGCTGTCGGTGTACAACAGCTGCGTGTACGCCAACAGCCGCATGCTGTTCGGCCTGGCCAGCCAGGGCGACGCTCCGCGTCAGTTGCTGAAGGTAAGCCGTAGCGGCGTGCCGCTGACCGCATTGGGTGTGTCGGCTTTCGCCACCGGGCTGTGCGTGCTGATCAACTACCTGATGCCGGGTGAAGCCTTTGGTTTGCTGATGGCCCTGGCGGTGTCGGCGCTGGTGATCAACTGGGCGAGCATCAGCATCACCCACCTGAAGTTCCGCAAGGCCAAGCTGGCGGCCGGGATTACCCCGTTCTACAAAAGCTGGGGGCACCCGGTCACCAACTACCTGTGCCTGGCGTTCATCGTGCTGATCCTGGTGGTGATGTACCTGACCCCGCCGATTCGCATCTCGGTGATGCTGATTCCGGGGTGGATCTTGGTGCTGTGGGTGGCCTTCAAGATGAAGAAGGCTCGCCAGGCCAGGTAGGTAACACAGTACCGGCCTCTTCGCGGGCACGCCCGCTCCCACAGGTACTGCACAGGTCTCAGAGCCTGTAGGGTGCCCGCGAAGAGGCCGGTACAGGCTACCTATTGATAACTGTCGATCACTTCCTGTGCCGCACGGAACGCATCAATCGCCGCCGGCACCCCCGCATACACCGCGCAATGCAGCAGCGCTTCGCGAATCTCCTCCACCGTACAGCCATTGTTCAGCGCCCCGCGCACATGCCCCTTGAGTTCCTGCGGGCACTTCAGTGCGGTCAGCGTGGCCAGGGTAATCAGGCTGCGGGTTTTCAACGGCAGCCCGTCGCGGGCCCACACGCTGCCCCAGGCATGTTCGTTGACGAAGTCCTGCAGCGGTTGGGTAAAGTCGGTGGCATTGCCCAGGGCGCGGTCGACGAACGCATCGCCCATCACCTGGCGCCGAATCTGTTCGCCGGTTTTCTTGCTATCAGCCATGTTGTTTTCCTTAGTGTTGGCGACGCCAGGCTCGTACGGTGGTGTACAGCAACACCATGGCGAGCACCGGCAGTACGTAGAACAGCATCAACCGCTCCAGGCGGCCGGCCAGTGGCATGCCCATGGTGAACGCCGCCACGTGCAGCCCATAGGCCAGGTACAGGCAGAGGAACACCAGGCCTTCGGCGCGGGTGATACGGTAACCGGAATAGAACACCGGCAGGCTCAGCGCAGCAACACCCAGCATTACTGGCAGGTCGAAAGCCAAGGCGTTGGGCGAGATCGACAGCGGCTCGGGAGTGACCAGTGCTGTCAGGCCCAGCACCGCCAGCAGGTTGAACAGGTTGCTGCCTATCACCGTGCCCACGGCGATTTCCCGTTCACCGCGCAGGGCGGCGATCAGCGCAGCGGCCAGTTCCGGCAGGGAAGTGCAGATGGCAACGACGGTCAGGCCGATGATGCGCTCGGACAGCCCCAGGTCGGTGGCCACCTCCACGGCGGCTTCCAGCAACAAGTGACCCGCCAGGCTCAGCAGGCCCAGGCCGGCCAGCACCTGCAGCAGCGTGCCCGACCAGAAGCGCCCGGTGCTGCTGGTGACGGTGGCCGGTGCGGGGTACGTGCGGGCGTAGTGGCGCGACTGGTGCCAAAGCATTGCCAGGTAGCCGACCAGGCCGGTCAGCAGCAACACCCCTTCGACCCGGCCCAGGTGGCCGTTGGCGGATAACGCGTAGACCAGGCCGCTGGCGATGATCATCAGTGGAATGTCCAGGCGCACCAGTTGCCGCGACACACGCAGCGGGATGATCAGTGCGGCCAGGCCGAGAATGACCAGTACGTTGAAGATGTTGCTGCCGATCACGCTGCCCACCGCCACATCCGGCGCGCCCTGGTAGGCGGCCTGCAGGCTCACGGTCAGTTGCGGGGCAGTGCTGCCGAAGGCCACCAGGCTCAGGCCGATGATCAGCGGGCGTACGTGCAGGCGCTGGGCCAGGCGCAGGGCTGCGCGTACCAGCAGTTCGGCACCGCCGACCAGCAACAGCAGGGCGATGCCCAGTTGCAGGAGGCTGGAGGTCGGAAGGGTAGCCAGGTCGAAAATGGTCGGACTCCTGTCGCGTCAGTCGCTAAGCCCTTGTACTCGCACGCGCGCGGTTCCGCTACGGATCATGCCGATTTTTTCTGCGGCGGCACGTGAAAGATCGATCAGGCGGCCGCGGGTATGTGGGCCACGGTCGTTGATGCGCACCACGACGCTGCGCTGGTTGGCCAGGTTGGTAACCCGTACCCGGGTGCCGAAGGGCAGGCTGCGGTGGGCGGCGGTGAGGCCATGCTGGTTGAACGGTTCGCCGCTGGCGGTGCGTTTGCCGTGGTGGCGCGCGCCGTAATAGGAAGCGGTGCCGGTCTTGTCGTAACCGTCGGGGTCGACGTCGATGTCCTGGCTGGCACAGCCGGCCAGCAAGGAGAAGAGGGCGAGGGTGCTCAGGGATCGCTTTAGCAAGTCAGGAGGTCTCCAGTGCAGCCATTCGCGGGCTTGCCCGCTCCCACAGGTATATCACCGCCTGTGAAAGCGGCGCAGTACCTGTGGGAGCGGGCAAGCCCGCGAACGAGGGCAAAGCCCTCGCAGCATATTCAAATCACCCTTCGAGCTTGGCCTTGAGCAATTGGTTCACTTGCCCCGGGTTGGCCTTGCCTTTGGAGGCTTTCATCGCCTGGCCGACGAAGAAGCCGAACATCTTGCCGCGCTTGGCCTCGTCGGCTGCGCGGTACTGTTCGACCTGCTCGGCGTTGGCCGCCAGCACTTCGTCGAGCATCTTGTCGATCGCACCGGTATCGGTGACCTGCTTCAGGCCTTTGCTTTCGATGATGCTGTCGGCATCGCCTTCACCAGCGGCCATGGCCTCGAACACAGTCTTGGCGATCTTGCCGCTGATGGTGTTGTCGCGGATACGCAGCAGCATGCCGCCCAGCTGTGCGGCGCTGACCGGCGCCTGGTCGATCTCGATGCCCAGCTTGTTCAGCAGGCTGCCCAGCTCGACCATGACCCAGTTGGCTGCCAGCTTGGCATCGCCACCGATCTTCACCACTTCCTCGAAGTAGTCCGCCTGTTCGCGGCTGGAAGCCAGCACGTTGGCGTCGTAGGCCGACAGGCCGTACTGGTTCTGGAAGCGCTCGACCTTCTGCGTCGGCAGTTCCGGCAAGCCGGCGCGGACGGTTTCGAGGAAGCTGTCCTCGATCACCACCGGCAGCAGGTCCGGGTCGGGGAAGTAACGGTAGTCGTTGGCTTCCTCCTTGCTGCGCATGGAGCGGGTCTCGTCCTTGTTCGGGTCGTACAGGCGGGTTTCCTGTACCACCTTGCCGCCGTCCTCGATCAGGTCGATCTGGCGCTGGATCTCGCTGTTGATCGCGCGCTCGATGAAGCGGAACGAGTTGACGTTCTTGATCTCGCAGCGGGTGCCGAACTCGGCCTGGCCTTTCGGGCGGATCGACACGTTGCAGTCGCAACGCAGCGAGCCTTCGGCCATGTTGCCGTCACAGATGCCCAGGTAACGCACCAGCGCGTGGATCGCCTTGACGTAGGCCACGGCTTCCTTGGCGCTGCGCATGTCAGGCTCGGAGACGATTTCCAGCAGCGGGGTGCCGGCACGGTTAAGGTCGATGCCGGTGGAGCCGCTGAAGTCTTCGTGCAGGCTCTTGCCGGCGTCTTCTTCCAGGTGCGCGCGGGTTACCCCGATGCGCTTGATGGTGCCGTTTTCCAGGGCGATGTCCAGGTGGCCCTTGCCGACGATCGGCAGGTCCATCTGGCTGATCTGATAGCCCTTGGGCAGGTCCGGGTAGAAGTAGTTCTTGCGCGCGAACACGTTGCGCTTGCCGATCTCGGCATCGATGGCCAGGCCGAACATGCACGCCATGCGCACGGCTTCCTGGTTCAGCACCGGCAGTACGCCAGGCATGCCCAGGTCAACCAGGCTGGCCTGGGTGTTCGGTTCGGAACCGAAGGTGGTGGCGCTGCCGGAGAAGATCTTCGACTGGGTGGCGAGCTGAGTGTGGATTTCCAGCCCGATCACAACTTCCCATTGCATGTGTGAATTCCTCAGAAGCCGTTGGGGGCGCGGGTGTGCCAGTCGGTCACTTGCTGGTAGCGGTGCGCGACGTTGAGCAGGCGGCCTTCCTGGAAGTATGGCGCCAGCAGCTGCACGCCGACTGGCAGGCCATCGACGAAGCCGGCCGGCATCGACAAGCCCGGCAGGCCCGCCAGGTTGGCGGTGATGGTGTAGACGTCTTCAAGGTAGGCGGCGACCGGATCGCTGCTCTTGGCGCCGAGTTTCCAGGCCGGGTTTGGCGTGGTCGGGCCGAGGATCAGGTCGACGTCGTTGAAGGCAGCCATGAAGTCGTTCTTGATCAGGCGGCGGATCTGCTGCGCCTTCACGTAGTAGGCGTCGTAGTAGCCGGCCGACAGGGCGTAGGTGCCGACCATGATGCGGCGCTGCACTTCGACACCGAAGCCTTCGCCACGCGAACGCTTGTACAGGTCGGTGAGGTCTTTCGGGTTTTCGCAGCGGTAGCCGAAGCGCACGCCGTCGAAACGCGACAGGTTGGACGAGGCCTCAGCGGGGGCGATCACGTAGTAGGCCGGGATGGCGTGCTGCATGTTCGGCAGGCTGATTTCCTTGACCACCGCGCCGAGCTTTTCCAGTTCCTTGACGCTGGCCTGGACCAGGTCGGCGATGCGTGGGTCGAGGCCGGCACCGAAGTACTCCTTCGGCAGGCCGATGCGCAGGCCCTGCAGCGAAGCATTCAGGTTGGCGCTGTAGTCCGGCACCGGCTCTTCGATGCTGGTGGAGTCCTTGGCGTCGAAACCAGCCATGCCTTGCAGCAGCAGGGCGCAGTCTTCGGCGGTACGGGCCAGCGGGCCACCCTGGTCGAGGCTGGAGGCGTAGGCGATCATGCCCCAGCGCGACACGCGGCCGTAGGTCGGCTTGAGGCCGGTGAGGTTGGTCAGTGCCGCCGGTTGGCGGATCGAGCCGCCGGTGTCGGTGCCGGTGGTGGCTGGCAGCAGGCGCGCAGCCACTGCCGCGGCCGAACCGCCCGACGAGCCGCCCGGGACGTGCTCGAGGTTCCATGGGTTCTTCACCGCGCCGTAGTGGCTGGATTCGTTGGCCGAACCCATGGCGAATTCGTCCATGTTGGTCTTGCCCAGGGTGACCATGCCGGCTTCGGCCAGCTTGGCAACCACGGTGGCGTCATACGGCGCCTTGAAGTTGTCGAGCATCTTCGAGCCGCAGCTGGTGCGTACGCCGTTGGTGCAGAACAGGTCCTTGTGGGCGATCGGGGCACCCAGCAGCGCGCCGGTTTCGCCGGCGGCGCGACGGGCGTCGGCGGCACGCGCCTGGCCCAGGGCCAGGTCTTCGGTGACGCTGATGAAGCTGTTGATCTGCGGGTCGAGCTGCTTGATGCGCGCCAGCAGGGCGCCGGTCAGCTCTTCGGAGGAAAACGACTTGTCGGCGAGTCCGCGGGCGATCTCGGCCAGGGTCAATTGATGCATGGCAGGCTCTATCCCTTACTCGATGACTTTGGGAACCAGGTACAGACCGCTTTCGGTCGACGGCGCGATGGCCTGGTAGGCGTCGCGCTGGTTGCTTTCGGTGACCTGGTCGGGACGCAGGCGCTGGCTGGCCTCCAGGGGGTGGGCCAGTGGCTCGATGCCGGTAGTGTCGACCGCTTGCATCTGGTCGACCAGCCCGAGAATGCTGTTCAGTGCGTCAGTAATGCGTGGCAGTTCGCCATCATTCAGGCCCAGACGGGCCAGATGGGCGATCTTTTCCACGTCGCAGCGTTCAAGCGCCATGGGGATCTCCAGGGGAAACAAAGACCGGAATTTGGGTCCGCAGTGAGGAACATGTCAGCTTTCTGGCGGTCTAACGGCCGCGAAATTCTGCTGGCGTGCTCGGAAAAACAGCCAATTTAACATATTGGCTCCTTGCCCAAAATCCCTGCCATTGTTAGAGTTTGCCGCACTTTTTTACCCACGCTTTCCCCAGGGTCACTTTCCCATGTTCAAGAAACTGCGTGGCATGTTTTCCAGCGATCTGTCCATCGACCTGGGTACTGCCAACACCCTTATTTACGTGCGTGAGCGCGGTATCGTCCTGAATGAGCCCTCGGTTGTTGCCATCCGTACCCATGGCAACCAGAAAAGCGTCGTCGCCGTCGGTACCGAAGCCAAGCGCATGCTGGGCCGTACGCCTGGCAACATTGCTGCCATTCGTCCGATGAAGGACGGCGTCATCGCCGACTTCAGCGTTTGCGAAAAAATGTTGCAATATTTTATCAACAAGGTTCACGAGAACAGCTTCCTGCAGCCGAGCCCGCGCGTGCTGATCTGCGTGCCGTGCAAGTCGACCCAGGTAGAGCGCCGCGCCATTCGCGAATCGGCGCTGGGTGCCGGTGCACGTGAAGTGTTCCTGATCGAAGAGCCGATGGCCGCCGCCATCGGTGCCGGCCTGCCGGTCGAAGAAGCCCGCGGTTCGATGGTCGTCGATATCGGTGGTGGTACCACTGAAATCGCGCTCATCTCCCTGAACGGCGTGGTCTATGCCGAATCCGTCCGCGTTGGCGGCGACCGCTTCGATGAAGCCATTGTCACCTACGTGCGCCGCAACTACGGCAGCCTGATCGGCGAGTCCACCGCCGAGCGCATCAAGCAGGAAATCGGTACCGCCTACCCGGGCGGCGAAGTACGCGAAGTCGACGTGCGCGGCCGCAACCTGGCCGAGGGCGTACCGCGTGCCTTCACCCTGAACTCCAACGAAGTGCTCGAAGCGCTGCAGGAGTCCCTGGCGACCATCGTCCAGGCGGTCAAGAGTGCCCTGGAGCAATCGCCGCCCGAGCTGGCTTCGGACATCGCCGAGCGTGGCCTGGTGCTGACCGGTGGTGGCGCCCTGCTGCGTGACCTGGACAAGCTGTTGGCCCAGGAAACCGGCCTGCCGGTGATCGTCGCCGAAGACCCGCTGACCTGTGTCGCCCGTGGCGGTGGTCGCGCCCTGGAGATGATGGACAAGCACGCGATGGACCTGCTCTCCAGCGAGTGATTCCGCTCGCTGTTCACGAGCCCCGGTTTACAGGTAGTACGCACAGTGCTACCTGTATGTGCTGGGCTGGCGCCCGTTCGGGGCGCCGTATCCATCAACCCGCAACCAGGCTGGTGCGTTGTCCCATGTCCAATGACCTCCTGAGTCGTCCACGAGGAACGGCCCATTAAACCGCTTTTCTCCAAGGGCCCTTCGCTGGGCGTTCGCCTGCTCGTCCTGGTGGTGATGTCGGTCGCGTTGATGGTTGTCGACGCGCGCTTCGACGTGCTCAAACCAGTGCGCAGCCAGATGGGCCTGGTACTCATGGAGTCGTACTGGATCACCGACCTGCCGCAGCGTGCGTGGCAAGGTGTGGCCGGCCAGTTCGGCAGCCGCACCGAACTGATCGCCGAGAACGAAAAGCTCAAGACCGAAGCCCTGCTGCTGCAGGGGCGCCTGCAGAAGCTGGCGGCCCTGACCGAGCAGAACGTGCGCCTGCGCGAACTGCTCAACTCCTCGGCGCTGGTCAACGAAAAGGTCGAAGTGGCCGAGCTGATCGGTGTCGACCCCAACCCGTTCACCCACCGCATCCTGATCAACAAGGGCGAGCGTGATGGCGTGTTCCTTGGCCAGCCGGTGCTCGATGCCCGTGGCCTGATGGGCCAGGTGGTCGAGCTGATGCCCTACACCTCGCGGGTACTGTTGCTGACCGATACCACCCATAGCATCCCGGTGCAGGTCAACCGCAACGGCCTGCGCGCCATCGCCAGCGGCACCGGCAACCCGGAGCGCCTGGAGCTGCGCCATGTGGCCGATACCGCCGACATCAAGGAAGGCGACTTGCTGGTCAGTTCTGGCATGGGGCAACGGTTCCCGGCCGGCTACCCGGTGGCCACGGTCAACGAAGTGATCCACGATTCCGGCCAGCCGTTCGCCATCGTTCGTGCCATCCCTACCGCCGCGCTCAACCGCAGCCGCTACATGCTGCTGGTGTTCAGCGACCGGCGCAGCCCGGAACAGCGCGCCACCGATGCCGCCATTGCTCAGGAAGAGGCTGACCGCAAGGGCACCTCGGCCGCAGGCCAGCCGGCCACGACGGGCGAGCAGGGCGCACCAGCTGGCAGCGCCCCTGCCACGCCGGCCACACCAGCGGCCACACCAGCGACCCTGGCAGCCCCGGCTGCGCAGCCTGCAGCTCCGGCAGCCGCCCCTGCCACGCCGGCTGCCGCGCCTGCCGCACCCGCTCACACCCGGAGGCAATGATGGCTGCATCACGCCGCAACAACGGCTGGGTCATCTGGCTGACTTTCGCCATCGGCCTGCTGCTCAGCGTCTCGCCCATGCCGCAGTTCATGGAAGTGTTCCGGCCCATGTGGCTGGCCTTGCTGGTGTCGTTCTGGACCCTCGCCGTACCGAACAAGGTCGGCATGACCACCGCGTTCGTGCTGGGCCTGGCCGAGGATGTGCTGTACGGCACCCTGCTGGGGCAGAACGCGCTGATCCTCACTCTCATCACCTTCCTGGTGCTGTCCTTGCAGCAGCGCCTGCGCATGTTCCCCATGTGGCAGCAGAGCCTGGTGATCCTGGTGATTTTCGGCATTGCCCAGCTGATCCAGCTGTGGCTCAGCGCGCTGACCGGCAACCGCCTGCCCACCTTGGCGCTGGTCTGGTCGGCGGTGATCAGTGCCTTGCTCTGGCCGTGGATCAGCTTCGCCCTGCGCGACCTGCGCCGACGCTTGCATATCAACTGACGGCGCCGCCGCGACTGACAGGGAGATGTCTGCATGACCCCGCTATACCTGGCCTCCGGCTCGCCCCGTCGTCGTGAACTGCTAGCCCAGATCGGTGTTCCGTTCAGCGTCGTCAGTGCCCCCATCGATGAAACCCCATTGCCTGATGAAAGCGCCCCGGCCTACGTCGAGCGCCTGGCCCGGGCCAAGGCTGCCGCTGGCCTGGCCAGCCTGGAACATCCAGTGCAGGCCATTCGCGGGCATGCCCGCTCCCACAGGTCCGATGATGGCCTGGAGGGCAGCGCCGTCCCTGTGGGAGCGGGCGCGCCCGCGAATAGCCACACCGCGGCCCTGGAAAATCGGGCTGTGGTGCTGGGTGCAGACACTGCCGTGGTGCTCGATGGTCGTATTCTCGGCAAACCGGAAAACCGCGAAGATGCCCTGGCCATGCTGGCCGACCTTTCGGGCCGCGAGCACCAGGTATTGACCGCGGTCGCCCTGAGCGATGGCCAGCGCGTGCACAGCCTGTGCGTCACCAGCAAGGTGCGCTTCCGTGCAATCAGCGCCGAGGAAGCGCAACGCTACTGGGCCAGCGGCGAGCCCGCGGACAAGGCCGGCGGCTATGCCATCCAGGGCTTGGGCGCGGTGTTCGTCACCGGCCTTTCCGGCAGCTACTCGGCGGTGGTCGGCTTGCCCCTCAGTGAAACGGCCGAACTGCTCGGCCAATTCGGCATTGCCTGCTGGCAATCGCCTGCGCATACGCCAGAGGTAACAAACCAGCGGTAGCCAGCACTGCATACGCCATCCATCATTATCCAAGACCTTTGACGAGAGCCTGCCATGAGTGAAGAGATCCTGATCAACATCACCCCGATGGAGTCGCGCGTGGCGGTGGTGGAAAACGGGGTGCTGCAGGAAGTGCATGTCGAGCGCACCCAGCGCCGGGGCATCGTCGGCAATATCTACAAAGGCAAGGTGGTGCGAGTGCTGCCGGGCATGCAGGCGGCCTTCGTCGACATCGGCCTGGAGCGCGCGGCATTCATCCATGCCTCGGAAATATCCCAGCGCGAAGGCTCGGCGGTAGAGAACATCACCGCCCTGGTGCACGAGGGCCAGGCCCTGGTGGTGCAGGTGACCAAGGACCCGATCGGCACCAAGGGCGCGCGCCTGACCACCCAGCTGTCGATCCCGTCGCGCTACCTGGTGTACATGCCGCGCAGCAGCCATGTCGGCATTTCCCTGAAGATCGAAGACGAAGCCGAGCGCGAGCGCCTCAAGCAGGTGGTCAGCGACTGCATGGAAAGCGAGAACATCAAGGACGCCGGTGGCTTCATCCTGCGTACCGCCGCTGAAGGTGCACGCGCTGAAGAGATCCTGCAGGACATTCGCTACCTGCGCCGCCTGTGGGAGCAGATCGGCACCCAGATCAAGACCTGCGGTGCGCCCACGGTCATCTACGAGGACCTGGGCCTGGCCCTGCGTACCTTGCGCGACCTGGTCAACCCGAAGATCGAGAAGATCCGCATCGACTCGCGGGAAACCTTCCAGAAGACCACGCAGTTCGTTGGCGAGCTGATGCCGGAAATCGCTGACCGCCTCGAGCATTACCCGGGCGAACGGCCGATCTTCGACCTGTACGGCGTCGAGGACGAGATCCAGCGCGCACTGGAGCGCAAGGTACCGCTGAAGTCCGGTGGCTACCTGGTGGTCGACCCCGCTGAAGCGATGACCACCATCGATGTGAACACCGGCGCCTTCGTCGGTCATCGCAACCTTGAAGAGACCATCTTCAAGACCAACCTCGAGGCCGCCACTGCCATCGCCCGGCAACTGCGCCTGCGCAATATCGGCGGCATCATCATCATCGACTTCATCGACATGGAAGACGAGGAGCACCAGCGCCAGGTGCTGCGCACCCTGGAAAAGCAGCTGGAGCGCGATCACGCCAAGACCAATATCATCGGCATCACCGAGCTGGGCCTGGTGCAGATGACCCGCAAGCGCACGCGGGAAAGCCTGGAACAGGTGCTGTGCGAGCCCTGCCTGGCCTGTCAGGGCCGTGGCAAGCTTAAAACCCCCGAGACCATCTGTTACGAAATCTTCCGCGAGATCCTGCGCGAGGCCCGTGCCTACCAGGCCGAAGGCTACCGCGTGCTGGCCAACCAGAAGGTGGTCGACCGGTTGCTGGATGAAGAGTCCGGTAACGTCGCGGAACTGGAGGCCTTCATCGGCCGAACCATTCGTTTCCAGGTGGAGTCGATGTATTCGCAGGAACAATACGATGTGGTGCTGCTCTGAGTCCTTCTGAAGCGCGCCGCGGGTGGCCCGGGCTGGCAAAACCGGGACGACGGGCCATCATGGATAAACGACCTGGAGGGCCATGGCCATGGGACGTCTGACCCGCGTTCTTGTCGCTTTGACCCGCTGGGGGCTGGGCGTTTGCGCCCTGCTGGCGGTACTGGTGGCACTGTATGTCAGCCTCGGCCGCGAACTGGTGCCGTTGGTGGCCGAGTACCGCGCCGATGTGGAAAGCAAGGCCGAGCAGGCTTTGGGCCTGCCCGTGCACGTCGGTGCCCTGGAAGGCCGCTGGAGCGGCCTGGCACCGGTGCTGCGGGTGCGCGACCTGCAACTGGGCGAGGGGGCCACGGCCCTGCGCCTGGATGACGTCAAGGTGGTACCCGATGTCTGGGCCAGCCTCACCGCCCGCGAGGTACGCCTGGCACGCATTCAGTTGGGCGGCCTGCAACTGATCCTGCGCGAGAACGAGCAGGGCGCCTGGAGCCTCGAAGGCCTGCCGAAGAAGGACGATACGCCACTCGACCCCGCCGAGTTGTTACAGCGCCTGCGCCAGTTGGGCCGCATCGATGTGTTCGACAGCCAGGTCACCCTGCACCCCTGGCAGCGCGACCCGTTGACCCTGACTTATGTGAGCGTCGGCCTGCAGGCCGGGGCTTCGCGCCATGCCCTGGACCTGCGTGCGACCCTGCCCGATGGCCAGCCCCTGTCGCTGAACCTGCGCAGTCGTGCCTCGGCCAACGCCTGGCGCGACGGCCAGGTCGAAGCCTACCTGAGCCTGCCACAGAGTGACTGGGCGCGTTGGCTGCCGCCACGCTTGCTGGGCCAGTGGCATGCCGACGCCTTGCGGGCGGGCGGCGAGTTCTGGGTCGACTGGCGCAAGGGGCAGTTGCAGCAGGCCGTCGTACGCCTCAATGCACCGGAGCTGCAGGGCGCCTATGCCGGGCGCAAGGCGGCCAAGCTGAACAACCTGGCTCTGGGCGCCTGGTTCCAGCGCCGGGAGCAAGGCTTCGATGTGGTGGTCGACTCCCTGGCCATGGATGTCGGCAAGACCCGTTGGGAGTCGCACCTGCAATTGCAGCAGCGTCCAGGCGAGGACGCTGCCGCGGAAAGCTGGCAAGTGCAGGCCGACCGCCTCGACCTCACACCGTTGACCCCGCTGATCGATGCCTTGGCGCCGCTGCCGGACAAGGTCATGGCCGTGGTCGATGGCCTGAAGGTGACCGGCGCGCTGCGCAATGTGCGCCTGGAGGCCCGGCCCAAGGCCGAGGGTGACCAGCGCCTGCAGTTCGAAGCCAACCTGGAGAAGGTCGGCTTCGATGCCTATCACAATGCCCCGGCAGCCGGTAACGTCAGCGGCAGCATCAGCGGTGACCTTGGCCATGGCGAACTGCGCCTTGATACCGATGCGTTCATGCTGCATCTGTACCCGATCTTCGCCAAACCCTGGCACTACCAGAAGGCCAATGCGCGCCTGACCTGGGCCTTGGACAAGGAAGGTTTCACCCTGGTCGCGCCTTACCTCAAGGTGCTCGGCGAGGAGGGCAAGATCGCCGGTGACTTCCTCATTCGCCTGTTGTTCGAAGAGGGTCGCGAGGACTACATGGACCTGCGCGTCGGCCTGACCGAAGGCGATGGCCGCTACACCGCCAAGTACCTGCCCGAGGTGCTCAGCCCAGCCCTCGACGAATGGCTGCGCAGTGCGATCGTCAAAGGCACGGTGGACGAAGGCTACTTCCAGTACCAGGGCTCGCTGAACCATGGCGTCGCGCCGGAAGCCCGCAGCATCAGCCTGTTCTTCAAGGTGCGTGATGCGGCCCTGGACTTCCAGCCGGGCTGGCCGCAGGTTCAGCATGTGGATGGCGATGTGTTCATCGAGGACAGCGGTGTGCGCATCAAGGCCCAGCGTGGCGTACTGCTCGACACCAAGGTCAGTGATGTGAGCGTCGATATCCCGCATGTCGACCAGGGCCAGCAAAGCCACCTGTACCTCGATGGCGACTTCGACGGCAGCCTGGGCGATGGCCTGAAGGTCCTCAAGGAAGCGCCAATAGGCACTGGCGAGATCTTCGCTGGCTGGGAGGGCGAGGGGCCGCTCAAGGGCAAGGTCAAGCTCGACATTCCGCTGGCCCACGGGCAGCGGCCGAAAGTGCAGGTGGACTTTGCCACCGACGATGCACGGTTGAAGGTGGCGCCGCCGAGCCTGGAGTTGAGCCGCCTGAAGGGTGACTTCAGTTTTGATTTGGACAAGGGCCTGAGCGGTAAGGGCATCAGCCTGCAGGCCTTCGGCAAGCCGGTAACGGCGCAAATCACCGCCGAAGGCCAGCCCGGGCAGATGCAGACACGCGTCAACGCCAGCGGCCAGGTATCGCTCAAGGCATTGACCGACTGGCTGCAGTTCAACCAGGCCTTGCCGGCTTCCGGCGACCTGCCGTACCAGTTGCAGGTCAGCCTGGGTAGCCGGGACAACCGCCTGAGCGTCAATTCCAGTCTCAAGGGCCTGGCCATCGACCTGCCAGCCCCGTTCGGCAAGGCAGCGTCCGATACCCGTGACACCCGTTTCAGCATGACCCTGCAGGGGCCGGAGCGGCGCTTCGATGTCGCCTACACCGACCTTGCCCGCTTTGCCTACGCCGCGCCGGCCGAGAAGCTGGGGCAGGGCCGTGGCGAGTTGCTGCTGGGCGCCGGTGACGCCCAGGTACCTGGCGGCCAGGGCCTGCGAGTGCGCGGGCACCTGGAGGCGCTGGACCTGGGGCCTTGGCAGGAACAGGCGGCGCGCCTGGCCGGTAACGACCCGGGCGGAAGCGCGCGGCAGAACCTGCAAGGCGTCGACCTGAGCATCGGCCAGCTGAAAGCCTTTGGCCTGGACCTGAACCAGGCCGTGGTGCGCCTGGCCCGTGGTGGCCCCGCCTGGGATTTGCGCCTCGACAGCAAGGAAATCATTGGCAACGCCCGGGTGCCGGATGCCAAGGGCGCGCCCATGGTCGTGCGCATGCAGACCTTGCGCCTGCCCGCCGCCAGCGCTGCTGAAAAGCAGGCCGAGGCACAGGCAGAGGAGGGCCCCGACCCGCTGGCCTCGTTCGACCCGCGCAAGGTGCCGGCGCTGGACCTGAGCATCGACAAGCTCTATCGCGGTGACGACCTGTACGGCAGTGCGTCGCTCAAGCTGCGGCCGACCGCGCGAGGCGTGACCGCCAGCGACATCGACCTCGACTTCAAAGGCCTGCGTATCGATGGTGGCGGCGGCTGGGAAGGCGAACCGGGCAGCACCAGCAGCTGGTACAAAGGGCGCCTGGACGGCAAGAACCTGGCGGATGTGCTCAAGGCCTGGGGCTTTGCCCCGACCGTGACCAGCCGCGACTTCCGCCTGGATGTGGATGGCCGATGGCCGGGTTCGCCGGCCTCGGTGAGCCTCAAGCGCTTCTCTGGCAGCATGGACGCAGCGCTGCGCACCGGCCAGTTCGTCGAGGTCGAAGGCAGTGCCCAGGCGCTGCGGGTGTTCGGCCTGTTGAACTTCAACTCCATCGGCCGGCGCTTGCGCCTGGACTTCTCCGACCTGTTCGACAAGGGCCTGGCCTACGACCGGGTCAAAGGCTTGCTGGTGGCCAGTAACGGTGTCTATGTGACCCGCGAGCCAATCGCCGTGACTGGCCCGTCGAGCAACTTCGAGCTGGACGGTACCCTGGACCTGGTACGCGACCGGGTCGATGCCAACCTGCAGGTGAGCCTGCCAGTGACCAACAACCTGCCGCTGGCGGCCTTGATTGTCGGCGCGCCGGCCGTGGGTGGGGCGCTGTTCCTGGTCGACCGGCTGATCGGCGACCGTGTGTCGCGCTTTGCCAGCGTGCACTACCGTGTCGAAGGTCCGGTGAAAGAGCCTAGAATCACATTTGTGAAACCTTTCGAGAAATCCCGCTAGGAGTGCCCATGAAGGCAGCTGTAATCCAGATGGTCAGCCAGGACGATGTGCTGGCCAACCTGCAGCGCGCCGGTGCCCTGCTGGAGCAGGCCGCCTTTGGCGGTGCACGGCTGGCCGTGCTGCCAGAAAACTTCGCCGCCATGGGCCGCAAGGACGCCGCTGCCATCGGCCGCGCCGAAGCGTTGGGCGAAGGGCCGATCCTGCCATGGTTGAAACGTACCGCCCGCGACCTCAAGTTATGGATTGTCGCTGGTACCTTGCCATTGCCACCGGTCGGCCAGCCTGAAGCCAAGGCGCATGCCTGCTCGCTGTTGATCGACGAACACGGTGAGGTAGCGGCACGCTATGACAAGCTGCACCTGTTCGATGTGGACGTTGCCGACAACCGTGGCCGTTACCGCGAGTCTGACGACTATGCCCACGGCGCCCAGGTAGTGGTGGCTGATACGCCGGTGGGGCGGCTGGGGCTGAGCGTGTGCTACGACCTGCGCTTCCCCGAACTGTACAGCGCACTGCGCGCCGCTGGTGCGGAACTGATCACTGCGCCGGCCGCCTTCACTGCGGTAACGGGCGCGGCGCACTGGGAAGTGCTGGTGCGCGCCCGGGCCATCGAGACCCAGTGCTACCTGCTGGCTGCGGCACAGGGCGGCACTCACCCGGGGCCACGGGAAACCCATGGCCATGCGGCGATCGTCGACCCCTGGGGGCGCATCGTCGCGGAACAGGCGCAAGGTGAAGCGGTACTGCTCGCCGAGCGCGACATTGACGAACAAGCGTCCATCCGGGCGCGCATGCCGGTGGTATCGCACCGGCGCTTTTTCTCGCAGGGCGCGTTGCGGCCTGCGCACACCTCGGAGTGACTATGAGCCAAATGTTATCCACCGTCAGCGAGCAGCTCCTGGCCCCAGGCGGCTTGACCCTGGACAGCCTGCAGAGCGTGCTGGGTGAGTTGGCCGGCCCCGGCATCGATGCCGCCGACCTGTATTTCCAGGGCCAGATCTCGGAAACCTGGGCGCTGGAAGACGGCATCGTCAAAGAGGGCAGTTTCAACCTCGACCAGGGCGTGGGCGTGCGTGCCCAGTCCGGTGAAAAGACCGGCTTTGCCTACAGCAACGCAATCAACCTCGAAGCGCTGACCTCGGCCGCCCGTGCCGCCCGTTCGATCTCCCGTGCCGGGCAGAACGGCAAGGTACAGGCCTTCCGCAGCCAGGACGTGACTGCCCTTTATCCGGCGGACAACCCGCTGGATGTGCTCAGCCGTGCCGAGAAGGTCGAGCTGCTCAAGCGTGTCGACGCCGCCACCCGTGCCCTGGACCCGCGTATCCAGCAGGTCAGTGTGAGCATGGCCGGGGTCTGGGAGCGCATCCTGATCGCTGCGGCCGATGGCAGCCTGGCCGCCGACGTGCGCCCGCTGGTGCGCTTCAACGTCAGCGTCATCGTCGAGCAGAATGGCCGCCGCGAGCGTGGCGGGCAGGGCGGTGGCGGGCGTACCGACTACCGCTTCTTCACCGAAGAGCGGGTCATGGGCTATGCCCGCGAAGCGCTGCGCCAGGCCCTGGTGAACCTGGAGGCGATCCCGGCACCGGCTGGTACCCTGCCGGTGGTGCTGGGCTCGGGCTGGTCGGGCGTGCTGCTGCACGAGGCTGTCGGTCACGGCCTGGAAGGTGACTTCAACCGCAAGGGCAGTTCGGCGTTCAGCGGTCGTATTGGCGAGAAAGTGGCATCGAGCCTGTGCACCATCGTCGACGACGGCACCCTCGAAGGCCGCCGTGGCTCGCTGAGCGTGGATGACGAAGGCACCCCGACCGAGTGCACCACGCTGATCGAGAACGGCGTGCTCAAGGGCTACATGCAGGACAAGCTGAACGCGCGCCTGATGGGCATGGCGGTGACCGGCAACGGCCGCCGCGAATCCTACGCGCACCTGCCGATGCCGCGCATGACCAACACCTACATGCGTGCCGGCGAAAGCGACCCGCAGGAAATCATCGCTTCGGTGAAGAAGGGCATCTACTGCGCCAATCTCGGCGGTGGCCAGGTGGACATCACCAGCGGCAAGTTCGTGTTCTCGACCAGTGAGGCCTACCTGATCGAAGACGGCAAGATTACCGCGCCGGTGAAGGGGGCGACCCTGATCGGCAATGGCCCGGAAGCGATGAGCCGGGTGTCGATGGTCGGTAACGACCTGGCGCTGGACAGCGGGGTAGGGACTTGCGGCAAGGACGGGCAGTCGGTGCCGGTGGGGGTCGGGCAGCCGACCTTGAAGCTGGATGCGATTACTGTGGGCGGTACAGGGGCGTGATGGCCATCTGGGACCGCTTTGCGGTCCTTTCGCGACGCAAGGCCGCTCCCGCAGGGATTGCGCCATGCAGAAATGGCTGCGCACTTACTGTGGGAGCGGCCTTGTGTCGCGATTGGGCCGCAAAGCGGCCCCAGGGTGATCAGCGCAAGCCGCGCTGCAGCTCGTCGAGGTCGCGGATGTACTTGAACACCTTGCGCGCGGCGGCAGGCGGTTTGTTCCGCGCCTTCTCGTGCTGGGCATGGCGCACCAGCGAGCGCAGTTGCTGGCGGTCGGTGTCGGGGTATTCGCTGACGAAGCGCTCGAGGTCTTCGTCGTTACCGTCGATCAACCGGTCGCGCCAGCGCTCCAGGCCGTGGAAGCGCTCGTTGTACTGGCGGGTCGAGCTGTCCATCTGTTCGAGCAAGGCGTGGATGGCATCCAGGTCCTGCACGCGCATCAGCTTGCCGACAAACGACATGTGGCGTTTGCGGGCACCGTGAGCGGTGTGCTTGCTGGCTTCAGCCAGGGCCTTGCGCAGCTCGTCGGTCAACGGCAGGCGAGCCAGGGTATCGGCCTTGAGCGTGGTAAGGCGCTCGCCGAGTTCGACCAGCGCATGCAGCTCGCGCTTGATCTGGGTTTTGCTTTTTTCGCCGTCGAAGGCGTCGTCGTTTGAATCAACCATGGTGGCAGTCCGCTAGAAATCGCCGCCATGATAACCAGTCGGGGGCCGCTTGTCCGGCCCGGTCGTAGAATGACCCTCGCCGAACGCAGAATTTGAGTGGAGAGAACCATGAGTGCAGTCCAGAGCGTAGGTCCGAAGGACCTGCCAGCATTGCAGGAGCAGGTCGAGGCGATCATCGCCGAAGCGCGCCGCCAGGGGGCCAGTGCCTGCGAAGTGGCGGTGTCGCTGGAGCAGGGCCTGTCCACCACGGTACGCCAGCGAGAGGTCGAAACGGTCGAGTTCAACCGCGACCAGGGCTTTGGCATCACCCTCTATGTGGGCCAGCGCAAAGGCTCGGCCAGCACCTCGGCCAGTGGCCCGGAAGCGATTCGCGAAACCGTCGCCGCGGCCTTGGCGATTGCCAAGCATACCTCCGAGGACGAATGTTCCGGCCTGGCCGACGCAGCGTTGATGGCCCGTGAGATCCCGGACCTGGACCTGTACCACGACTGGAACCTCGAGCCGGAGAAGGCCATCGAGATGGCCCTGGCCTGCGAGGCGGCGGCGTTCGACGCCGACCCGCGTATCCTCAATGCCGACGGCACCACCCTCAATACCCACCAGGGCTGCCGCGTGTATGGCAACAGCCATGGTTTCATCGGTGGCTACGCCTCGACCCGGCACAGCCTGAGCTGCGTGATGATCGCCGAAGGCGACGGCCAGATGCAGCGGGACTATTGGTACGACGTGAACCGGCAAGGCAACCTGCTGGCAGACCCGCGTAGCATCGGCGTGCGCGCTGCCCAGCGTGCCGCCAGCCGCCTGGGTGCACGGCCGGTACCGACCTGCGAGGTGCCGGTGCTGTTCTCGGCCGAGCTGGCCGGTGGCCTGTTCGGCAGCTTCCTGTCGGCCATCTCCGGCGGCAACCTGTATCGCAAGTCGTCGTTCCTGGAGGGGACCATCGGCCAGCGCCTGTTCCCCACCTGGCTGACCCTCGACGAGCGCCCGCACATTCCGCGGGCACTGGGCAGTGCCGCATTCGACGGCGATGGCCTGGCTACCTATGCCAAGCCGTTCGTCGACAAGGGTGAGCTGGTGTCGTACCTGCTGGGTACCTATTCCGGGCGCAAGCTGGGTTTGCCAAGCACGGCCAACGCCGGCGGCGTGCACAACCTGTTCGTCAGCCATGGTGTCGAAGACCAGGCGGCGCTGATCCGGCGCATGGGCCGCGGGCTGCTGGTGACCGAGTTGATGGGGCATGGCCTGAACATGGTGACGGGGGATTATTCCCGTGGCGCGGCAGGGTTCTGGGTCGAGAATGGCGAGATTCAGCACGCGGTGCAGGAAGTGACCATTGCCGGGAACATGAAAGACATGTTCCAGCAGATTGTCGCGATTGGCAGCGATCTTGAGACCCGCAGCAACATTCACACCGGGTCGGTGCTGATCGAGCGGATGACTGTGGCGGGTAGCTGATCCACAACCTGTATCGGCCTCTTCGTGGGCTTGCCCGCTCCCACAGATACTGCACAAGCTTGAAACCTGTGCGATCCCTGTGGGAGCGGGCAAGCCCGCGAAGAGGCCGGTGCAGGCTATAGAGAATTTTCAATGAAACCGAAGACCCGGCCCCCACGCCGGGTTTTTTGTTTCATCACCTTTTTCTTGAAGTGATTCTGTTTATCACTTAATAATGAATATCATTATCCAGTAACCCGGCGATGATGTTCATGAAACCCGTCCTCCGCGAACTGCCCTACCTGGAAAACTGGCGCTGGCTCAGCCGACGCATCCGCTGTGCGCTCGAGCCCGACGAGCCGCGCTTGATCGAGCATTACCTGGCTGAAGGCCGTTACCTGGTGTGCTGCACCGAGACCTCGCCATGGACGGTGGCGCTGACCTCCTTCCGCCTGCTGCTGGATACCGCCTGCGACCGCATGCTGCCCTGGCATTGGCGCTGCCTGTGCCTGGACCAGGCCTGGCGCCCGCTGCTGGACCTGCGCAACCTCGACCGCGAGGCCCAGAACCAGCGCTGGCAGCCCTACGCCCTGCAGTTGGCCAATTGCCGCCTGCTGCCGTCGATTTCTCCCGATGAACTGATGCAAGGATTTGATGATGAGTGATACCCGTATCGAGCGTGACAGCATGGGCGAACTGCAGGTGCCGGCCCAGGCCCTGTACGGTGCCCAGACCCAGCGCGCGGTCGACAACTTCCCGATCAGCGGCCAGCGCATGCCGGCCCAGTTCATTCGCGCGCTGCTGCTGGCCAAGGCTGCCGCGGCCAAGGCCAACGTCGAACTGGAACAGCTGTCGACCGCGCAGGGCCAGGCCATCGTCACGGCAGTCGAGCAACTACTGGCGGGTGACTTCATCCAGCATTTCCCGGTGGATGTGTTCCAGACCGGCTCCGGCACCAGCTCGAACATGAACGCCAACGAGGTGATCGCGACTCTGGCCAGCCGCGTGCTGGGTGAAGCCGTCAACGCCAACGACCACGTCAACTGCGGCCAGAGCAGCAACGACATCATCCCGACCACCATTCACGTCAGCGCCGCCCTGGCCCTGCACGAGCAACTGCTGCCAGCCCTGGCGCACCTGGTACAGGTGATCGAGGCCAAGTCGGCACAGGTGCATCAGTACGTGAAGACCGGCCGCACCCACCTGATGGACGCCATGCCAGTGCGCATGAGCCAGGTGCTGGATGGCTGGGCGGCGCAGATCAATGGCGCCAAGGCACACATCGAAGCGACCCTGCCGAGCCTGCAGGCGCTGGCCCAGGGTGGCACCGCCGTGGGCACCGGCATCAACGCCCACCCACAGTTCGCTGCCGGTTTCGCACGCCAGCTCAGCGGCCTGACCCAGGTCGAGTTCACCCCCGGGCAGAACCTGTTCGCCCTGATCGGCTCGCAGGACACCGCCGTGGCCCTGTCCGGCCAGCTCAAGACTGCCGCCGTGGCGCTGATGAAAATCGCCAACGACCTGCGCTGGATGAACTCTGGCCCGCTGGCCGGGCTGGGCGAAATCGAGCTGCAAGGCCTGCAGCCGGGCTCTTCGATCATGCCGGGCAAGGTCAACCCGGTGATTCCGGAGGCCACCGCCATGGTCGCCGCCCAGGTGATCGGCAATGACGCCACCATCGCCATCGCCGGCCAGTCCGGCAACTTCGAGCTGAACGTGATGCTGCCGGTGATCGCCCGCAACCTGCTGGAGAGCATCGAGCTGATGGCCCACGTCAGCCGCCTGCTGGCCGACAAGGCCATCGCCAGCTTCAAGGTCAACGAAAGCAAGCTCAAGGAAGCCCTGGCACGCAACCCGATTCTGGTCACGGCGCTGAACCCGATCATCGGCTACCTCAAGGCCGCTGAAATCGCCAAGACCGCCTACAAGCAGGGCCGTCCGATCATCGACGTGGCGCTGGAGCACACCGACCTGTCCCGTGACCAGCTGGAAGCGCTGCTGGACCCGGAGAAGCTCACCGCCGGTGGTATCTGACACTGAGTCACGGCCCAAGCGCCAGCGGTGGCCGCATTGGTCATCGCCCAACCCATGCCTACGGAATTCACTGATATGCCTCATACCTTGCCTGCACTGCCTTACGCCTACGCTGCGCTGGAACCGCACATCGACTCGCAGACCATGGAAATCCACCACACCAAGCACCACCAGACCTACGTCAATGGCCTCAACGCCGCCATCGAAGGCACCGAGTGGGCTGGGTGGCCGGTGGAAAAACTGCTCGGCGCGGTCGGGCAACTGCCGGAAAACCTGCGTGGTGCGGTGACCAACCATGGCGGCGGGCACGCCAACCACAGCCTGTTCTGGACCGTGATGTCGCCGCAGGGTGGGGGAGAGCCGCAGGGCGCTCTGGCGCAGGCCATCGACGCCCAACTGGGCGGCTTCGATGCCTTCAAGGAGGCCTTCACCAAGGCTGCGCTGACCCGCTTCGGCAGTGGCTGGGCCTGGCTCAGCGTGACCCCGCAGAAAACCCTGGTAGTGGAAAGCAGCGGCAACCAGGACAGCCCGCTGATGCACGGCAACACGCCAATCCTCGGCCTGGACGTGTGGGAGCATGCCTACTACCTGAAGTACCAGAACCGTCGTCCGGAATACATCGGTGCCTTCTACAACGTCATTGACTGGGCGGAAGTGGAGCGCCGCTACCTAGAAACCCTGAAGTGAGTCTCCCCGGTATGCGCTCCCAGATGATTTCTGTCAGCCGTGTGCGCCTGTTTCGCTTGTTTCGCCTGATGCTTGGGACTTTGCTGTTACTGGCAGGCACTGCATTGCTATTGGCGCGCGGCTTTGCCTGGTTGGACCTGGCCTGGCCATCTTGGGGCTGTGCATCGGTTTGCGCCGGATGATGGGGTGTTCACCGGCTTCGCTTTGGGAGCGGCACATGACTCATTGAATTGGTGGGGACTCTGTGGGAGCGGGTACCGCTTGCGAATGAGCCAGCGAGTTTCATTCGCCTTCGTCGAAGAAGTTGTTGATCAGCTCGACCAGCGCATCCATGGCATCAACGTCCTGCTCGCCTTCGGTATGCAGATGCACCTGGGTGCCTTTGCCGGCCGCCAGCATCATCACCGCCATGATGCTCTTGCCATCCACCAGCTTGTCCGGCGCACGGCCAACCCTGACCTGGCAGGGGAAGCGGCCGGCAACGCCGACGAACTTGGCTGCCGCCCGGGCATGCAGACCCAGCTTGTTGATGATGGTGATTTCACGGGCGGGCATCGTGGGGCGGATCCTTGGGCTAGAGGTCGCGGTGGCGGACCTGGACGTTTTTCAGGGATTGCTGCAGCAGCTGGCCAAGGCGTTCGGTAATGTACACCGAGCGGTGGTGGCCGCCGGTGCAGCCAATGGCAATGGTGACGTAGGCACGGTTGCTGGCGGCGAAGCGGGGCAGCCACTTGAGCAGGTAGCTGGAAATGTCGTTGAACATCTCTTCGACATCCGGCTGTGCGGCCAGGTAGTCGATTACCGGTTGGTCGAGGCCGGAGTGCTCACGCAGCTCAGGCTTCCAGTAGGGGTTGGGCAGGCAGCGCACATCGAACACCAGGTCGGCATCGACCGGCATTCCGCGCTTGAAACCGAACGACTCGACCAGGAACGCGGTGCCAGGCTCGGGCTGGTTGAGCAGGCGCAGCTTGATCGAATCACGCAGTTGGTACAGGTTCAGGCTGGTGGTATCGATCTTCAGGTCGGCCAGGTCTGCAATCGGCCCCAGCAATTCGCTTTCCACCCGAATCGCTTCCGCAAGCGAGCGGTCGGCGTTGGTCAGCGGGTGGCGTCGGCGGGTTTCCGAGAAGCGCTTGAGCAGTACGTCTTCGTCGGCATCCAGGTACAGCACGTCGCACTGGATATGCCGAGCGCGGGCTTCTTCGAGCAACTCGGGGAAACGCGTCAGGTGGCTGGGCAGGTTGCGCGCGTCGATCGACACGGCGACCTTGGGTTGCAGCAATTCGGTATTGATCAGCGCATTTTCCGCCAGCTGTGGCAGCAGCCCGGCGGGCAGGTTGTCAATGCAGTAGAAACCGTTGTCTTCCAGGACATCGAGGGCGGTGCTCTTGCCGGAGCCGGACCGGCCGCTGACGATGATCAGGCGCATGTTCAGTGCTCGTTCTGTACGTCCAGGACAACCTGGAACAGGGCCTCGCTGCTGGTGGCCGCACGCAGGCGATCACGGACCTCCTTGCGATCGAGCATGCTGGCAATCTGGCGCAGCAATTCCAGATGGGCATCGGTGGCGGCTTCAGGCACCAGCAGGACGAATAGCAGGTCCACCGGCGCGCCATCGATGGCGTCGTAGTCGATAGGGGCTTCCAGGTGCAGCAGGGCGCTGACCGGAGCGGAACATCCTTCAAGCCGGCAGTGCGGGATGGCGATGCCGTTGCCGAAACCGGTCGAACCGAGTTTTTCCCGGGCGACCAGTTTTTCGAAGACGTCTTGCATCTCCAGTTCGGGCACTTGTTCGGCGATGACGGTGGCGACCTTTTCCAGGGCGCGCTTCTTGCTGCCGCCCGGCACGTTCACGAGGGAACGGCCGGGGGTCAGGATGGTTTCAAGTCGGATCATGGATGAGGGGGATCAGCGGGCAGCTGCACCTTGCAGCAGGCTTTGCTGTTTTTCCTTGTGTTTTTTCAGTTGGCGGTCGAGCTTGTCGGCCAAGGCGTCGATCGCTGCATACATGTCTTCGTGTTCGGCGTTGGCAACCACTTCGCCGCCGGGAATCTGCAAGGTCGCCTCGACCTTTTGCTGCAGCTTCTCGACTTTCATGATGACCTGCACGTTGGTGATCTTGTCGAAGTGACTTTCCACGCGAGCGAGCTTTTCAAGCACATAATCGCGCAGTGGCTGGGTGACTTCTACATGCTGTCCACTGATATTGACTTGCATACAGCTTCTCCTTTGTTGCCCGTGCATAAAGAGGCAGGTCTTGCACCTGCCCCACAAACGCTGTGGCACATCTCAGGGGCTACATCAGTCGCTTGCGCTCGCTCGACGGTGCGATGCCGAGGGACTCGCGGTACTTGGCGACGGTGCGACGGGCTACCTGGATGCCTTGTGCCTCCAGTAAACCAGCGATCTTGCTGTCACTCAATGGCTTTTTCTGATTTTCCGCCGCAACCAGTTTCTTGATGATCGCGCGGATCGCCGTAGACGAGCATTCTCCGCCTTCGGAGGTGCTGACGTGGCTGGAGAAAAAGTATTTCAGTTCGTAGATGCCACGCGGGGTGTGCATGTATTTCTGCGTGGTTACCCGCGAAATGGTCGACTCGTGCATGCCCACCGCCTCGGCGATGTCATGCAGTACCAGCGGCTTCATCGCTTCGTCGCCGTGGTCGAGGAAGCCGCGCTGGTGCTCGACGATCTGCGTGGCCACCTTCATCAGGGTTTCGTTGCGGCTTTGCAGGCTCTTGATGAACCAGCGCGCTTCCTGCAACTGGTTGCGCATGAAGGTGTTGTCGGCGCTGGTGTCGGCCCGGCGCACAAAGCCGGCGTACTGCGGGTTGACGCGCAGGCGCGGAATGGCCTCCTGGTTCAGCTCCACCAGCCAGCGGTCGCTGTCCTTGCGCACGATGACGTCGGGCACCACGTACTCGGGCTCGCTGGACTCGATCTGCGAGCCGGGGCGCGGGTTGAGGCTTTGTACCAGTTCGATGACCTGGCGCAGCTCGTCTTCCTTGATTTTCATGCGACGCATCAGCTGGCTGTAATCACGGCTGCCGAGCAGGTCGATGAAGTCGGTGACCAGGCGCTTGGCTTCGGCCATCCACGGGGTGCTGGCAGGCAGCTGGCGCAGTTGCAGCAACAGGCATTCGCCCAGGGTGCGGGCGGCAATGCCGGCTGGCTCGAACTGCTGGATGCGGTGCAGCACCGCTTCGACCTCGTCCAGCTCGATATCCAGCTCCGGGTCGAAACCGGCGCAGATCTCCTCGAGGGTGTCTTCCAGGTAGCCCTGGCCGTTGATGCTGTCGATCAGGGTGACGGCGATCAGGCGGTCGGTGTCGGACATCGGGGCCAGGTTCAGTTGCCACAGCAGGTGGCTTTGCAGGCTTTCGCCGGCCGATGTGCGGGTGGTGAAGTCCCACTCGTCGTCATCGTTGCTCGGCAGGCTGCTGGCACTGGTCTGGTAGATGTCTTCCCAGGCGGTGTCGACCGGCAGTTCGTTGGGGATGCGCTCGCTCCACTCACCGTCTTCCAGGGTGTCGGCACTGGTGGTGCTTTCCTGGAAGCTGTTGTCCTGGACTTCGGCGGCCGGCTTGTTCTCGGCGTTGTCCGCCATCGGGTCGCTGTTGTCGAAGTCGTCGCCGTCTTCCTGACGTTCGAGCATCGGGTTCGACTCCAGCGCTTCCTGGATTTCCTGTTGGAGGTCCAGGGTGGAGAGCTGGAGCAGGCGGATGGCCTGTTGCAACTGCGGTGTCATCGTCAGTTGCTGGCCCATTTTTAGGACGAGCGATGGTTTCATGGCTGGGGCTTAATACCTTGTTCGCCGGCGCGCATGCGCCATCCACTACACGAGGGCGCCGGGGCGCCAGATCAAGCAAGTTTTATGCCTTAAATTGTAGCGTTTGCCTAGAGCACCGTAACACTTTACCCCGGGTTTCAGGGCGATTTGCCAGTACTCCAGGCGCGTGCCAGGCTCAGAGCCGGAACTCGTGGCCCAGGTAAACCTCTTTGACCAGGTCGTTGGCCAGGATGGTTTCGGCGTCGCCTTCAGCGATCAGCCGGCCATCGTTGACGATATAGGCGGTTTCGCAGATATCCAGGGTCTCACGCACGTTGTGGTCGGTGATCAGTACACCGATGCCCTTGGCCTTGAGGTGATGGATGATCTGCTTGATGTCGCCGACCGAAATCGGGTCGACACCGGCAAACGGTTCGTCCAGCAGGATGAACTTGGGTGCGGTCGCCAGCGCGCGGGCAATTTCCACGCGGCGGCGCTCACCACCGGACAGGCTCATGCCGAGGTTGTCGCGAATATGGCTGATGTGGAACTCCTGCAGCAGGCTTTCCAGCTCTTTGCGCCGGCCGTCGCGGTCGAGCTCCTTGCGGGTCTCGAGGATGGCCATGATGTTGTCGGCCACCGACAGCTTGCGGAAGATCGAGGCTTCCTGCGGCAGGTAGCCGATGCCGGCGCGAGCGCGACCGTGCATGGGCTGGTGGCTGACATCGAGGTTGTCGATCAGCACGCGCCCCTGATCGGCCTGGACCAGGCCGACGATCATGTAGAAGCAGGTGGTCTTGCCGGCGCCGTTGGGGCCGAGCAGGCCGACGATCTGGCCGCTGTCGATCGACAGGCTGACGTCACGTACGACTTGCCGCCCCTTGTAGCTCTTGGCCAGGTGCTGGGCTTTGAGGGTTGCCATTTACTCGGCCTTCTTCTTGGGCTGGATCACCATGTCGATACGCTGACGCGGCGAGGTCACGTTGCCACCACGACCGGCGGTTGCCACCTGGGTCTGGGTGTTGTAGACGATCTTCTCGCCTTCGGTGGTGTTGCCTTCGTTCTCGACCTTGGCGCGGTCGGTGAGGATCACCATGTCCTTCTGCGACTGGTACTGGATGGTCACCGCCCAGCCTTTCATCTTGTCCGGTTTGGCTGCGCTCTGCTGCTGCTCGAAGTAGGCCAGGTTGCCCACCGAGGTCACCACGTCGATGTCGCCGGAGGCGGAGCGGGTGATGGTCACGGTGTTGCCTTTGATCATCATCGAACCCTGGGTGATGATCACGTCGCCGGTGTAGGTGGCCACGCCCTGCTTGTCGTCCAGGTGGGCGTTGTCGGCCTGGATGCGGATAGGCTGGTCACGGTCGTTCGGCAGGGCGAGGGCGCTCGCGCTTCCCAGTGCTGCGCTCAGGCTGAGCAAAAGGGGGAGGGTTTTAACGAGCCTCATACTGTCCTCTTACGTTAGAGAGCAAGTCCATCTTGCCTTCTTTCAAATACGCTTTCATTCCTTTGCCCGTAGTTGTGCCACCGGCGCCGTCGATTCTAACGGCTTGCTCGGTCTGCGCATATTGCTTCTGCGGGAACACGGTCATGCGCGAGCTGGTAATGATCATTTCGCGCTGCTTTTCGTCGGTGCGGGCGACCCGTACGTTGTCGATCAGTTCGACTTCACTACCGTCCGGGTTGACTTCGGCGCGGGTGCTCTGCACGTGCCACGGGTATTCGGTACCGCGGTACAGGTGCAGGTCCGGCGTGGTCAGCAGGGTGATTTCGCTGGCCTTGAGGTGTTCGACCTTGTCGGCGGTCATTTCGTACTGCAGCTTGCCGTCGGGCAGGAACTGCACGCTGTGGGCGTTGATCGCGTAGTAGTCGACGGCGTTTTCGTCGACCTGGGCCGCCGGCTTGTCGAGGAAGCTTTCCGGGCTGACATTCCAGTAGCCGATCGCCACCAGCAGGGTGGCGATCACCGCGAGCAGCGCAATGTTGCGGGCTTTCTTGCTGAACATGGGCAGCCTTACAGATAGTTGGCGTTGGCAGCGTCCAGGGTGCCCTGGGCCTGCATGATCAGTTCGCAGAATTCACGGGCCGCGCCTTCGCCGCCACGTGCCTGGGTCACGCCATGGGCGTGCTGGCGAACGAACGGCGCGGCATTGGCCACCGCCATGCCCAGTGCGACCCGGCGGATCACCGGCAGGTCGGGCAGGTCGTCGCCAAGGTAGGCCACTTGAGCATAGCTCAGGCCCAGTTCGGCGAGCAGGCCGTCCAGCACCACCAGTTTGTCCTCGCGGCCCTGGTACAGGTGCGGGATGCCGAGGTTCTTCGCCCGGCGCTCGACCACCGGGGTCTTGCGCCCGCTGATGATCGCGGTGGTCACGCCCGAGGCCATGAGCATCTTGATGCCCTGGCCGTCGAGGGTGTTGAAGGTCTTGAACTCGCTGCCGTCCTCGAGGAAGTACAGGCGCCCGTCGGTGAGCACGCCGTCCACGTCGAACACTGCCAGCTTGATGTTCTTGCCGCGTTGCATGAGGTCCTGGTTCATTCCATTGCTCCTTTACATCACGCCGGCGCGCAGCAGGTCGTGCATGTTCAGGGCGCCGGTGGGGCGGTCCTCGCGGTCCACCACCACCAGGGCGCCGATCTTGTGGTCTTCCATGATCTTCAGGGCCTCGGCCGCAAGCATTTCGGCGCGGGCCGTCTTGCCGTGCACGGTCATTACCTGGTCGATCAGGGTGGTGTGGACGTCGATGTTGCGGTCCAGGCTCCGGCGCAGGTCGCCGTCGGTGAAGATCCCTGCCAGCTTGCCATCGGCTTCGACGATCACGGTCATGCCCAGGCCTTTGCGGGACATTTCAAGGAGTGCGTCCTTGAGCAGGGTGCCGCGGGGCACCTGGGGCAGTTCGTCGCCGGCGTGCATCACGTTCTCCACCTTGAGCAGCAGGCGGCGGCCCAGTGCACCACCCGGGTGCGAGAAGGCAAAGTCCTCGGCGGTGAAGCCGCGGGCTTCGAGCAGGGCAATGGCCAGCGCGTCGCCCAGCACCAGCGAGGCGGTGGTGGAGGAGGTGGGGGCCAGGTTAAGCGGGCAGGCCTCTTGTTCGACGCGGGCGTCGAGGTTGACCTCGGCAGCCTGGGCCAGGGGCGAGTCCGGGTTGCCGGTCAGGCTGATCAGCTTGATGCCCAGGCGCTTGATCAGCGGCAGCAGGGTGACGATTTCGGCGGTGCTGCCGGAATTCGACAGGGCAAGGATGACATCATCGCGGGTGATCATGCCCATGTCGCCATGGCTGGCTTCGGCAGGGTGCACGAAAAACGCCGGTGTGCCGGTGCTGGCCAGGGTGGCGGCGATCTTGTTGCCGATGTGCCCGGACTTGCCCATGCCGACCACGACGACCCGGCCCTTGCTGGCCAGGATCAGTTCGCAGGCCTTGACGAAATTGTCGTCGATGCGCGCCAGCAGGGCCTCTACGGCCTCGAGTTCCAGGCGCAGGGTGCGTTGGGCGGATTGGATCAGCTCGCTGGATTGGCTCATGTCGAAAAAGCAATGCCTGATGAAAAGGCGGCGATTATAGCTGCAATGAAAGAAACCCTCACGCTTTCGATTGCCGTGGTGAATGTCTGGGCAGCCTGTCGCAGGGCTGAACGACTCGTTAGCCGGCCTTGGGGCGGCGCTGTCAGCGGTGCTATAGTTCGCCGCTATTCGGCCTGCCTGGGGCGCTTGTGCCTTCCAGATGGAGGCCGACGTCCATTAGGACGAGGCTGCACTAGCAAGGAGTCTAGATGAGTGTGGATAGCGCCTACGCGGTCGAGTTGAAGGGGGTTACCTTCAAACGCGGTTCGCGCAGCATTTTCAGCAACGTCGACATTCGCATCCCGCGCGGCAAGGTCACCGGTATCATGGGGCCATCGGGTTGCGGCAAGACCACGTTGCTCCGCCTGATGGGCGCGCAGTTGCGCCCCTCCAGCGGTGAGGTCTGGGTTGCCGGGCAGAACCTGCCGACGCTGTCGCGCAGCGACCTGTTCGACGCCCGCAAGCAAATGGGGGTGCTGTTCCAGAGCGGCGCGCTGTTCACCGATCTCGATGTGTTCGAGAACGTCGCGTTCCCGCTGCGCGTGCACACCCAGCTGTCGGACGAGATGATCCGCGATATCGTGCTGATGAAGCTGCAGGCCGTGGGGCTGCGCGGTGCCATCGACCTGATGCCCGACGAGCTGTCCGGTGGCATGAAGCGCCGTGTGGCGTTGGCCCGGGCAATTGCCCTGGACCCGCAGATCCTCATGTACGACGAACCGTTCGTCGGTCAGGACCCGATCGCCATGGGTGTATTGGTGCGTCTGATCCGCCTGCTCAACGACGCCCTGGGTATCACCAGCATCGTTGTTTCCCATGACCTGGCGGAAACCGCCAGCATCGCCGACTACATCTATGTGGTAGGTGACGGCCAGGTGCTGGGCCAGGGGACGCCTGACGAGCTGATGGGCTCGGACAACCCGCGCATTCGCCAGTTCATGAAGGGCGACCCGGACGGCCCGGTGCCTTTCCACTTCCCTGCGCCTGACTACCGCGCCGACCTGCTGGGAGCGCGTTGATGCGCAGAAAATCCTTACTCGAACGTGTCCGCCTGCTGGGGCGCTCGGCCATCGACGTGCTGGCGGTGCTGGGGCGCTCCTGCCTGTTCCTGTTCCATGCGCTGATCGGCCGTGGCGGCATCGGTGGCGGCTTCCAGCTGCTGGTCAAGCAGCTGTATTCGGTGGGCGTGCTGTCGCTGGCGATCATCGTCGTGTCCGGCGTGTTCATCGGCATGGTGCTGGCGCTGCAGGGCTTCAGCATCCTGACCAAGTACGGCTCGGAGCAGGCGGTTGGGCAGATGGTCGCCCTGACCCTGCTGCGTGAGCTCGGCCCGGTGGTGACGGCATTGCTGTTCGCCGGCCGTGCCGGTTCGGCGCTGACCGCAGAAATCGGCAACATGAAGTCCACCGAGCAGTTGTCGAGCCTTGAAATGATCGGCGTCGACCCGCTCAAGTACATCGTCGCGCCGCGCCTGTGGGCCGGTTTCATCTCGCTGCCGTTGCTGGCGCTGATCTTCAGCGTGGTCGGCATCTGGGGTGGCTCGTGGGTGGCGGTGGACTGGCTGGGCGTCTACGAGGGCTCGTTCTGGGCCAACATGCAGAACAGTGTTTCGTTCACCGACGACGTGCTCAACGGGCTGATCAAGAGCCTGGTATTTGCCTTCGTCACGACCTGGATCGCCGTATTCCAGGGGTACGACTGTGAGCCCACCTCAGAAGGGATCAGCCGTGCCACCACCAAGACCGTGGTCTATGCCTCGTTGGCAGTGCTGGGTCTGGACTTTATTCTGACCGCCTTGATGTTTGGAGATTTCTGATGCAAAACCGCACCCTGGAAATCGGTGTCGGCCTGTTCCTCCTGGCCGGGATCCTGGCGCTGCTGCTGCTCGCCCTGCGTGTCAGCGGGCTGTCGGCCAGCCCGAGCAGCGATACCTATAAAGTTTATGCCTACTTCGACAATATCGCCGGTTTGACGGTCAGAGCTAAAGTGACCATGGCCGGTGTGACCATCGGCAAGGTTACCGCCATCGATCTGGACCGTGATTCGTACACCGGTCGGGTGACGCTGCAGCTGGACAAGTCGGTGGACAACCTGCCGACCGACTCCACTGCCTCGATCCTGACCGCCGGGTTGCTGGGCGAGAAGTACATCGGCATCAGCGTGGGCGGTGAGGACCAGGTGCTCAAGGACGGCGGGACCATCCACGACACCCAGTCGGCGCTGGTGCTGGAAGATCTGATTGGCAAGTTCCTGCTCAACTCCGTTGGCAAGGAACCGAAAGAAGCGCAACCGGCTAATTAAGGAGTTTCCATGATTTCCATCCTGCGACGTGGCCTGCTGGTCCTGCTGGCGGCCTTCCCCCTGCTGACCATGGCTGCGCAGACGCCACACGATGTGGTTCAGGGCACCACCACTGAACTGCTGGGCGACCTCAAGGCCAACAAGGAACAGTACAAGTCCAACCCCAATGCCTTCTACGATGCGCTGAACCGCATCCTCGGCCCGGTGGTGGACGCTGACGGTATTTCCAGAAGCATCATGACCGTCAAGTACTCGCGCAAGGCTACCCCCGAGCAGATGCAGCGCTTCCAGGAAAACTTCAAGCGCAGCCTGATGCAGTTCTATGGCAATGCCCTGCTCGAGTACAACAACCAGGGCATCACCGTCGACCCGGCCAAGGCTGATGACGGCAAGCGCGCCAGCGTTGGCATGAAGGTCACCGGCAACAACGGTGCCGTGTATCCGGTGCAGTACACCCTGGAAAACATCGGCGGCGAGTGGAAGGTGCGTAACGTGATCGTCAACGGCATCAACATCGGCAAGCTGTTCCGCGACCAGTTCGCCGACGCCATGCAGCGCAATGGCAACGACCTGGACAAGACCATCGACGGCTGGGCCGGCGAAGTGGCCAAGGCCAAGCAGGCCGCCGACAACTCGCCAGAGAAGACCGTCAAATGAGTGAGGCCGGCGTAAGCATGGCCGAGCCGGGCGTGCTGCGCCTGGCCGGCGAGCTGGACTACCGCAGCGGGCCGGCCCTGCGCAAGCAGGGCAAGGCGCTGATCGCGGCCTGCCGCGAGGCGCAGCTGGTGCTCGATTGCTCGGCAGTGCAGCGCTCCACCAGTGTCGGCCTGTCGTTGCTGCTGGCATTCATGCGTGATGCCCAGGCCGCCGGCAAGGGTTGCCAGGTGCGCAGCATGCCCGACGACATGCGGGAAATTGCCGAGGTCTATGACCTCGATGAAGTGCTGGCAACCTGATGGCCCGGCACGGATGATGGCCCCTCGGTCAGCGAAGCCCTCGTTGGGCTTCGCAGGCGAGGGGCTTTTTTGTATGATGGCCGACCCGTGCGCATCGGGCGCCGATTGAGGTTGAGCATGCAGGCCGTAGAAGTTAAAAGCTTCCTTGAAGAGAAATTGCCGGGTTCCCGGGTCGAAGTTGAAGGCGAAGGCTGCAACTTCCAGTTGAACGTGATCAGCGACGAGTTGGCTGGCCTGAGCCCGGTCAAACGCCAGCAGGCGATCTATGCTCACCTGAATCCGTGGATCGCCAATGGCAGCATCCATGCGGTAACCATGAAATTTTTCAGCAGCGCAGCCTGGGCTGAGCGCACCTGAGCCAACGTGGCGGCGAGATTCCAATGGACAAACTGATTATTACTGGCGGCGCTTGCCTTGATGGCGAGATCCGCATTTCGGGCGCGAAGAACGCAGCCCTGCCGATTCTGGCAGCGACCCTGCTGGCCGACGGCCCGGTCACCGTGGGCAACCTGCCGCACCTGCACGACATCACCACCATGATCGAGCTGTTCGGCCGCATGGGCATCGAGCCGGTGATCGACGAAAAGCTGGCGGTCGAGATCGACCCTCGCACCATCAAGACCCTGGTCGCGCCTTACGAGCTGGTCAAGACCATGCGCGCCTCGATCCTGGTGCTGGGCCCGATGGTCGCCCGTTTCGGTGAGGCCGAAGTGGCCCTGCCTGGCGGTTGCGCCATTGGCTCGCGCCCGGTCGACCTGCACATCCGTGGCCTCGAGGCCATGGGCGCGAAGATCGAAGTCGAAGCCGGCTACATCAAGGCCAAGGCACCTGAGGGTGGCCTGCGCGGTGCGCACTTCTTCTTCGACACCGTGAGCGTGACCGGTACCGAGAACATCATGATGGCCGCTGCCCTGGCCAAGGGCCGCAGCGTGCTGCAGAACGCCGCGCGCGAGCCGGAAGTGGTCGACCTGGCCAACTTCATCAACGCCATGGGCGGCAAGGTCCAGGGCGCTGGTACCGACACCATCGTCATCGATGGCGTCGAGCGCCTGCACTCGGCCAACTACCGGGTGATGCCGGACCGTATCGAGACCGGTACCTACCTGGTTGCCGCTGCCGTGACCGGCGGCCGCGTCAAGGTCAAGGACACCGACCCGACCATCCTTGAAGCCGTACTGGAAAAACTCAAGGAAGCCGGCGCCGACATCAGCACCGGCGAAGACTGGATCGAGCTGGACATGCACGGCAAGCGGCCGAAAGCCGTCAACCTGCGTACCGCCCCGTACCCGGCGTTCCCGACCGACATGCAGGCGCAGTTCATCTCGCTCAACGCCATTGCCGAAGGCACTGGTGCAGTGATCGAGACGATCTTCGAAAACCGCTTCATGCACGTCTACGAAATGCACCGCATGGGCGCGCAGATCCAGGTCGAAGGCAACACTGCCATCGTCACTGGCGTCAAGGCGCTGAAGGGGGCCCCGGTAATGGCCACCGACCTGCGTGCTTCCGCCAGCCTGGTGCTGTCGGCGCTGGTAGCCGAAGGCGATACCCTGATCGATCGCATCTACCACATCGACCGTGGTTACGAGTGCATCGAAGAAAAACTGCAGATGCTGGGCGCGAAGATCCGTCGCGTACCGGGCTAGTAGCCCTTCGGCATACCGTGTGGGAGCGGGCTTGCCCGCGAATACCGGCAGAGCCGGTGCCATGCACCGCGGTGGTTGCTTTGCGGGCAAGCCCGCTCCCACAATGAATCAAATACGGTCGGGCTCGACGCCCGGCCGGCAGTAGCCGCTTAAGGACCGACGTTCCAATGTTGACCATCGCGCTTTCCAAAGGCCGTATTCTCGACGATACCCTGCCATTGCTGGCCGAGGCCGGTATCGTGCCGACCGAGAACCCGGACAAGAGCCGCAAACTGATCATCCCCACCACGCAGGACGATGTGCGCCTGCTGATCGTGCGTGCCACCGACGTGCCGACCTATGTCGAGCATGGTGCCGCCGACCTGGGTGTGGCCGGCAAGGATGTGCTGATGGAGTACGGCGGCCAGGGCCTTTACGAGCCCCTGGACCTGCAGATTGCCCGTTGCAAGCTGATGACCGCTGGCGTGGTCGGCGCACCCGAGCCCAAGGGCCGTCTGCGCGTGGCTACCAAGTTCATCAACGTAGCCAAGCGCTACTATGCCGAACAGGGCCGCCAGGTCGACATCATCAAGCTGTACGGCTCGATGGAACTGGCTCCGCTGATCAACCTCGCCGACAAGATCATCGACGTGGTCGACACCGGCAACACCCTGCGTGCCAACGGCCTGGAGCCCCAGGAACTGATCGCCACGATCAGCTCGCGCCTGGTGGTCAACAAGGCCTCCATGAAAATGCAGCACGCCCGTATCCAGAGCCTGATCGACACGCTGCGCGGAGCGGTCGAATCGCGACACCGCGGCTGACTCTCTACCGACTGCGCGCGGCCTTCGCTGCCGCGCCCGTCTATCCGCGTCATAGCCATTTTTCTCGGGTGCCCGCGCGGATGGACTGGTAGCCTAGGGCGCCTGAGCATTCGCCAATAATCGAGGCCCTCGCCATGACCGTGTCCACTGCAATTGCCCGTCTCAACGCTGCTGATCCGGATTTCGCCCGACATCTGGATCATCTGCTGAGCTGGGAAAGTGTGTCCGATGACGCGGTCAACCAGCGCGTGCTCGACATCATCAAGGCCGTGCGCGAGCGTGGCGATGCGGCATTGGTGGAATTCACCCAGCGTTTCGATGGTGTCGATGCCAAGTCCATCGATGACCTGATCCTCGGCCGCGAGCGCCTGGAACTGGCCCTGACCCGCATTACTCCGGTCCAGCGCGAAGCCCTGGAAAAGGCTGCCAACCGCGTGCGCATGTACCACGAGCGGCAGAAGCAGGATTCCTGGCAGTACACCGAGGCCGACGGCACCGTGCTTGGCCAGAAGGTCACCCCGCTGGACCGCGCCGGCCTGTATGTACCGGGTGGCAAGGCGTCGTACCCGTCGTCGGTGCTGATGAACGCCATCCCGGCCAAGGTCGCCGGTGTGGCCGAAGTGGTGATGGTGGTGCCGACCCCGCGTGGCGAGGTCAACGAGCTGGTGCTGGCGGCTGCCTGCATCGCCGGTGTCGACCGTGTGTTCACCGTCGGTGGCGCCCAGGCTGTTGCCGCGCTGGCCTACGGTACCGAAAGCGTGCCGCAGGTGGACAAGATCGTCGGCCCGGGCAACATCTACGTCGCCACCGCCAAGCGCCATGTGTTCGGCCAGGTGGGTATCGACATGATCGCCGGCCCGTCTGAAATCCTCGTGGTGTGCGACGGCCAGACCGACCCGGACTGGATCGCCATGGACCTGTTCTCCCAGGCCGAGCACGACGAAGATGCCCAGGCCATCCTGGTCAGCCCGGACGCCGCCTTCCTCGACCGCGTTGCCGCCAGCATCGACAAGCTGCTGCCGACCATGGAACGTGCCGAGATCATCGAGAAGTCGATCAATGGCCGTGGTGCGCTGATCCAGGTGCGTGACATGCAGCAGGCCATGGAAGTGGCCAACCGCATCGCACCCGAGCACCTGGAGCTGTCGGTGGCCGACCCGCAGGCCTGGCTGCCGCACATCCGCCACGCTGGCGCGATCTTCATGGGCCGCCACACCAGTGAAGCGCTGGGCGACTACTGCGCAGGGCCCAACCACGTGCTGCCGACCTCCGGCACCGCGCGTTTCTCGTCGCCGCTGGGTGTGTATGACTTCCAGAAGCGCTCGTCGATCATTTTCTGCTCCGAGCAGGGCGCGTCCGAGCTGGGCCACACCGCCTCGGTCCTGGCCCGTGGCGAGTCGCTGACCGCCCACGCCCGCAGCGCCGAATACCGCATCCTGACCCAAGAGAAGGGGAACTGAGCATGAGTCGATTCTGGAGCCCCTTCGTCAAGGACCTGGTGCCTTACGTGCCGGGCGAGCAGCCCAAGCTGGCCCGCCTGGTCAAGCTGAACACCAACGAAAACCCCTACGGCCCTTCGCCCAAGGCGCTGGAGGCCATGCGCGGCGAGCTGAACGACAACCTGCGCCTGTACCCTGACCCGAACGGTGACCGGCTGAAGCAGGCGGTGGCCGAGTACTACGGCGTGACGCCGGCACAAGTGTTCGTCGGCAACGGCTCGGACGAGGTGCTGGCGCACATCTTCCACGGCCTGTTCCAGCACGACGCACCGCTGCTGTTCCCTGACATCAGCTACAGCTTCTACCCGGTCTACTGCGGCCTGTACGGTATCGCCTTCGAGCAGGTGGCGCTGGACGAGCAGTTCCAGATCCGCATCGAGGACTACAACAAGCCCAATGCCGGCATCATCTTCCCCAACCCCAACGCGCCGACCGGTTGCCTGATGCCGCTGCAGGCGGTGGAGCAGTTGCTGCAGGCCAACCGTGATTCGGTGGTGGTGGTCGATGAAGCCTACATCGACTTCGGTGGCGAAACGGCGATCAGCCTGGTGGACCGCTACGACAACCTGCTGGTCACCCAGACCCTGTCGAAGTCGCGCTCGCTGGCCGGGCTGCGGGTTGGCCTGGCGGTGGGGCACCCGGACCTGATCGAGGCGCTGGAGCGGATCAAGAACAGCTTCAACTCCTACCCGCTGGACCGTGCCGCGATCGTCGGCGCGGCGGTGGCGTTCGAGGACCGCGAGTACTTCGAGGAAACCTGCCGCAAGGTGATCGACAGCCGCGAGGTGTTGGTCGAGCAGCTGCAGGCCAAGGGCTTCGAAGTGCTGCCGTCGGCGGCCAACTTCATCTTCGCCCGCCATCCGCAACAAGATGCCGGTGAGCTGGCTGCACGCCTGCGCGAGCAGGGCGTGATCGTGCGCCACTTCAAGCAGCCGCGCATTGCCCAGTTCCTGCGCATCACCATCGGTACGCCAGAGATGAACCAGGCGCTGCTCGATGCGTTGACCTGACGGTATTGCAAGCTGCCGTGACGCAGCCCTTGTGGGAGCGGGCGTGCCCGCGAACACCGGCAACGCCGGTGCCATCCATCGCGTTGGATTCTTCGCGGGCATGCCCGCTCCCACAGGGATTTCCACTATCGCCAGAAACCATCAGTGTTTGCTGTATTGCCGGTATACATTATGCTGGCCAGATTCATCGGATGATTGGTTGAGTTGCATGAGTACCGAATTGACCAAGCGCTCCCTGGTCGAACTGGCCGTCGAGCGCATGCGCGAACGCATCGTGCTGGGCGACTGGCAGGTTGGCCAACGTTTGCCGACCGAGCCGGAACTGGCCCTGCAGTTGGGCATAAGCCGCAACACAGTACGCGAGGCCATGCGTGTGCTGGCGTTCAGTGGCCTGGTGGAGATCCGCCAGGGCGACGGCAGCTACCTGCGCACGGCCCAGGACCCGCTGCAGGCGGTGCAGGCGATGTCACGCTGCACGCCCGAGCAGGCCCGTGAAACCCGGCACATCCTCGAAGCCGAGGCCATCGGCCTGGCCGCGCTGCGCCGAACCGACGCCGACCTGCAGGCGCTGCGTGATGCCCTGGCCAACAGTGCCGGGCATTTTCACGGTGATATCGATGCTTATGTGGCCTGCGACCTGGTGTTTCACCAGCGGCTGGTCGATGCCGCCCATAACCCGGCCTTGAGTGAGCTGTACCGGTACTTTTCCGGGGTGGTGGCTGCCGCGCTGCAGCACAACATGGCGACCGTGCCGCGCTGCCAGGCCACGTTCGACCTGCATGGGCAGATCCTTGCCGCCATCGAGCAACGCGATGCGGAGCAGGCCAAGCGCCTGAGCCGTACCCTTATCGAATCCTGACTCCGAGAAGGCCATGGCTGATTCCATCACCCGTAACACCCCACCGAGCGAGCGGGACCTCGATGAGTTGCTGATCGACGCCGAGGCTGACGACGAACAGGTCCAACAGCAGCCGGTACAGGTACAGCGGCCTTGGCTGTTGTTGCTCGGCCTGGTGCTGGTGGCTTTGAACCTGCGCCCGGCATTGTCGAGCATGGCTCCGGTGCTGGGCCAGGTGTCCGAAGGCCTGGGGCTGAACGCCTCGCAGGCCGGTTTGCTGACCACCTTGCCAGTGCTGTGCCTGGGCCTGTTCGCCCCCTTGGCGCCGGTGCTGGCGCGGCGCTTTGGCAGCGAGCGGGTGATCCTCGGCATCCTCGCCACCCTGGCGCTCGGCATTGTCGTGCGCAGTAGCCTGGGGGCCACCGGGGTGTTCCTCGGTAGCCTCATGGCGGGGGCCAGCATCGGCATCATTGGCGTGCTGCTGCCGGGCATCGTCAAGCGCGATTTCCCGCAGCACGCTGGCACGCTGACCGGCGTGTACACCATGGCGTTGTGCCTGGGCGCCGCCATGGCGGCTGGCGCCACGGTGCCCTTGGCCCAGCATTTCGACGGCAGCTGGGCGCTGGGGCTTGGCTTCTGGATGGTGCCGGCCCTGCTGGCCATGCTGGTATGGCTGCCGCAGGCCCGTCAAGGTCATGGCCTGCACAAGGTGGCCTATCGCGTGCGTGGGCTGTGGCGTGATCCGCTGGCTTGGCAAGTGACCCTGTACATGGGCCTGCAGTCGTCACTGGCCTACATCGTCTTTGGCTGGTTGCCATCGATCCTGATCGGTCGCGGCCTGAGCCCGACCGAGGCGGGGCTGGTGCTGTCGGGGTCGGTGATCGTGCAGCTGGTCAGTTCGCTCAGTGCGCCCTGGCTGGCCACTCGCGGCAAGGACCAGCGCCTGGCGATCGTGCTGGTCATGCTCATTACCCTGGCCGGCCTGTTCGGTTGCCTGTATGCGCCGCTTTCCGGGCTGTGGGGTTGGGCGGTTGTGCTGGGCCTGGGGCAGGGCGGTACCTTTGCCCTGGCGCTGACCTTGATCGTGCTGCGCTCGAAGGATGCCCATGTGGCGGCGAACCTGTCGAGCATGGCGCAGGGGGTGGGTTATACCCTGGCGTCGATGGGGCCGTTTGCGGTGGGGCTGGTGCATGACCTGACCGGGGGCTGGGCGGCAGTGGGGTGGATCTTTGCCGTGCTGGGGGTGGGGGCTATCGTGTTCGGCCTGGGCGCCGGGCGGGCTTTGCATGTGCAGGTGAGCAGCGAGAAAGTCTGAAGGGGCCTCTTCGCGGGCACGCCCGCTCCCACAGGAGAGCCACAGGTTCGAAGCGTGTGTAGATCCTGTGGGAGCGGGCGCGCCCGCGGAGAGGCCGGTACTGGCATAAGCAACCGGGGCAGATTATCGTGCTGCTTTCATCCCAGGACGGACCAGCCCCCCATGAGCGACGCCAACCGCGACCTGATCACCCGCTTCTACCAGGCCTTCCAGCGCCTGGACGCCGAGGCCATGGTCGCCTGCTACTGCGACGATATCGTCTTCAGCGACCCGGTCTTCGGCACCTTGCGTGGCAAGGATGCAGGCGACATGTGGCGAATGCTCACCAGCCGGGCCAAGGACTTCACCCTGACCTTCGACAACGTCCGCGCCGATGAACGCACAGGCGCCGCACATTGGGTGGCCACCTACCTGTTCAGCCAGACCGGCCGCATCGTGGTCAACGATATCCAGGCGCGTTTCGTGATCCGTGACGGGCTGATCTGCCAGCACGATGACCACTTCGACTTGTGGCGCTGGTCGCGGCAGGCGCTGGGTGTGCCTGGCATGCTGCTGGGCTGGTCGCCGCTGGTGCAGAACAAGGTACGCCAGCAGGCGTTCACAGGATTGCGAGCATTCCAGCAGGCCCAGTGTGAGTGAGCCCGTCGAAATCGCCGCCAGCAAACCCTGGTATGTCTACTTGGTAAGGGCTGCCAATGGATCGCTGTATTGCGGTATCAGCGATGACCCGCAGCGGCGCTTTCTGGCGCACCAGAAAGGGCAGGGCGCGCGTTACTTCAAGACCAGCCCGGCCCAGGCGCTGGTGTATGTGGAGCAATGGCCGAACAAGGGCGAGGCGTTACGCCAGGAGCGGCTGGTGAAGCGGCTGCGCAAGTCGGCGAAGGAGGCGTTGGTGGCCTCCTATGGCGCAGTAGTGGCTGCTAATTAGGGCCGCTTCGCGCCCCATCGCCGGCAAGCCAGCTCCCACTTCGACTGCTTAGACCTCAGGCCTGTGCAGTACCTGTGGGAGCTGGCTTGCCGGCGATGGGCTGCCCAGCAGTCCCGGGCCCATCAGTCCTTGCGCCGCTTCAACTGATCCACCAAGGTGGTCGGAAGGCCCTTGATGATCAAGGTCCCTGCCTCTTCGTCATACTCGACCTTGTCCCCCAGCAGGTGCGCTTCGAAGCTGATCGACAACCCCTCGGCACGGCCGGTGAAACGGCGGAACTGGTTGAGGGTGCGCTTGTCTGCGGGGATTTCCGGCGACAGGCCGTAGTCCTTGTTGCGGATGTGGTCGTAGAACGCCTTGGGCCGGTCCTCGTCGATCAGGCTGGACAGCTCTTCCAGCGTGACCGGCTCGCCCAGCTTGGTCTGGGTAGTGGCGTACTCGACCAGGGTCTGGGTTTTTTCGCGGGCAGACTCTTCCGGCAGGTCTTCGCTCTCGACGAAGTCACTGAAGGCCTTGAGCAGGGTGCGGGTTTCGCCCGGGCCGTCGACGCCCTCCTGGCAGCCGATGAAATCGCGGAAGTAGTCCGAGACCTTCTTGCCGTTCTTGCCCTTGATGAACGAAATGTACTGTTTGGAGTTCTGGTTGTTCTTCCACTCCGACAGGTTGATGCGCGCCGCCAGGTGCAGCTGGCCAAGGTCGAGGTGGCGCGAAGGCATCACGTCGAGCTCGGCGTTCACCGCCACGCCTTCGCTGTGGTGCAGCAGGGCGATCGCCAGGTATTCGGTCATGCCTTGCTGGTAGTGGGCAAACAGGATGTGGCCGCCGGTGGACAGGTTGGACTCTTCCATCAGCTTCTGCAGGTGCTCCACGGCCACGCGGCTGAAGGCGGTAAAGTCCTTTTCTTCGTCCAGGTACTGCTTCAGCCAGCCGCTCAGCGGGTAGGCGCCGGACTCGCCGTGGAAAAAGCCCCAGGCCTTGCCTTGCTTGGCGTTGTAGCTGTCATTGAGGTCGGCCAGCAGGTTTTCGATGGCGTCGGAGGCGGCCAGTTCGCGATCGCGGGCATGCAGCACGGCGGGGCTGCCATCGGGCTTTTTGTCGATCAGGTGAACGATGCAATGACGGATTGGCATGGAATTCTCGGCGAGCTGCAAAAGTCGTCCAGTTTACCCTAGACACAAGGTGGTGCAGTGGCCGGATGTTGGCAGAAATGCCGGTTGTTCGTTTTTTGTTCAAATTTGTGCGTTTTAGGCTAAAACCCCCGAAAAACCTGCATTAAATCGAAGCGCGCAGCGGATATTTATCCGTTCCTGTGGTAGCTTTGCGCGGTCTTGCGCCCCTTGTGTGGCGCATTGCTGGCAGCGTGCTGTCGTCGTGTCGAACCAAACGTCGATTTGCGTATCTACATACGCGATTGGCGCGGCCCTCCACTTTCAGGGGCTGGCCCGATAACGTCGTAGTCCGCTGCATAACCATCGAATTTGATAGGGAAGGAACACCACCATGGCATTGACCAAAGACCAACTGATTGCCGACATCGCCGAATCGATCGCCGCGCCAAAAGCCACCGCCAAGAACGCTCTGGAGCAACTGGGCCAGATCGTTGCCGACCAGCTGGAAAACGGCGCTGAAATCACTCTGCCAGGCATCGGCAAGCTGAAAGTCGCTGAGCGTCCTGCCCGTACCGGCCGCAACCCTTCGACTGGCGCTGCCATCGAAATCGCTGCCAAGAAAGTCGTCAAGTTCGTTCCAGCCAAAGTGCTGACCGACGCCATCAACAAGTAATTGTTGAAGCTTTGACGAAACCGCGCCCGGCTTGCCCGGGCGCGGTTTTTTCATGCCTGGTTTTTACGCCCGGCGTGCCAGGCCTGGCGCGCGGCGTCGTCGTGGAAGCTCCAGGCGACCATGCGGCTTTGCTTCTGCCCTTGGCCCATTTCACTGATGCGCACGGCCTTGGCGCCCGCTTTCCTGAGCGCAGCCTCGATCCCCGGCAGGTTGCTGGCCTTGGACACCAGGCTGGTGAACCACAGTACCCGCTCGGCGTACTGCACGCTTTCGCTGACCAGTTGGCTGACAAAGCGGATTTCGCCGCCTTCGCACCACAGTTCGTTGTTCTGGCCGCCGAAGTTGAGCACCGGCAGCTTGCGCTTGGGGTCCTGCTTGCCGAGGTTCTTCCACTTGCGCTGGCTGCCGCGGGTGGCTTCGTCGCGTGAGGAATGGAAGGGCGGGTTGCACAGGGTGAGGTCGAAGCGTTCGCCCTCCTGCAGCAGGCCGCTGAGGATGTGTGCACGGTTGGCCTGCTGGCGCAGGGTGATGGCCTTGCCCAGGCCGTTGGCCTGGACGATGGCCTTGGCCGAAGCCAGGGCCACGGGGTCGATGTCCGAGCCGAGGAAGCGCCAGCGGTAGTCGCTGTGGCCCAGCAGCGGGTAGATGCAGTTGGCCCCCACGCCGATGTCCAGCGCACGCACCTGGGCGCCCTTTGGGATCTCGCCGGCATTGTCGTCGGCCAGCAGGTCGGCGGCCACGTGGATGTAGTCGGCGCGGCCGGGAATCGGCGGGCACAGGTAGTCGGCGGGGATATCCCAGTGCTGGATGCCGTACTGGGCCTTCAACAGGGCACGGTTGAACACCCGTACGGCCTCGGGGTTGGCGAAGTCGATGCTGGGTTTGCCGTGGGGGTTGGTGATGGTGAAGCGCGCCAGGTCAGGGTGGGCCTTGATCAGGCTGGGGAAGTCGTAGCGGCCCTGGTGGCGGTTGCGCGGGTGCAGGGTGGGTTTGTCGGTCATGATGGGGTCCTGAAAAGCATCGCCGGCAAGCCAGCTCCCACAGGTACAGCGCTTTCCTGTGGGAGCTGGCTTGCCGGCGATGGGCTGCGAAGCAGCCCGCTATGGCTTCACTTTTGGTTACAGCGCTGCAATCCGCGCATGCTGCTCGGTGAAGTTGGCCAGGGCCTGTTCGGACTCGGCCAGCTTGGCGCGCTCCTTCTCGATCACGGCAGGTGGTGCCTTGTCGACGAAGGCGGCGTTGGACAGCTTGCCACCCACGCGAGCCACTTCACCCTGCAGGCGCTGGATTTCCTTGTTCAGGCGCGCCAGCTCGGCATCCTTGTCGATCAGGCCGGCCATTGGCACCAGCACTTGCAGGTCACCGACCAGGGCCGTGGCCGACAGCGGCGCTTCGTCGGCATCGCCCAGTACGGTGAACGATTCGACCTTGGCCAGCTTCTTCAGCAGGGCTTCGTTTTCCTGCAGGCGACGCTGGTCGTCGGCGTTGGCGTTCTTCAGGAACAGCGGCAGCGGCTTGCCCGGGCCGATGTTCATTTCGGCGCGGATGTTGCGCAGGCCGACCATCAGCTCCTTGAGCCACTCGATGTCGCCTTCGGCGGCAGCATCGATGCGGCTTTCATTGGCCACCGGCCATGGCTGCAGCATGATGGTCTTGCCTTCGATGCCGGCCAGCGGCGCGATGCGCTGCCAGATCTCTTCGGTGATGAACGGCATGAACGGGTGTGCCAGGCGCAGCGCCACTTCCAGCACGCGCACCAGGGTGCGGCGAGTGCCACGGGCGCGCTCGACCGGGGCGTTCTCGTCCCACAGCACCGGCTTGGACAGCTCCAGGTACCAGTCGCAGTACTGGTTCCAGATGAACTCGTACAGCGCCTGGCTGGCCAGGTCGAAGCGGAACTGCTCCAGCTGGCGGGTCACTTCGGCTTCGGTACGCTGCAGCTGCGAGATGATCCAGCGGTCGGCCAGCGACAGCTCGTAGGCTTCGCCGTTCTGGCCGCAGTCCTCGCCCTTGTCCAGCACGTAGCGGGCGGCGTTCCAGATCTTGTTGCAGAAGTTGCGGTAGCCTTCGACGCGGCCCATGTCGAACTTGATGTCGCGGCCAGTGGAGGCCAGCGAGCAGAAGGTGAAGCGCAGGGCGTCGGTGCCGTAGCTGGCGATACCTTCGGGGAACTCGGCCTTGGTCTGCTTGGCGATCTTCTCGGCAAGCTTGGGCTGCATCATGCCGCTGGTGCGTTTTTCCAGCAGGGCGTCGAGGGTGATGCCGTCGACGATGTCCAGCGGGTCCAGCACGTTGCCCTTGGACTTGGACATCTTCTGGCCCTGGCCGTCACGTACCAGGCCGTGCACGTACACGGTCTTGAACGGTACCTGCGGGGTGCCATCCTCGTTCTTGATCAGGTGCATGGTCAGCATGATCATGCGCGCAACCCAGAAGAAGATGATGTCGAAGCCGGTCACCAGCACGTCGGTGGAGTGGAACTTCTTGAGGAACTCGGTCTGTTCCGGCCAGCCCAGGGTAGAGAAGGTCCACAGGCCCGAACTGAACCAGGTGTCGAGTACGTCGTCGTCCTGGCGCAGGGCCACGTCGGCGCCCAGGTTGTGCTTGGCGCGCACTTCTTCCTCGTTGCGGCCGACATAGACCTGGCCGGCCTCGTCGTACCATGCCGGGATGCGGTGGCCCCACCACAGCTGGCGGCTGATGCACCAGTCCTGGATGTCACGCATCCAGGAGAAGTACATGTTTTCGTACTGCTTGGGCACGAACTGGATGCGGCCATCTTCCACGGCGGCGATGGCAGGCTCTGCCAGCGGCTTGGTGGAAACGTACCACTGGTCGGTCAGCCACGGCTCGATGACGGTGCCCGAACGGTCGCCTTTCGGCACTTTCAGCGCGTGGTCGTCGATGCTGACCAGCAAGCCCTGGGCATCCAGGTCGGCGACGATCTGCTTGCGCGCAACGAAGCGGTCGAGGTTGGCGTACTGGGCCGGCAGGCGGGTGTCCACCTGCTCGTTGACGCTGCCATCGAGGTTGAAGGCCTGCGCGCTGGCCAGCACGAAGGCGTTCTTGTCGAAGATGTTCAGCAGCGGCAGGTTGTGGCGCTTGCCGACTTCGTAGTCGTTGAAGTCGTGGGCCGGGGTGATCTTCACGCAGCCGGTACCGAACTCGGGGTCGCAGTAGTCGTCGGCGATGATCGGGATGCGGCGGCCGACCAGCGGCAGTTCGACGAACTTGCCGATCAGTGCCTGGTAGCGCTCGTCGTTCGGGTTGACCGCCACGGCGGCGTCACCCAGCAGGGTTTCCGGACGGGTGGTGGCGACTACCAGGTAGTCCTTGCCTTCGGCGGTCTTGGCGCCGTCGGCCAGTGGGTAGCGCAGGTTCCACAGGTGACCTTTCTCGTCGTGGTTTTCCACTTCGAGGTCGGAGATGGCCGTGTGCAGCTTGGTGTCCCAGTTGACCAAGCGCTTGCCACGGTAGATCAGGCCGTCTTCATGCAGGCGCACGAAGGCTTCCTTGACCGCTTCGGACAGGCCGTCGTCCATGGTGAAGCGCTCGCGGCTCCAGTCGACCGACGAGCCCAGACGGCGGATCTGACGGCTGATGTTGCCACCGGACTGGTCCTTCCATTCCCAGACCTTTTCCAGGAACTTTTCGCGGCCCAGGTCATGCCGGTTCTGGCCCTTGGCCTCGAGTTGGCGCTCGACCAGCATCTGGGTGGCGATACCGGCGTGGTCGGTGCCTGGCTGCCACAGGGTGTCGCGGCCTTGCATGCGGCGGAAACGGATCAGGGCGTCCATGATCGCGTTGTTGAACCCGTGGCCCATGTGCAGGCTGCCGGTCACGTTCGGCGGCGGGATCATGATGGTGTAGGACTCGCCTGCACCTTGTGGGGCGAAATAGTTCTCGGACTCCCAGGTGTTGTACCAGGAAGTTTCGATGGCGTGCGGCTGGTAGGTCTTATCCATGCGCGGCGGGACCCTGTGCATTTATTCGGGAAAGCCGGGAAGTATAACCAAGCTGGGGGCCGCAGGCGACAAGCTGCTGACAACTGTCGGAACAGTGGCGCCTGCTTCGCGGGCACGCCCGCTCCCACAGGTGCACCACAGATCTTGCGGGCTGTGGGGACCCTGTGGGAGCGGGCGTGCCCGCGAAGCAGGCGACCCGGATGTTCGGTATCTACTCGGAACGCTTGATCAACCGCTCGATCCGCGCATCCAGCCGGCGCTTGATCTCGTTCTCGATGTGCGGGGTGAAGTCGTTGATCACGTCCTGCATGATCATCTGCGCCGCCGCACGCAGTTCGCTTTCCAGGTGCAGGAGGGTGTCCTGGCGACGGGTCTGCGGGTCATCTTCGGGTTCGGCAGCTACCGGTTCGGCCGCAGGCACATGGTTGCCGGGCGCTTCTTCCAGCAGCAACGGGATCTGCTCCACCGTCTCGGTCAGCAGCGGCGGTTGCAGGTCGGCGTCGCCAAGCAACTGGCGTATCGACTCGAGGTCATCGAGCAGATGGGCGGAATCGGGCAGGGGGGAGGGCTTGTCCATCGTCGTCAAAGTCGCTGTAAGCGGTGGTCTTGCAGAGCATAGCCCTGTTCACGGTAGAAACGGAATCGTTCACGGGCCGATTGGCGGATGCCAGGCTCTTCAACGACGATTTCGGCCACCCGTTCGAACTGGCCGACGAAGGCCGGTACGCCGGCGCCCAGGTTGATCAACAGGTCGTGGTGATCGCCTGCACTGTCGGCGGCCAGGCCCAATGCCACGCTGGCATCGGCATGCACTTCCGCGAGATCGTGGGGCACGAAGGCCTCGCCCTTGAAGCGCCACAGGCGTTGGTCCAGCTCGCTGCGCTGCTCGGCGTCCTGGCAATGCAGGTAGACCCGGTGGCCAAGGCGCCAGGCCTTTTCGCACAGCTTGCAGGCGAAATCGAGCCGCGCCGACAGCGAGTCGGTGGGCAGGATGTAGAAATCGACTTTGCTCATGGTGGTATCGCCGGCCGGTGGCGCGCGGGGCGCCACCGGCTTCATGGCGTCAGGCGCCAGCGCGGTCCAGCAGGTACTGGGTCAGCAGGGGCACAGGGCGGCCAGTGGCGCCCTTGTCCTTGCCACCGCTGACCCAGGCGGTGCCGGCGATGTCCATGTGCGCCCAGTCGTAGGCCTTGGCAAAGCGCGACAGGAAGCAGCCGGCGGTGATGGTGCCGGCCTTCGGCCCGCCGATGTTGCCCATGTCGGCGAACGGGCTGTCCAGTTGCTCCTGGTACTCATCGAACAGCGGCAGCTGCCAGGCACGGTCGTCGGCGCGCTTGCCGGCGTCGAGCAACTGGCCGACCAGGTCGTCGTTGTTGCCCATCAGGCCGGTGGTGTGGCTGCCCAGGGCGACGATGCAGGCACCTGTCAGGGTGGCGATGTCGATGACTGCCTGCGGCTTGAAGCGCTCGGCGTAGGTCAGGGTGTCGCACAGCACCAGGCGGCCTTCGGCGTCGGTGTTGAGGATTTCCACGGTCTGCCCGCTCATGGTGGTGACGATGTCACCCGGGCGGGTGGCTCCGCCGCTCGGCATGTTCTCGGCGCAGGCCAGCAGGCACACCAGGTTGACCGGCAGCTGCAACTCGAGCACCGCACGCAGGGTGCCGAGCACGCTGGCGGCACCGCACATGTCGTACTTCATTTCGTCCATGCCGGCACCAGGCTTGAGGCTGATGCCGCCGGTGTCGAAGGTAATGCCCTTGCCCACCAGCACGAACGGCTTGTCCGCCTTCTTGCCGCCCTGGTAGTTGAGCACGATCAGGCGTGGTGGCTGGTCGCTGCCCTGGCCGACGGCGTAGAACGCGCCCATGCCCAGGTCCTTGATCTTCTTCTCGTCCAGCACTTCGACTTTCAGCGCCTTGTGCGCCTTGCCCAGGTCCTTGGCCTGTTCGGCCAGGAAGCTTGGGTGGCACAGGTTGGGCGGCAGGTTGCCCAGGTCGCGTGTGAAAGCCATGCCGGTGGCGATGGCGCTGGCATGCTTGACGGCACGCTCGACCTCGGCCTGGCCGGCCTTGTCGGCCAGCAGGGTGACCTTCTTCAGGGCGCGCGGCTCGGCCTTCTGGCTCTTGAAGCGATCGAACACGTATTCGCCGTCGAGCAGGGTTTCGGCCAGCAGGCGGTACTTGCCATAGTGGGCATCGCGGTTGCTGACCGCGATGTCGTCCAGGGCCAGCACTGCGTCAGCGCCGTTCAGGCCCTTGAGCACGCCGGCGACGCTGGCGACCAGTTTGCGCCAGGCGCGGTCGCCCAGGGCTTCGTCCTTGCCGCTGCCCACCAGCAGCACGCGCTCGGCCTTCAGGCCCGCGAGGTTCTGCAGGAGCAGGGTCTGGCCCGGCTTGCCGGCCAGGTCGCCACGCTTGAGCACGGCACTGATGGCGCCTTCGCTGGCCTGGTCGACGGCTTTGGCCACGGCGCCGAGCTTGCGGTTTTCACCTACCGGGAGGACCAGGGTGGCGGTTTTTACGGATGCAGCAGCTACGCTTTTTACAACCAGTTCCATGTCAGGATCCCCGAATGATCGATACAGTCGGCGCTGTGTGTTCCAGCGCTCTGGACGGGCCTGGCCGCGTCGTCGCGCGCCAGCGGAAAAGCTGCCAGTTTGAGCCTGCGGCAAGCGTGCTGACAACCCCGTTTTGCGCCTTCATGCGCGGCGAAGTGACAGGGGCGGTCAATCACAGGATAATGCGCGCACTTTACATGGAGGTTCGCCTTTGGCGAACCGGCATTGGTCTTGGCTGTACTAAGTCATTGTCTGGCGCCATTGATTGGCAGTCCGCCCTGACAACCCAGGAGTGTCTGGTTTGATCGTCTTTCGTTATCTGTCCCGCGAGGTCCTGGTGACCTTGAGCGCCGTCAGCGCCGTGCTGCTGGTGATCATCATGAGCGGGCGCTTCATCAAGTACCTGGCCCAGGCTGCCCAGGGTGTGCTCGACCCGAGCGTGCTGTTCCTGATCATGGGCTTCCGCCTCCCGGGCTTCCTGCAACTGATCCTGCCTCTGGGGCTGTTCCTCGGCATTCTCCTGGCGTACGGGCGCCTGTACCTGGAAAGCGAGATGACCGTGCTGTCGGCCACCGGCATGAGCCAGCAGCGCCTGCTGAGCCTGACCATGGCGCCGGCCGCCCTGGTCGCCCTGCTGGTAGCATGGCTGAGCTTGAGCCTGGCACCGCTGGGCGTGGCCCAGGTGCAGCAGATCATCGCCCAGCAGGATGCCCTGACCGAGTTCGACACCCTGGTGCCGGGCCGCTTCCAGACCCTGCGCGACGGCTCGCGGGTGACCTACACCGAAGAGCTGTCGGACGACCGCATCAACCTGGCCGGGGTGTTCATTTCCGAGAAGCGCTTCAACCAGGACAAGACCAAGGACCGCGCCCCGTCGGTGCTGGTGGCCGAAAAAGGCCACCAGGAAATCCAGGCCGACGGCAACCGCTACCTGGTGCTGGAAAACGGTTACCGTTACGACGGCAACCCGGGCCAGGCCGATTACCGTGCAATCAAGTACGACACCTACGGCGTGCTGCTGCCCAAGCCGGAAGTCGCCGAGGAAGTGACCGATCGCGAAGCCATCCCCACTTCCGAGCTGATCGGCAAGAAAGGCCTGCGTGAGCGCGCCGAGCTGCAATGGCGGCTGTCGCTGCCGATCCTGGTGTTCATCGTCACCATGCTGGCGGTGCCGCTGTCCCGGGTCAACCCGCGCCAGGGCCGCTTCCTCAAGCTGCTGCCGGCGATTCTTCTGTACATGGCCTACCTGACAATGCTGATTTCCGTACGCGGCGCCCTCGAGAAGGGCAAACTGCCGATCGCCCTGGGCATGTGGTGGGTCCACGGCCTGTTCCTGCTGATCGGCCTGGGCCTGATGTACTGGGAGCCGCTGCGTCTCAAACGCGCCGCCCGTCGTGCGGAGGTGGCCCATGGGTAAGCTCGACCGCTACATCGGCCAGAGCGTGCTGCTGGCCATCCTTGCCGTGCTGGGGATCATCCTCGGCCTGGCTTCGCTGTTTGCCTTCATCGACGAGATGAGCGACCTGAGTGACACCTACACGGTGATGGAGGCGGGCAACTTCGTCCTGCTGACCGCACCGCGGCGCCTGTACGAAATGCTGCCGATGGCCGCCTTGATCGGCTGCCTGATCGGCCTGGGCAGCCTGGCCAGCAGCAGCGAACTGACCATCATGCGTGCTGCCGGGGTTTCCATCGGGCGCATCGTCTGGGCGGTGATGAAGCCGATGCTGGTACTGATGCTGGTCGGCCTGCTGATCGGCGAGTACGTGGCGCCGGTGACCGAGAACAAGGCCCAGGCCGACCGTTCCCTGGCCCAGGGCGGTGGTGATGCGCAAAGCTCCAAGCGCGGCATGTGGCACCGCCAGGGCGAGGAATACGTGCACATCAACGCCGTGCAGCCCAACGGCCTGCTGCTGGGTGTGACCCGTTACCGCTTCGACAGCGAGCGCAAGATCGTCACCTCGAGCTTTGCCCGCCGTGCACAGTACCAGGACGACCACTGGATGCTCAGCGACGTGCGCACCACCTTCTTCCGTGGCGACCACACCGAAGTGGTGACCGCGCCGAAGGAGCGCTGGGACGTTTCGCTCACGCCGCAACTGCTCAATACCGTGATCCTGGCGCCGGAGTCGCTGTCCATCACCGGGCTGTGGGACTACATCCACTACCTGTCCGACCAGGGCCTGAACAATGCCCGTTACTGGCTGGCGTTCTGGACCAAGGTGTTGCAGCCGATGGTGACCGCGGCGCTGGTGCTGATGGCCATTTCCTTCATCTTCGGCCCGCTGCGTTCGGTAACCCTTGGCCAGCGCGTGTTCACCGGTGTACTGGTGGGCTTCGTGTTCCGCATCGCCCAGGACTTGTTGGGGCCTTCGAGCCAGGTGTTCGGCTTCCCGCCGCTGCTGGCGGTGGTGATCCCGGCAGGCATCTGCGCGCTGGCCGGTGTGTGGTTGTTGCGCCGGGCAGGTTGATGGCCTGAGCTGTACAAAAAAGCCGACCTCAGGGTCGGCTTTTTGCTGGCATTTGTGTTGCCTTCTTCGCGGGCTTGCCCGCTCCCACAGGAACCTCACCATCCCCAGGACCTGTGATGAACCTGTGGGAGCGGGCAAGCCCGCGAAAAGGCCGGAGCAGGCAATACAAGTCTCAGCTCATTTCTTCTGCTTCGGCACCCGCACCAGCTGGCTTTCCGAATAGATGTCATGCCAGCCCCGCTGGCGCTTGTCGATAAACACCCAGAAAAACCCCAGCCCCAGGCACAGCCACGAGGCAATCGACACCACGAAGCGCAGCAGCGCCTGCCACAGGCTGATGGCCGTGCCATCGGCGTTCTGCACCCGCACGCCCCACACCTGCATGCCCAGGGTCTGCCCGCCATGGGTCCAGAACTTGGCAAAGAAACCGAACAGGACGAACAGCAATACGGTGGACAACAGCGGGTCGCCGTCCAGTGCGCCAGCCTCGGTCAGCTCACGCATGCGGGCTTCGCCGATGATCGCCATCTGGATCATCTTGTAGGCGCCGGCGGTCACGATCAGCAGTGCCGCGCAAAGCAGGAAGTCGTAGAACATCGCCGCCAGGCGCCGGCCCAGGCCGACCGGCGGAAAATCACCCTGGGGTGTGAGCAGAGGCTTGGACATGCAAAACGGCTCCAGAAGACGAAGCCGCTATTCTACGGGCAAAAAAAAACCCCTGCACTTGGCAGGGGCTTTTCTCGAAGTCGGGTTCGGCTTAGCCGGCGACCTGAACTTTGTCAGCCTGCATGCCTTTCTGGCCCTGGACTGCTTCGAAGGTGACCTTCTGGCCTTCTTTCAGGCTCTTGAAGCCGTTACCTTCGATAGCGCGGAAGTGCACGAACAGATCCGGACCGCTTTCTGGGGTGATGAAGCCGTAACCTTTTTCGTCATTGAACCACTTGACGGTACCGTTCTGACGCTCAGCCATTGTCTTATTTCCTATGAAACTTGAATTTTGATGACAGTTTCTTTTGCAATAAAGGAAGCAAAAGATTACTGGGCTGGGTTGCAGGAAAGTAAGAGACGTCGAACGGGTTGTAGCAGATTGCGGCTACTGGCCCAGGTCACGAACTGTTGCGACCCATGCAAACACAGTGCAGTGACTCTACGCCAACTCCCGAGCGAAAAACAAGCCCTTGGTCGTATGGAAAATCGGCCGTTTGCCGATAACCGACCGATTTGTCGGAAACGGCATGGCGCCTGGCCTGGCGCCATGTTCAAAAGTTATTGGACAGGTTCGAAAACGAATATGTCGAACCTGCCCGCAACCTTCACAAAGCGGCTTCAGCCCCGGTAGTAACGTTGTGCCACGAAAGGCATTTTGCTGACTTTCAGGGCAACCTTCTTGCCGCGCACCAGGGCAAACAGTGAGGTGTCGATAGCGCTATGTTCACTATCGATATAACCCATTGCTACAGGTGCACCGAGTGTCGGGCCAAAGCCGCCGCTGCACACTTTGCCTACAGGTTTATCGTTTGCATCGACAATATCCGCGCCTTCACGTACTGGGGTACGCTCCTGCGGCAACAGGCCCACACGTTTGCGCGCCACACCATCGCGCTGATGAGCGAAGATGGCCTCGGCACCCGGGAAACCGGCGGCACGCGCGCCATCGGCACGGCGAACTTTGGAAATGGCCCACAACAGGCTGGCTTCCACCGGCGTGGTTTCGGTGTTCATGTCGTGGCCATACAGGCACAGGCCGGCTTCCAGGCGCAGCGAGTCACGCGCACCCAGGCCGATCGGCTGTACTTCGGGCTCGGCCAGCAGGCGGCGGGCCAGGGCTTCGGCGGCATGTACCGGTACCGAGATTTCGTAGCCGTCTTCGCCGGTGTAGCCCGAGCGGCTGACGAAGCAGTCTTCACCCAGCAGTTTCACCGGGCGGAACTGCATGAAGGTCATGCCGGCCACTTCCGGGGCCAGGCGCTCCAGCACCTTGACCGCCGCCGGGCCTTGCAGGGCCAGCAGAGCGCGCTGCTCGAACAGCGGCTGCACCTCGCAACGGCTACCGATGTGCGCTTGCAGGTGGGCAAGGTCCTGGTCCTTGCAGGCGGCGTTGACCACCAGGAACAGCGTGTCGTCGCCCAGGTTGGCGACCATCAGGTCGTCGAGGATGCCGCCTTGCTCATTGGTGAACATGGCATAGCGCTGCATGCCCACCGGCAGGTCGATGATATCCACCGGCACCAGGCTTTCCAGGGCCTTGGCGGCATCGCTGCCGCGCAGGGTGATCTGGCCCATGTGCGAGACATCGAACAGGCCGGCCTGCTCGCGGGTGTGCAAGTGTTCCTTGAGCACGCCCAACGGGTACTGCACCGGCATGTCATAGCCGGCGAACGGCACCATGCGCGCACCCAGTTCCAGGTGCAGGGCGTGCAGTGGGGTCTTGAGCAGTGTTTCGGACATCGGTGACTCCTTGCTGTTGTTGTCGGGTCAACATTCGATGATGTTGACGGCCAGGCCGCCACGGGCGGTCTCTTTGTATTTGCTTTTCATGTCGGCGCCGGTCTGGCGCATGGTGCGGATGACCTTGTCGAGCGACACGTAGTGCTGCCCGTCGCCGCGCAAGGCCATGCGCACCGCGTTGATCGCCTTCACCGAGCCCATGGCGTTGCGCTCGATGCAAGGCACCTGGACCAGCCCGCCAATCGGGTCGCAGGTCAGGCCCAGGTTGTGTTCCATGCCGATTTCGGCAGCGTTCTCCACCTGCTGCACGGTGCCGCCCATCACCTCGCACAGCGCACCGGCGGCCATCGAGCAGGCCACGCCGACCTCGCCCTGGCAGCCTACTTCGGCGCCGGAGATGGAGGCGTTTTCCTTGTACAGGATGCCGATGGCCGCGGCGGTGAGCAGAAACCGTACCACCCCGTCCTCGTTGGCTCCCGGTACGAAGCGCATGTAGTAATGCAGCACCGCCGGAACAATGCCCGCCGCGCCGTTGGTCGGTGCGGTGACCACACGCCCGCCGTAGGCGTTTTCCTCGTTCACTGCCAGGGCATAGAGGTTGACCCAGTCGAGTACCGACAGGGCATCGCGAAGGCTGGCTTCCGGGTTGCGGCTCAGCTGGCGGTACAACGCCGGCGCCCGGCGCTTGACCTTGAGCCCGCCCGGCAGGATGCCTTCATGCTGGCAACCGGCTTCGACGCAGTCCTGCATCACCTGCCAGATGCGCAGCAGCCCGGCACGGGTTTCCGCCTCGGGGCGCCAGGCTGCCTCGTTGGCCAGCATTACCTGGCTGATCGACAGGTTTTGCCCGGTGCAATGGCCGAGCAGCTCCTTGGCGGTCTTGAACGGGTAGGTCAGTGGTGTGCTGTCCTCGACGATGCGGTCGTGGCCGGCAGCGTCCTGGTCGACCACGAAACCGCCGCCCACCGAGTAGTACTCGCGGCTGCGGATTTGCAGGCCGGCCTCGTCGAAGGCGCGGAAGATCATGCCGTTGGGGTGGTAGTCCAGCGGCTTGCGGATCATAGCCAGGTGCTGCTTTTCGATGAACGCGATGCTGTGCTCGCCGAGCAGGTTCAGCCGACCGCTGTCGCGGATGGCCTGCAGGCGGGCAGGGATGGTGTCGGTGTCGATGACATCGGGGTGTTCGCCTTCAAGGCCCAGCAGCACGGCCTTGTCGCTGCCGTGGCCCCTGCCGGTGGCGCCGAGCGAGCCGTACAGCTCGGCCTTGACGCTGACCGTGCGGGCAAGCAGGCCATCACGGCGCAGCCCTTCGGCGAAGCGCGCGGCGGCGCGCATCGGGCCGACCGTGTGCGAGCTGGAGGGGCCGATGCCGATCTTGAACAGGTCGAAGACGCTCAAAGACATTGCTCATTCCCTCCGGTAAGTAAGGCGAGTGCTGCGCACTCGATCGCCGGCAAGCCAGCTCCCACAGGTATTGCACCAGCCTTGAGTGCGGTGAGGCCCCTGTGGGAGCTGGCTTGCCGGCGATGAGGCCTGAGCGCCGGGTCAGGCGTCCTGATAGCTCTCGATCGACGGGCAGGCGCACACCAGGTTGCGGTCGCCGAACACGTTGTCGACCCGGCCGACCGGCGGCCAGTACTTGCCTTCCACCAGGCTCGGCAGCGGGTACACCGCCTGCTCGCGGCTGTAGCCATGGGCCCATTCGCCAACCAACTCGGCCGCAGTGTGCGGGGCGTTCTTCAGCGGGTTGTCGTCCTTGTCCAGGCTACCGTTCTCGACGGCGCGAATTTCTTCGCGGATCTGGATCATCGCGTCGCAGAAGCGGTCCAGTTCTTCCTTGGACTCGCTTTCGGTCGGTTCGATCATCAGCGTGCCCGCCACCGGGAAGGACATGGTCGGGGCGTGGAAGCCGAAGTCGATCAGGCGCTTGGCCACGTCGTCGACGCTGATGCCGCTGGTGTCCTTCAGCGGGCGCAGGTCGAGGATGCACTCGTGGGCCACCAGGCCATTGCCGCCGGTATACAGAACAGGATAGTGCTCTTCCAGGCGACGGGCGATGTAGTTGGCGTTGAGGATCGCCATCTGCGAGGCACGCTTGAGGCCGGCACCGCCCATCATGCGGATGTACATCCAGGTGATCGGCAGGATGCTGGCGCTGCCGAACGGCGCGGCGCAAACCGCGCCCTCGGTGTTTTCCAGCTGCGCGTGGCCGGGCAGGAACGGCGCCAGGTGCGACTTGACGCCGATCGGGCCGACGCCCGGGCCGCCACCGCCGTGCGGGATGCAGAAGGTCTTGTGCAGGTTCAGGTGGGATACGTCGCCGCCGAACTTGCCCGGGGCGCACAGGCCGACCATGGCGTTCATGTTGGCGCCGTCGATGTACACCTGGCCACCGTTGTCGTGGATGATCGCGCAGATTTCGCCGATCGCTTCCTCGAACACGCCGTGGGTCGACGGGTAGGTGATCATGATCGCGGCCAAGCGCTCGCGGTGCTCGATGGCCTTGGCGCGCAGGTCCTCGACATCGACGTTGCCGCGGGCATCACAGGCGGTGACCACCACGCGCATGCCGGCCATGTGCGCGGTTGCCGGGTTGGTGCCGTGGGCCGACGACGGGATCAGGCAGATGTCGCGGTGGCCTTCGCCACGGCTGCGGTGGTAGGCGCGTATGGCCAGCAGGCCTGCGTACTCGCCCTGGGAACCGGCGTTGGGCTGCAGCGACACGGCGTCATAGCCGGTGGCGGCGCAGAGCATGGCTTCCAGCTCGGTGGTCATCTGCAGGTAGCCCTGGCTCTGCTCGGCCGGGGCGAACGGGTGCAGGTTGCCGAACTCGGCCCAGGTGACCGGGATCATTTCGCTGGCGGCGTTCAGCTTCATGGTGCACGAGCCCAGCGGGATCATGCTGCGGTCCAGCGCCAGGTCCTTGTCGGCCAGGCGGCGCAGGTAGCGCATCAGCTCGGTTTCGCTGTGGTAGCGGTTGAATACCGGGTGCGCGAGGATGGCCGACTGGCGCAGCAGGGCGGCAGGCAGCAGCGAGCCGCTGCTGGCGGCCAGGGCGTTGAAGTCCGGCTGGGCCTGGTCGCCACCGATCAGCTGCCACAGGGCCTCGACATCGGCCTGGCTACTGGTTTCGTCCAGCGACAGGCCCACGTGGGCGGCGTCGATCTGGCGCAGGTTGATGCCCTGGGCGCGTGCCTTGTCATGCAGGCTGGCAGTGGCACTGCCGGTGGCCAGGGTCAGGGTGTCGAAGGCGCTGGCGCCCACCACCTGCACGCCCAGCGTCTTCAGGCCGGCGGCCAGGATCGCGGTCAGGGCATGGGTACGTTCGGCGATGCGCTTGAGGCCGGCCGGGCCGTGGTATACGGCGAACATGCTGGCAATGTTGGCCAGCAGCACCTGGGCGGTGCAGATGTTGCTGGTGGCCTTTTCGCGGCGGATGTGCTGCTCGCGGGTCTGCATGGCCAGGCGCAGGGCGGTCTTGCCGAAGCGGTCGATCGACACGCCGACCAGGCGGCCCGGCATGTCGCGCTTGAACGCGTCACGGGTGGAGAAGTAGGCCGCGTGCGGGCCACCGAAGCCCAGTGGCACGCCGAAGCGTTGGGCGCTGCCGATGGCTACGTCGGCGCCGAACTCGCCCGGCGGGGTCAGCAGGGTCAGGGCCAGCAGGTCGGCGGCCACGGCGACCAGGGCGTTGGCGGCGTGGAAGCGCTCGACCACTTCGCGGTAGTCGAACACTTCACCGTTGCTGGCCGGGTACTGCAGAAGGGCGCCGAAGAAGGCGCTGACATCGCCCAGCTCGCGCTCGTCGCCGACCACGATCTCGATGCCCAGCGGCTCGGCACGGGTGCGCAGCACGTCGAGGGTTTGCGGGTGGCAGTGCACGGAGGCGAAGAAGGCGTGGCTGGCCTTGTTCTTCGACAGGCGCTTGCAGAAGGTCATGGCCTCGGCCGCAGCGGTGGCTTCGTCGAGCAGGGAGGCGTTGGCGATCGGCAGGCCGGTCAGGTCGCTGATCAGGGTCTGGAAGTTCAGCAGCGCTTCCAGGCGGCCTTGGGAGATTTCTGGCTGGTACGGGGTATAGGCGGTGTACCAGGCCGGGTTTTCCAGCAGGTTGCGCAGGATCGGCGCCGGAGTGTGGGTGTTGTAGTAGCCCTGGCCGATGTAGCTCTTGAACAGCTGGTTCTTGCCGGCGATGGCCTTGAGCGCGGCAAGCGCGTCGGCTTCGCTCTGGCCGTCGTGCGAGCCGAGCACGCTGGTGCCTTTGATGCTGTCGGGAATGACCGCGGCGGTCATGGCTTCCAGCGAGTCGAAGCCGAGGGCGGCCAGCATGGCCTGCTCGTCAGCGGCGCGCGGGCCGATGTGGCGGGCGATGAATTCGTTGGCGGTGCCGAGGTTGATGGTCATGGCGGGGCTCCTCAGGCGTCGTCGTTGGCTTTGATCAGGCGGTCGTAGGCGTCTTGGTCGAGTAGGGCGGTGACTTCGCTCATGTCGGCCGGGTTGAAGCGGAAGAACCAGCCTTCGCCCATCGGGTCTTCGTTGACCAGTTCCGGGCTGTCTTCGAGTTGGTCGTTGATCTGGACCACTTCGCCGGTCAGGGGCATGTACACACCGCTGGCGGCCTTGACCGACTCGACGGTGGACGCTTCGCTGCCTTTCTCATACTGCTGCAACTCTGGCAGTTGCACGAAAACCACATCGCCAAGGGCGTTCTGGGCGTAGGCGGTGATGCCCACGGTGACGCTGCCATCGGCTTCGACGCGCAGCCATTCGTGATCTTCAGTGAAACGCAACTCGCTCATGGGGAATCCTCGGGAAGCAGGGCGTTAGGCGCAGTGGCTCCGCGCTCTTGGGGTTGGGATTCCCTTAGCAAAAATGCGGCCAATCGTTAAAAATCTTTATAAATCAAGATGTTAATTATTTTGCGTAATCATTTTGTCATTCTTGTGGAATGAAAACGCTACAGCGGGTGGGGGATGGAAAAGGGTTTGGGGATCAAACCCTTGCACTGCCGTATCCGAATGGGTGTGTATCGATTTGAATACGGTGTATTTAAATCGATACGGTTCTGACTTACCGGCTGAGTGTTCAGCCTCTGGCTCAAAAGAACGGCAACGCCAGATACAGCTTGATGACGATGACATTGATGATGTCGATGAAGAACGCCCCCACCATCGGCACCACCAGGAAGGCAATGCGCGAGGCTCCGTAGCGCTGGGTCACCGCTTGCATGTTGGCGATTGCCGTCGGCGTTGCGCCCAGGCCGAAACCACAGTGCCCGGCAGCCAGTACCGCTGCATCATAGTTGCGGCCCATGACCCGGAACGTGACGAATATCGCGAACAGTGCCATGACCAATGTCTGTGCGGCGAGCAATGCAAAGAACGGTAATGCCAGCGCTGAAAGGTCCCACAACTTGAGCGACATCAAGGCAATGGCCAGGAACAACGACAAGCTCACATTGCCCAATACCGACACTTCCCGTTCGAAAACTTGATAAAAGCCGAGCGCCGAAAGGCCGTTTCGCAACACCACGCCCACGAACAGCACGCAAACGAACGTTGGCAGTTCAAATGCAGTGCCTTTCAGCAAACCGTTAAGTAACGAGCCTGCGAGCAAACTGACAGCGATCAGCGCCAGTGTTTCGATAAATGAAAACGGTGTAATCAGGCGCTCTTTGTCCGGTTGTTCGAAACCCTTGGGCAGTTGTGGTGCTGCTTCTTCGATACCAGGCGTCGATACCCGCTTGATCAGCAACCTGGCGACCGGGCCACCAATCAGGCCGCCCAGTACCAGGCCGAAGGTAGCTGATGCCATTGCCAGCTCGGAGGCTGAGGCCAGGCCGAACTTTTCGGTGAAAGTGGCCCCCCATGCAGCGCCTGTACCGTGGCCACCGGACAAGGTGATAGAGCCGGCCAGCAGGCCCATCAGCGGGTCGAGGCCCAGTGCCGTTGCCAGGCCGATGCCCATGGCGTTCTGGACCAGCAGCAAACCGGTTACCACCAGCAGGAACACGGTAACCACGCGGCCACCTTTTTTCAGGCTGGCGAAGTCTGCACTCAAACCAATGGTGGCGAAGAATGCCAGCATCAGAGGGGTTTGCAGTGAAGTATCGAATTGCACGTGGATATCGAAACTGCGCAACGCCAAGAGCGCCAAGGCCACTACCAGGCCGCCAGCGACAGGTTCGGGAATATTGTAAGTGCGCAGGAAACCAATACGCGCGACCAGGCCGCGCCCCAATAACAGTACCAAAGAGGCGGCTACAAGCGTCCCGTAAAAATCGAGTTCAAACATCAGGTGCTCTCGTTATATCCAGTAGCGGACCACTTCCCGCTATGGGGCGGACAAGTGGGGTGACAGGTGGGAATACACTGTCACCATTCTACGAGGCATCCGTGGGAGAGTATCTTTCACTGGCGTAGGAAAAGCCTGAATAACAACCGGATTATTACAATAACTATCAGGGGCCGCTTTGCGGCCCATCGCAGGCAAGCCAGCTCCCACAATTACCGTGACAACCTCGAGAGCAACGCCGTACCTGTGGGAGCTGGCTTGCCTGCGATGGGCTGCGTAGCAGCCCCGGTTGACGCTATCTGGCAGGTATCAGGCTTTGCCCGGTATTCCATATTTGCGCAGGCGCTGCGCAATGGCGGTATGTGAAGTTTGCAAGCGCCCGGCCAGTTGCCGCGTCGATGGGTAGCTGGCGTACAGGCGTTGCAGCAGCTCGCGCTCGAAATCGCCCACGGCCTGTTCCAGGCTGGCCACTTCGCCGTCCTGGCCACGGGCCACCGAGGTGCCGGCGATGTCCAGGTCACCGATATCCACCAGGTTGCCCTCGCAGATGGCTGCGGCGCGGAATATCACGTTCTGCAGCTGGCGCACATTGCCCGGCCAAGGGTTGGCCAGCAGTGCCGAATGGGTGGCCGGGGTCAGCCGGCACGGTGGGCGCTGGATCTGCGTGCAGGCCTGCTGCATGAAGAAATGCGCCAGCATCAGGATGTCCTGGCCACGGTCGCGCAGCGGTGGCACTTGCAGGTTGAGCACGTTCAGGCGGTAGAACAGGTCTTCGCGGAAGCTGCCTTCGGCGACCATGCGCTCCAGGTCGCGGTGGGTGGCGCTGATGATGCGTACATCCACCTTCACTTCGCGGTCGCCACCCACCCGGCGGAAGCTGCCATCGCTGAGAAAGCGCAGCAGCTTGGCCTGCAGGTACGGTGACATCTCGCCGATTTCATCGAGAAATACCGTGCCCTGGTTGGCCAGTTCCATCAGCCCGGGCTTGCCGCCCCGTTGCGCGCCGGTGAAGGCGCCGGGGGCGTAGCCGAACAGTTCGCTCTCGGCCAGGCTCTCGGGCAGCGCGGCGCAGTTCAGGGCCAGGAATGGCGCCGCGTGGCGGCTGCTGATGGCGTGGCAGGCGCGGGCTACCAGCTCTTTGCCGGTGCCGGTTTCGCCATGCACCAGCAGCGGTGCATCAAGCGCCGCCACGCGCAGGGCGCGGGCCTTGAGGGTGCGGATGGCCGGTGACTCGCCGAGCAGGGCATCGAAGCCTTCGGCATGGTCGTGGTGCATGGCCGACAGGCGTTCGCCCATGCGCGTGGGTGGGTACAGCGTCAGCAGGCCACCGGCGTTGGTGATCGGCATGGCGTCCAGCAGCAGGCTCTGGCCGTTGAGCTGCATCTCGCGCATGGGCAGGTGGAAGTTGTTGTCCAGCAGGGCCTGCAGCAGCGCCGGGTCGCCGAACAGTTCACCCACCGAGCGCCCGGCCGATTCGCGGCCGCACAGCTCGATCAGCGCCGGGTTGGCCAGCAGCACCTTGCCGGCACTGTCCACGGCCAGCACCGGGTCGCTCATCGCCGCCAGCAGGGCATCGAGCTGCAGGTGCCGGCGTTGGCCAGGGAGGATGTCGACCACGTCCACCGATTGCACGCCATGTACCTCGAACAGCGCGTCGTGCAGTTCTTCGAGCACGGCGGGGCTGAGGGTAGGGGCGTCGATGTAGACGTTCGGCGGGACCATCTCCACGGCGTCCAGGTTGAGGTTGCGGGCACCGAGCAGGGCGAGGACTTCCTGGGTGATGCCGACGCGGTCGATGAAGCTGACGTGGATGCGCATGGGGAGGGTGAAGTGGTGGCCGGGGAGGGCGGTAGTATGCCTCAACATCGCCGGGGCCGCTTTGCGGCCCTATCGCCGGCAAGCCAGCTCCCACCTCGATCTCATCGGCCTCAAGGCCTGCGCAGTACCTGTGGGAGCTGGCTTGCCGGCGATGGGCTGCAAAGCAGCCCCCGGATCCTGAAATCACTCCAGATGTTCAGGCTTGATCGGATCGCCCGATTTCACATCCAGCTTTTCGCGAATGTCCGCGAACATATGGTCATAAAGCTTGTGCGGCGAACCCAGGCTCTCGAATTTCTTCGGTGGCTTCAGGTACGACTGCGCCCTTCGGCTCAGTTGCATGAGGAAGCTGGGCAACACCTGGTCCTTGGCCAGGAAGAACTTTTCTTCCACTGGCTTGCCTTCGATGCTGCCATGCATCTTGAACTGGATGCCTCTGCCTTCCTTGGGGTCCGACACTGCCTCGTATTCGATGTTCAGGTCATAGCTGTGGTCGTTCTGGTTCAGCGCGGTGCGCTCGATGTGTACATGACCGGGCTGGTACTGGGCCATGGCAAGCTCCTTTGGAAGGTCGAAAATGGCGGGCGCTGGCGCTCGCCCACTGCATTCAACGGTAGCTGATCCCCGGCTTCGCGGTGGAAACCCGAGTGCCGGCGGTGCCTTTGACGATGTCTTCGATGTTCTCCAGCGAACTGATCACTGCCACTTTGCCGGTGTTGCGGGCAAAGTCGCAGGCCGCCTGCACCTTCGGCCCCATGGAGCCGGCGGCGAAGCCAAGGCGTTCGAGCTCGTCGGGGTGGGCCTGGGCAATGGCCTTTTGCGTGGGCTTGCCCCAGTCAACATACGCCGCATCGACGTCGGTGGCGATTATCAGAAGGTCGGCGTCCAGCTGCTCTGCCAGCAGGGCCGAGCACAGGTCCTTGTCGATCACCGCCTCGATGCCCTTGAGCTTGCGGTTCTCGTCGTACATGGTGGGGATGCCGCCGCCGCCGGCGCAGATCACGATGCTGCTCTTTTCCAGCAGCCACTTGATCGGGCGGATCTCGAAGATGCGCTTGGGTTTCGGGCTGGCCACCACACGACGGTACTTGTCGCCGTCGGCCTTGACCACCCAACCCTTTTCCTTGGCCAGGCGCTCGGCCTCTTCCTTGCCATAGACCGGGCCGATGAACTTGGTCGGGTCCTTGAAGGCGGGGTCGTTGGCGTCCACTTCGACCTGGGTCAGCAGGGTGGCGAACGGCACTTCGAAGGCCAGCAGGTTGCCCAGTTCCTGTTCGATCATGTAGCCGATCATGCCCTCGGTCTCGGCACCCAGCACGTCCAGCGGGTAGGCCTCGTCGGGCTTGTAGGACAGGCCCTGCAGCGACAGCAGGCCAACTTGCGGGCCGTTGCCGTGGGCGATGACCAGCTCGTTGCCTGGGTGGATCTTGGCGATCTGTTCGGTGGCGGTGCGGATATTGGCGCGCTGGTTGTCAGCGGTCATGGGCTCGCCGCGACGCAGCAGGGCGTTGCCGCCCAATGCAACAACGATACGCATGGGGAATGTCCTTTAACGAAAAGAATGAGCTGCCGCTGCACGGAGGCTGCCGGGTTCCCTGTGGGAGCGGGCGTGCCCGCGAAGAGGCCAGGCCAGACACCATCAATGGTGCGGCTGACGCATTCGCGGGCATGCCCGCTCCCACAAGTACAGTGCAATCCTCCGGTAGGCGGATATGGCTTACAGGTCAGCCAGTGTCGACACCAGGATCGCCTTGATCGTGTGCATGCGGTTTTCCGCTTGCTCGAAGGCGATGCAGGCCGGCGACTCGAAGACGTCGTCGGTCACTTCGATACCGTTGGCCAGGTCCGGGTACTGTTCGGCGATCTGCTTGCCTACCTTGGTTTCGGAGTTGTGGAACGCCGGCAGGCAGTGCATGAACTTGGTCCGCGGGTTGCCGGTGGACTTCATCAGCTGTGCATTCACCTGATACGGCTTGAGCAGCTTGATGCGCTCACCCCAGGCTTCGATCGGCTCACCCATCGATACCCACACGTCGGTGTGCACGAAGTCCACGCCCTTGACCGCGGCAACCGGGTCTTCGGTGAGGGTGATGCGCGCGCCGCTTTCCTCGGCGTACTTGCGGCAACGCTCGACCAGATCGTCATGCGGCCACAGCGCCTTGGGCGCGGCGATGCGCACGTCCATGCCGAGCTTGGCGCCAATCAGCAGCAGCGAGTTGCCCATGTTGTTGCGGGCGTCGCCCAGATAGGCGTAGCTGATGTCGTGCAGCGGCTTGTCGCTGTGCTCACGCATGGTCAGCACGTCGGCGATCATCTGGGTGGGGTGGTATTCGTCGGTCAGGCCGTTGAACACCGGAACGCCGGCGAACTTGGCCAGCTCTTCGACGATTTCCTGCTTGAAGCCACGGTACTCGATGGCGTCGTACATGCGCCCGAGCACACGGGCGGTGTCCTTCATGCTTTCCTTGTGGCCGATCTGCGAGGAGGTCGGGTCGATGTAGGTGACATTGGCGCCCTGGTCATAGGCGGCCACTTCGAAGGCGCAGCGGGTACGGGTAGAGGTTTTTTCGAAGATCAGCGCGATGTTGTTGCCTTTCAGGTGCTGCTGCTCGGTGCCGGTGTACTTGGCGCGCTTGAGGTCGCGAGACAGGTCCAGCAGGTAGCGCAGCTCGCGGGTGGTGTGGTGTTCCAGGCTGAGCAGGTTGCGGTTGTGAATATTGAACGCCATGACTTTTCTCCTTGAGTTTGGTGAACACACCGGCCGCCGCTTTGTGAGGGCGGCCGGGGGTAATGGTCGTTAGTAGTCGATCGGGTCGCGCACGATCGGGCAGGTCATGCAGTGGCCGCCGCCACGGCCCCGGCCCAGTTCGCCGGCGCTGATGGTGATGACTTCGATCCCGGCCTTGCGCAGCAGGGTATTGGTGTAGGTGTTGCGGTCGTAGCCGATGACCACGCCCGGCTCGATGGCCACCACGTTGTTGCCGTCATCCCACTGTTCGCGCTCGGCGGCAAAGCTGTTGCCACCGGTTTCGACCACGCGCAGCTTGACCCCAAGCTGCTCGCCCACCACCTCGATGAACGACTTGTTGATGCGGCGCACGTCCATGCCGTAAGGCTTGCTTTCGTCGGGACGGATGATGAACGGCACGATCTCTTTCACCACTTCCGGGAAGACCGTGACCAAGTCGCGGTCGCAGAAGCTGAACACGGTATCCAGGTGCATGGCGGCGCGCGATTTCGGCAGGCCTGCGACGATCACTTCCTTGACGGCGCCCTTGGCGAACAGGTTCTGCGCGAGCTGGCCGATAGCCTGGCGCGAGGTACGCTCGCCCATGCCGATCAGCACGATGCCCTTGCCGATCGGCATGACATCGCCGCCCTCGAGGGTGGACTGGCCATGTTCCTTGTCCGGGTCGCCATACCACACCTGGAAGTCGGCGTTGGTGAACTGTGGGTGGAACTTGTAGATGGCGGTAGTCAGCAGGGTTTCCTGGCGTCGCGCCGGCCAGTACATCGGGTTGAGCGTGACGCCGCCGTAGATCCAGCAGGTGGTGTCGCGGGTGAACTGGGTGTTGGGCAGCGGTGGCAGGATGAAGCTGGAGTGGCCCAGGTAGTCGTTGTACATCTTGACCACCTCGGCACCTTCGCTCTGCGGCAGGTCCTGCCCGGCGACGCCGCCGATCAGGAACTCGGCCAGGTGGCGTGGGTCGAGGCCTTCGAGCCAGCTGCGCACTTCATTGGTCAGGCCGACACCGACGGTGTCGGGGGTGATCTTGCGATCGAGGATCCACTTCAGTGCCTCGGGTTGCTGGACGATGTCGGTCAGCAGGTTGTGCATCTCCAGCACATCCACGCCACGCTCGCGCATCTTGGTGACAAAGTCGAAATGGTCACGCTTGGCCTGGTCGACCCAGATCACGTCGTCGAACAGCAGCTCGTCACAGTTGCTCGGCGTCAGGCGCTTGTGCGCCAGGCCCGGCGAGCAAACCATGACCTTGCGCAGTTTGCCGGCTTCGGAGTGGACACCGTACTTCTGTTTTTCAGCGGACATGATTTCATTCCTCCAGTTGAACGAAGACGTGGGTCAAAGAGTCAGGAAGCCGTCGTACAGGCCAAAGGCTGCCACCAGGGCGCCGATGACCACGGCTGCGAAGATCAGTTTTTCCACGTTGGTGAAGACAGGTTGGCCAACCTCACGCTTGGCCTTGGCGAACAGGATCGCGCCAGGTGCGTAGAGCAGGGCCGAGAGCAGCAGGTATTTCACGCCACCGGCGTAAAGCAGCCAGACGGCGTACAACAGGGCGATACCACCGATCACTAGGTCCTTCTGCCGTTCGGCCAGGGCCTGCTCGTAGGTTTCGCTACGCACTGCCAGCAGCACGGCATAGGCTGCCGACCACAGGTAGGGCACCAGGATCATCGATGTGGCCAGGTAGATCAGCGACAGGTAGGTGCTGTTGGAGAACAGCGTGATCACCAGGAAGATCTGCACCATGGCGTTGGTCAGCCACAGGGCGTTGGCCGGTACCTGGTTGGCGTTCTCGCGGCGCAGGAACTCCGGCATGGTGTGGTCCTTGGCGGCGGCGAACATGATCTCGGCGCACAGCAGCACCCACGACAGCAGGGCCCCGAGCAGCGAGATGATCAGGCCGACGCTGATCAGCACCGCGCCCCAGTGGCCGACCACATGCTCCAGCACGGCAGCCATCGACGGGTTCTGCAGCTTGGCCAGTTCCGGTTGGGTCATGATGCCCAGCGACAGTACGTTGACCAGCACCAGGAACAGCAGCACGGTGACGAAGCCGATGACCGTGGCCTTGCCCACGTCAGAGCGTTTTTCCGCCCGCGACGAGAAGATGCTCGCACCTTCGATGCCGATGAACACCCACACGGTGACCAGCATCATGTTGCGCACCTGGTTCATCACGCTGCCAAGCTCTGGTGTGCCCAAGGCCCAGATGTCGGCGGTGAAGATGTCGAGCTTGAAGGCGAACAGGCAGATCAGGGCGAACAGCAGCAGTGGCACCACCTTGGCCACGGTGGTGACCAGGTTGATGAACGCCGCTTCCTTGATACCGCGCAGTACCAGGAAGTGCACGGCCCACAGCAGCACCGACGCGCCGATGATGGCGGCCGGGGTGTTGCCTTCGCCGAAGATCGGGAAGAAGTAGCCCAGGGTGCTGAACAGCAGCACGAAGTAGCCGACGTTGCCCAGCCAGGCACTGATCCAGTAGCCCCAGGCCGAGGAGAAGCCCATGTAGTCGCCGAAACCGGCCTTGGCGTAGGCATACACCCCGCCATCCAGGTCAGGCTTGCGGTTGGCCAGGGTCTGGAACACGAACGCCAGCGTCAGCATGCCGACCGCGGTGATCGCCCAGCCGATCAGTACGGCGCCAACCCCTGCGCTGGCAGCCATGTTTTGCGGCAGCGAGAAGATCCCGCCACCAATCATCGAACCGACGACAAGTGCAACTAACGCGCCGAGCTTTAGTTTTCCGGATGAATCAGACATTTAACAACTCCTGCCAGGAGAAAGTTGACGAAAGAGTAAATCCGACGCCGCTGCCATTCGCTGACTTGGGTCAGTTCATGGCGACGTGAAGTAGGAAAATTCCTTCACGAAGCTCCTGGAGAGTGCCGACAACTTATGCTGCAGGGCTTGCACGCTGGCACCTCCATGTCCTTCTAGAGCAAACGCTCTGTTCAGCCTGCGATGCTTGAAGCTAGCCGCTTTTGCCGCTTTCGCAAATTTTTCACAAGAATTTCGAGTTTTATCGGATTCTTTTCTAGTTGCTCGGGAGCTGCTAGTTTTTACTCGAAGGGTGACATAGACAAAGCAGTTATTAGTGCTATAGCTTCATTGATCAGGATCATTATAAGTAACACCATTTATATGGCCCGCATGGCTGTTTCAAGCCCATGACAACGCGCAAAAAAAAGGAAGGCTCATGAGCGAACCGGGACAGAAGCTGCGCCTGGGCGCGCTGATCGCGTTGGTGGTCGGCTCGATGATTGGAGGCGGGATCTTCTCGCTGCCGCAGAACATGGCGGCGCGTGCCGATGTGGGGGCGGTGCTGATCGGCTGGGGTATCACCGCGGTCGGCATGCTGGCCCTGGCGTTCGTGTTCCAGACCCTGGCCAATCGCAAGCCGGAGCTGGACTCGGGGGTGTACGCCTACGCCAAGGCCGGCTTTGGCGAGTACATGGGTTTTTCCTCGGCCTGGGGCTACTGGATCAGTGCCTGGCTGGGCAACGTCGGCTACTTCGTGCTGCTGTTCAGTACCCTGGGCTTCTACTTCCCGGTGTTCGGCGAGGGCAACACGCCAATCGCCATCGGCTGCGCTTCGCTGCTGCTGTGGGCGGTGCATTTCCTGGTGCTGCGCGGCATCAAGGAAGCGGCGTTCATCAACCAGGTGACCACCGTGGCCAAGGTGGTGCCGTTGCTGATTTTCGTGGTGATCGCCGCGTTTGCCTTCCGCGCCGATATCTTCACACGTGACATCTGGGGCCTGAGCAACCCGCAGTTCGGCAGCGTGCTGGAGCAGGTACGCAACATGATGCTGGTCACCGTGTTCGTGTTCATCGGCATCGAGGGCGCCAGTGTGTATTCCGGGCGCGCCCAGCGCCGCTCGGATGTGGGCAAGGCCACGGTGATCGGTTTCCTGGGGGTACTGGCGCTGCTGGTGCTGGTCAACGTGCTGTCGCTGGGGGTGATGACCCAGCCGGAACTGGCCGGGTTGCAGAACCCGTCACTGGCCTCGGTGCTGGAACATATCGTCGGGCCCTGGGGCGCCTTGCTGATCAGTATCGGTCTGGCGATTTCGCTGCTTGGCGCGCTGTTGTCGTGGGCGTTGCTGTGCGCCGAGATCCTCTTTGCCACGGCGCGGGACAAGACCATGCCGCGCTTCCTGGCCAAGGAAAACGCCAATCACGTGCCGGCCAACGCCCTGTGGCTGACCAACTGCATGATCCAGGGCTTCCTGCTGATCACGCTGTTTTCTGCCGGTACCTATACCAGCCTGATCTACCTGGCCTCGTCGATGATTCTGGTGCCCTACCTGTGGTCGGCGGCCTACGCCGTGCTGCTGGCGGTGCGTGCAGAAACCTACGACGGGCAGCCGGCCCTGCGCCGCAAGGACCTGCTGGTGGCGCTGGTTGCCCTGGTGTATGCCGTGTGGCTGTTGTACGCCGGCGGGCTCAAGTACCTGTTGCTGTCGGCGCTGCTGTACGCGCCGGGCGTGATCCTGTTCGCCAGGGCCAAGCATGAGCAGGGAAAAACCTTGTTCACCACCTGGGAAAAGCTGATCTTCGCCGCCGTGCTGGCAGGTGCCGCGCTGGCGGCCTATGCCCTGTACTCAGGGCTGCTGAGCTTGTGACGGGGCAGGGCAGGGGGCGTGCTCCGGGCGGGACCAGATCCACAGGTTGCCCAGGGTCATGCCGGCAATGGCCAGGAACACCGGCCAGCGGTGTTCCAGGAATGTCAACATCAGGCCCGCGCACAACAGCATGCTGAGGGTCGCGCTGACCTTGGCCCGGCGCTGGATCACCTTGCCATTGCGCCAGTTATGCAGGATCGGCCCGAACAGCCGGTGGTTTTCCAGCCAGGCAGACAGGCGCGGCGAACTGCGCGTGGCCGCCCAGGCGGCCAGCAGGATGAATTCGGTGGTCGGCAGGCCGGGAATGACGATCGCGACCAGGCCCACGCCCAGGCTCACGTAAGCCAGGAGCGCATACAGCAGGCGGGCGAGTTTCGAGCGGGCGGGTCGGGTCATGGTCTCACTGCATAAAACGGTTCGGCCACCGGTAGGGTGGCCGGCTACGGCGTGTCAAACCAGCGCGGCATCCGCGGCGTAGGCGTGCTTGAGCAGCTCGGTGAAGCGCTCGAAGGCAGCAACTGCGCCGCGTTCGGCAGCGGCTTCCTCTTCGGCCGACAGGGCCAGGCCATCAAGAATGCGGGTGAACTGCTTCCAGCCTTCGGCACGGCCACCGGCCGGTTCGCCCAGGTGTCGGGCACCGAAGCTGTCGGACAGTTCCAGGGCCACGGCACGCTTGATCAGAAACGCAGCGCCCAGTTTGGAGCCTTCGGAGACGAAGATCCAGCCCATTGCCTCGCCCAGGCTCGGGTTGCGCAGGGCTCCTGGCACGGCTGGCGGTACTTCGGTGTCGAGGTCGGCGAGGTCCAGGCGGGCCTGTTCGGCGCGGCAGCGCTCCGCCAGGTCGGGGACGATGGCAATCAGTTGCGGGTCGTTGTACAGGGCCTGCAGCTCGGCCTGGAACAGGTACTGGGCGACCACGAAGCGGGCGAAGCTTTCGCGGCTGTCGAAGGGCGCGTGGGCTTTGACCAGGGCATCCAGTTCGGCGTGGGGGGCATGGGTGATCTGGTTGAGGCGCTGGGAGCGCAGGGCTGGGCGGTCGGTCATGGGGCAGTCCTTGGAAAAGGGGGCGTCTAGAGACAAGACGAAACAGTGGGGCTGGGACAGTAAAAAAATCGGGTTTTCGTGTTGTCTGTACTGGCCTCTTCGCGGGCATGCCCGCTCCCACAGGTCCAGCGCAGGCCCAAGGCTTGCGCAGTATCTGTGGGAGCGGGCGAGCCCGCAAAGAGGCCGGTGCAGGCGCAACGGGTCAGATATCCCAAACCACATTGATGCCGAAGTTGCGCCCCGGCATGGTCAGGCGGTCGATGTTGGCCGGCTGGGTCACGGCCGCTTCACCCTGGCCGTCGTAGCTGCGTACCGAATCCCACTGCCAGTACTTCTTGTCGGTGAGGTTGTACAGGCCGGCGTTGATGGTCACATCGTCGGTGACCTTGTAGTAACCGGCCAGGTCCAGCACCCCGTAGCCGGGGGTACGGAACTTGGAGCTCGAGCCGTCGGGCGAGTAGAAGGTGCTGTCGTCGACGCGGGTCTTGCGCTTGACCAGTGTCCAGCTCAGCAGGCCGCCGTAGTGCTGTTGTTCGTAACCCAGGCCGAACACGCCCTTGAGCGGGTTGACGCTGTTCAGTGGCTCGCCGGTGTCATCGTTGCGGCCATAGGTGTAGGCGATCGAGCCCTGGGTATACAGGCCCTGCGGCGCACCGAAGTGGTCGAGGTTCAGGCGGCCCTTGACCTCGGCACCCTTGATGGTGGCGTGCTTGATGTTGTTGGCCTTGAAAGTCTGCTCCAGGTTGGCGCTTTTCACGGCGTCCTCGTCGATGAAGTCGCGGTACTTGTTGTAGAACACCGCCACGTCGAAGTTGCCAGCGTCGAAGTTGCCACGCAGGCCGGCTTCATAGCTTTTGCTCTTTTCAGGCTCCAGGCCCGGATTGCCTTCTACCCGGTAGCCTTGCTCGATGTTCTGAAACTTGCCGTACATGGATTTGGCAGTCGGGGTGCGGAAACCTTCGGCGTACTGGCCATACCAGGTGTAGTTGTCGTTGAAGGCGTAGGTCAGGCCGAACTTGGGCGAGACGCGGTGCCACTTCTTGTCCGAGTCGTCCTGAGAGGTAGGCGCGGTACCGGTGGACTCCAGGCCACGCAGGAACTCCTTGGTGAACCTGGGCTCCATGCGCGTGTAGTCGTAACGAGCGCCAGGCATGAAGGTCCAGTTGTTCCAGCGGATTTCATCCTGCACGAACAAGCTGTAGGTGTTCACGGTCGGGTCCGGGAAGTCGCTGACCAGGGCCTGGCCGTCTGCCGGGCGCTCGGCGCCAGCGCCGGTGCAATCTGAGCCAACGGCCAGGCAGGTGCCGGTGCCACTGCGCGAACCGGTGACCTTCTCGTGCTTGAGGGTGGTGCCGTAGGTCAGCAGGTGGTCGGTGGCGCCGAGGCTGAAGGCCTTGTCCAGCTGGGCGTCGAATACCCACTGGCGGTCCTTGTAGAGGGTGTCGCGGGTACGCAGCACCTGACGGCCAGGTGGTGCGTAGACTTCTTCGGTGTGCTGGTCGGTCTTGGCGATCTGATAGTTCAGGCTCCACTTCACATGGTCGGCCACCAGCGAATCCAGGCCGAACTCATGGTTGATGCCAAAGCGTTCGCGGGTGATGGTGTCGTTGCCAGTGCGCGCCTTGTAGTAACCCGAGGCACCAAAGCCAGGAATGAACGGCCCGCCCACCGCACTGAGGATGTTCTGGTCGCGGTCATCCTTGTAGCGTTCGTAGGTAAAGCCCAGGCGCGCGTCGTCGGCGTAGTTCCAGCCCAGCTTGGCCAGCACGTTTGTGGTGCGCACGTCCATCGGGTTGGCTTCGGTACGGGCCAGGCCGTCACCGCTGTGGCCGCCGTGGGTCTCGGTTTCGTGGCCGTTGCGCTGGCTCAGGTGCAACAGGCCGTCGAAGTCGCCCTGGCGGCCGGCGACAGTGGCGGAAGTCAGCCAGCTTTCGTCGGCCGAGCTGTAGCCGGTCTTCAGACGGGCGCCTGCGTCCTTGCCGGGCTTGATGATGTCGTCCGGGTCGAGGGTGAAGTAGCTCACCGCGCCGCCGATGGCGTTGCTGCCATACAGCACCGAAGCCGGGCCGCGGAGGATTTCCACACGCTTGACGATCTCCGGGTCCACGTAGTTGCGCTGGGTCTGGGCGTAGGGGCCGAAGAAGAAGCTGTCGGGGATCGACACCCCATCGACCTGGGTGAGGATGCGCTCGCCGTCGATGCCACGGATGTTGTAGCCGTTCAGGCCGCTGCGCTGGCCGGTGCCGGCTACCGACACGCCCGGTTCGTAGCGCACCAGGTCCTGGATGTTGTTGACGTTCTGCCGGTCCAGTTGCTCGCGGGTCTGCACGCTGACGGTGCTCGGCACCTGGCTGACGTCCTGGGCGCTGCGGGTGGCGCTGACGGTCACCTGCTGCAGGGCAATCACATTGGCGCTGGCCTGGCGTTCGAGCACCACATTGCCGTTGCTGATCTTGCGAAAGCCCAGGCCGGTGCCGTGCAGCAGGCGCTTGAGTGCGGCTTCCGGCGGTAGCGAACCCTGCACCCCTGGCGATGCCACGCCGTCGGCCAGTTCGGCGCTGAAGCCGACCTGCCAGCCGGTGACCTGGCTGAAAGCATTGATGGCCGAAACCAGCGGCTGCTGGCCGATGCTGAAGCGGTAGTCGCCCATGCGCGGGCTGCTGGCCTGTGCCGGCTCGGCGGCCAGTGCCGGCAGGCTGATGGCGCCGCTGGCGAGCAGGGCGAGGCTCAGTAGGGAAAGGCTCAGGAGGGGCAGTTGCCCTCCATGGCGAGGAAGGGTGGAGGGGCGGGTAGGACCTGTGGACATCGGAAGCGCTCCCTGACGCGCGGACTGTTATAGGTGATGGCTGTCCTCGTTTTCAAACGAGAATCAGTTGCATTGGCTATAACGAGACGGGCGGGGTAGCGTGACTGCGTAAAAAAAGTTGGATTGCGGTCTGGCGATCGGTATCGCGATTTCTGTGGGAGCGGGCATGCCCGCGAAACAGGCACCGCGGTGGATGGCACGGGCGTTGCCCGTGTTCGCGGGCACGCCCGCTCCCACAGGGACCGTGTCGGGTTTCAGATTTGCGGATCAGTTCAGGATGACCAGCGCCGGGAACTCATGCAGCTGTGCCGAGGTGATGTGGGCCAGCGCGCGCAGGGTTTCCAGCGGCTGGTCGAGGCGGTAGTTGCCGGTGACCGCCATGTCTTCCAGCTGTGCATTGCGGTTGATGATCCAGCCCGGGTAGTAGCGCTGCACCTCGGCCAGCACCTGGCTCAGCGGGCAGTTCTCGAACACCAGGCGGCCGTCGACCCAGGCCAGGTCCTTGTGCATGTCGGGGCGCTGGCGCTGGCCGAACCCCTGGGGGCCGACGCTGATGCTGTCGCCGGCCCTCAGGCGGATGCGCTGGTCGCGGGCCCCCTGCAGATCGACATCGCCGCGCTGCACCCGCACCTGTGCCTCGCCGTCGAGGTAGCGCACGGCAAAGTCGGTGTCGCGCACCTGCGCGCGCAATGGCCCGGCTTGCACTTCCAGTGGTAGCAGCGCGCCTTCGGGGACCTGGAAATAGGCCTCGCCCTGTAGCAGGCGGGCGATCTGGCGGCCGTCACGCTGCTCGCTGGCAAATGCCGAATTGGTGTTGAGCAGCACTTTCGCGCCGTCTTCCAGCTGCAGGCGCTGGCGCTCGCCCACCACCGTCAGGTGGTCGGCCTGCAGGCGCATGGGCAGGTTGCCGAGGGTGAACAGCCCGACCAGCAGCAGCGCCGCCGTGGCCAGGGGTTTCCAGTGGCTGCGCAGGCGCCCGCGCCACGAGCGGCGCTGTTGCTGATGCATCTGCACGGCCACCTGGTGCAGCGGTGCGCCGTTCCACAATGCTTCTGCCTCGACATAGGCCTCGGCATTTTCCGGCGCTGCGCTGAGCCAGGCTTCGAAGGCCTGGGTGTCCTCGGCGTCGGCGCATTGCAGGCGCACCAGCCAGTCCAGCGCCTCGTCCATGGCACGAGCACGGGCGCTGGGCCCGGCAGGTGACGGGCGAGGGACAGGGCTGTCGGTCACGGTGAATCCTTGAATGGTTTTTTGCGAATGATCAAGGCTGAGGCGGGGTGTGGCAAGGGCTTTGCGTTGCCTCACTTGAGGCGGTCGGCGACACCCATGCAGATCGCCATGATCAGTTTCAGTTCCTTCTGCACCGTGCTGGGCGAAACATTCAGTTGTTCGGCGATTTCCAGATAGGTGGCGCCATGCAGGCGGCTGAGGATGAAGATGCGCTGCTGGCGTTCGCTCAATTGGTTGAGGCTGATGCTCAGGTGCTTGAGCAACTGCTCGGCATGGGCCGCATCCTCGCTGCTGGTGGCCGGCGCGGCCACGCTGTGCAGGACCTCGTCGGGCACGTCATCGACCAGCATGCGCGATTGCACCCGGCGCGCGCGCAGGTGGTCGAGGGCCAGGTTGCGCGCGGTCTGGAACACGAACGGTTCGATGTGTTCGATGGGCCGCTCACCGAGGGCACGGGACACCCGCAGGTAGGTTTCCTGCAACAGGTCCTCGGCCGTGTTGGGGTTGCCCACCATGCGCTGCAAGGTGCGCAGCAGGATAAGGCGCTGGACGAGGAAGACAGAGTTGAACCGGGACTGACTCACTGGGGGACCTGGCCGACGAAAGGTTAATGATAATGCTTATCATCTATCCCAAAGGTCAAGCCTGGAAATGTTAGGAAAAGGTAAAGATTGTGAGTGGCTGGCGCCGGCATGCTTTTTGTGGGAGCGGCCTTGCGTCGCGAAAGGGCCGCAAAGCGGCCCCGGAGGTCTCAGCACCACCGCTGAGGTCCGAGGGCTGCTTTGCAGCCCTTTCGCGACGCAAGGCCGCTCCCACAAGGGTCACACCCACATTGGCCGCATCAGGTTGAGAAATTCAGCGGGCGCGGCACAACGCCAGGCAGTTATCCAGCATGCGGTTGGAAAACCCCCACTCGTTGTCATACCAGGCCAGCACCTTGAGCATGCGCCCGTTGGCCCGGGTATGGTTGGCATCGAAGATCGACGACAGCGGGTTGTGGTTGAAATCGCAGGAAACCAGCGGCAAGGCGTTGTAGCCCAATACCCTGGAATGCTTGCTGGCCTCGAGGAACAGCTGGTTGACCTGCTCGGCCGTGGCCTCGCGCTTGAGGTTGACGGTGAGGTCCACCAGCGACACGTTGATCACCGGCACCCGTACCGCCATGCCGGTAAGCTTGCCGGCCAGCTCCGGCAGCACCAGGCCCACGGCCTCGGCAGCGCCGGTCTTGCTCGGGATCATCGACTGGGTCGCCGAGCGCGCACGGTACGGGTCGCCGTGGTACACATCGGTCAGCACCTGGTCGTTGGTGTAGGCATGGATGGTGGTCATCAGGCCCTGTTCGATGCCGAACTCGCGGTGCAGCACCTGGGCAATCGGTGCCAGGCAGTTGGTGGTGCAGGAGGCATTGGAAATGATCTGGTGCGAGGCCCGCAGGATGTCATGGTTGACCCCGTACACCACGGTGGCATCGGCGCCTTTGGCCGGTGCCGAGACAATCACCTTGCCAGCCCCCGCAGCCAGGTGGGCGGCGGCCTTGGCGCGCTCGGTGAACAGCCCGGTGCATTCGAACACCACGTCGATCGCCTCGGCCTTCCAGGGCAGTTCGGCCGGGTTGCGGATGGCACTGACCGCGATACGGTCACCATTGACCGTGAGGCTTTCGTGGTCGGCCTCGACGCTGGCGTCGAAGGTGCCGTGCACGCTGTCGTACTTGAGCAGGTGGGCATTCATGGCGCTGTCGCCCAGGTCGTTGATGGCGACGACCTGCAGGTCCTGGCGGTAGCCTTGGGTATACAGTGCGCGCAGGACGTTGCGCCCGATGCGGCCGAATCCATTGATGGCGATGCGTAGGGTCATGGCAGTACCTCTGGCAGTCCGAGTGAAACCTGTGGCACAAAGGAGCTTCACTGAAACGGTTTTGTTGTTGGAATTACAAGATTATTCACCTGCCGATAGAAAACAAGCCTTTTTAGTGGCAGTATTTTGTTTAAACATACAACGAGTGGTTGGGCGACGTGCCTCCATCGATGCAGCGGGCTCCTCTACCTTGAGCCTAGGCCGCAATCGTTTGGAGGGGAAATGCCCGGCAAACCGCCCTTACAATTAGCCTGGAGTCCAGTACATGCATCCGCGCATCCTTGAGGTCACCCAGCGGCTGGTCGAACGTAGCCGTGCCACCCGCGAACGCTACCTGCAACTGATTCGCGGCGCGGCCAGTGACGGCCCCATGCGTGCCAGCCTGCAGTGCGCCAACTTCGCCCATGGCGTGGCCGGTTGCGGCAGCGACGACAAGCAGACCCTGCGCCTGATGAACGCGGCCAACGTGGCCATCGTCTCGGCCTACAACGACATGCTTTCGGCGCACCAGCCGTACCAGCACTTCCCCGAGCAGATCAAGCAGGCCCTGCGCGAGGTCGGCTCGGTCGGCCAGTTCGCCGGTGGCGTGCCGGCCATGTGCGATGGCGTGACTCAGGGCGAACCGGGCATGGAGCTGGCCATCGCCAGCCGCGAAGTGATCGCCATGTCCACCGCCGTGGCCCTGTCGCACAACATGTTCGACGCCGCGCTGATGCTGGGCATCTGCGACAAGATCGTCCCCGGCCTGATGATGGGGGCGCTGCGCTTCGGCCACCTGCCGACCATCTTCGTTCCGGGCGGGCCGATGGTCTCCGGCATTTCCAACAAGCAGAAGGCCGATGTGCGCCAGCGCTACGCCGAAGGCAAGGCCAGCCGCGAAGAGCTGCTGGAGTCGGAGATGAAGTCCTACCACAGCCCTGGCACCTGTACCTTCTACGGCACTGCCAACACCAACCAGCTGGTGATGGAAGTGATGGGCTTGCACCTGCCGGGCGCCTCGTTCGTCAACCCGTACACACCGCTGCGCGACGCGCTCACCGCCGAGGCCGCGCAGCAGGTCACGCGCATGACCAAGGCCAGCGGCAACTTCATGCCGCTGGGTGAAATCGTCGACGAGAAGGCGCTGGTCAATTCCATCGTTGCCCTGCACGCCACTGGTGGCTCGACCAACCATACCCTGCACATCCCGGCGATTGCCCAGGCCGCGGGTATCCAGCTGACCTGGCAGGACATGGCCGACCTGTCCGAGGTGGTACCGACCCTGTCCCACGTCTACCCCAACGGCAAGGCCGACATCAACCACTTCCAGGCCGCGGGCGGCATGGCCTTCCTGATCCGCGAGCTGCTCGATGCCGGGCTGCTGCACGAAGACGTCAACACCGTGGCCGGCCATGGCCTGCGCCGCTACACCCAGGAGCCGTTCCTCGACAACGGCAAGCTGGTGTGGCGCGAAGGGCCGCAGCACAGCCTGGACGAAAGCATCCTGCGCCCGGTGGCGCGGCCGTTCTCGGCCGAAGGCGGCCTGCGGGTGATGGAGGGCAACCTTGGCCGCGGCGTGATGAAGGTTTCCGCTGTTGCCCCCGAGCACCAGGTGGTCGAGGCCCCGGCGCGGGTGTTCCACGACCAGCAGTCGCTGGCCGATGCGTTCAAGGCCGGCGAGCTGGAGCGTGACTTCGTCGCCGTGGTGCGCTTCCAGGGCCCTCGCTGCAACGGCATGCCCGAGCTGCACAAGCTCACACCGTTCCTCGGCGTGCTGCAGGACCGTGGCTTCAAGGTGGCGCTGGTTACCGACGGGCGCATGTCCGGTGCCTCGGGCAAGATCCCGGCGGCCATTCACGTTTGCCCCGAGGCTTATGACGGCGGCCCGCTGGCACGGGTGCGCGATGGTGATATGGTGCGGGTCGATGGTGTCGAAGGCACGCTGCGGGTAATGGTGTCGGCCGAAGAACTGGCCAGCCGCGACCTGCCGCCAGCGCCACAGGGCAACGACCTGGGCTGCGGGCGCGAGCTGTTCGGCTTCATGCGCGTGGCGTTCAGCCCGGCAGAGCAGGGCGCCAGTGCGTTCACCTCGGCCCTGGAGAACCTCAAATGAAGGACCTGCTGGTTGGCGACATCGGCGGCACCAATGCCCGTTTTGCGTTGTGGCGTGACAACCAGCTGCACGAAGTGAAGGTCTTCGCCACCGAGGACTACACCAGCCCGGAACAGGCCATCGAGGCTTACCTTGAAGGCTTGGGCATTCCCCGCGGCGACGTGACTGCTGCCTGCCTGGCGGTGGCTGGGCCGGTCGATGGCGATGAGTTCCGCTTCACCAACAACCACTGGCGCCTCAGCCGCGTGGCCTTCTGCCAGACATTGCAGGTCGAGCGGCTGCTGCTGATCAACGATTTTACCGCCATGGCGCTGGGCATGACCCGCCTGCGTCCCGGCGAGTTCCGCGAAGTGTGCCCAGGCCAGGCAGACCTGTCGCGGCCGGCCCTGGTCATCGGCCCGGGTACCGGGCTGGGCGTGGGTGCGCTATTGCGCCTGGGCGAACAGAACTGGCATGCCCTGCCGGGGGAGGGCGGGCACGTCGACCTGCCGGTGGGCAATGCCCGCGAAGCGGCGATTCACCAACAGATTCACGGGCAGATCGGCCATGTCAGCGCCGAGACCGTGCTCAGTGGCGGTGGCCTGCTGCGCCTGTACCAGGCAATCTGCGCGCTGGACGGCGACACACCCCGACACAAGACCCCGGCACAGATCACCGATGCCGCGCTCGGCGGCGAGCCGCGGGCGCTGGCGGTGATCGAGCAGTTCTGCCGGTTCCTCGGCCGAGTCGCTGGTAACAATGTTCTGACGCTGGGCGCACGGGGTGGGGTCTATATTGTCGGCGGCGTGATCCCGCGCTTTGCCGAGCTGTTCGTGCGCAGCGGGTTTGCCGCCAGTTTTTCCGACAAGGGCTGCATGAGTGGCTATTTCGCTGGCGTGCCGGTTTGGCTGGTGACGGCGGAGTTTTCCGGGTTGCTGGGGGCTGGGGTAGCCTTGCAGCAGGCGCTGGATCACTGACTGGGGCTGCTTTGCAGCCCTTCGCGGGCTTGCCCGCTCCCACAGGGATCGCACAAGTCATGGGCATAGCGACACACCTGTGGGAGCGGGCAAGCCCGCGAAGGGCCGCAAAGCGGCCCCAATAAAAACAGGCAACAAAGACCTGTAACCAACAAAAGGACGGACCACCTTGAGCACTGCCGGCAAATCGATCCTGATGGTCGACGACGACCAGGAAATCCGCGAACTGCTGCAAACCTACCTGAGCCGCTCCGGCTTCCAGGTGCATGCCGAAGCCGACGGCAAGGGCTTTCGCCGCGCGCTGGAGTCCACCCCCTGCGACCTGGTCATCCTCGATGTCATGCTGCCCGACGAAGACGGCTTCAGCCTGTGCCGCTGGGTACGCCAGCACCCGCGCCAGGCACGGGTACCGATCATCATGCTCACCGCCAGCTCCGACGAAACCGACCGGGTCATCGGCCTGGAGCTGGGTGCCGACGACTACCTGGGCAAGCCGTTCAGCCCCCGCGAACTGCAAGCGCGGATCAAGGCCCTGCTGCGCCGCGCCGAGTTCGGCCAGGCGGCGCCGGGCAGTGCGGTGCTGGCCTTCGACGACTGGCGCCTGGACACGGTCAGCCACCGCCTGTTCCATCGCGACGGTGAGGAGGTGATTCTCTCCGGCGCCGACTTCGCCCTGCTCAAGCTGTTCCTCGACCACCCACAGCAGATCCTCGACCGCGACACCATCGGCAACGCCACCCGTGGCCGCGAGCCGATGCCGCTGGACCGCATCGTCGACATGGCGGTCAGCCGCCTGCGCCAGCGCCTGCGCGATACCGACAAACCACCCCGGCTGATCCGTACCGTACGCGGCAGCGGCTACCTGTTGGCTGCCCATGTCTGCAATGCGCCCTGAGCGGCGCTGGCGACTGCTGCCGCGCTCGCTACTGGGGCGCATGCTGCTGCTGACATTGCTGGTAGTGCTGCTGGCCCAGGGGTTGTCGAGCATCATCTGGGTTGCCCAATTGCGCGCCAGCCAGTTGCAGGGCCTGCGTGCCAGCGCCAGCAGCCTGGCTCATTCGATGAGTGCCAGTGTCAGCTACTTCCGCTCGTTGCCGGTGGCCTACCGGCCGATGGTCCTCGACCAGCTGCGCAGCATGGGCGGCACGCGCTTTTTTGTGTCGCTCAACGCCAAGCCGCTGGACATGCCGCTACTGCCCGTTACCCCGCGCAAGCAGGCGGTTATCGATGTGTTCCAGCAAGTGCTGCATGAGCGCCTGGGTTCGCAGATGGAAATTTCCGTGGAGTTCGTCGGGCCGGACGACCTGCGTATCTTCAACAGCGGCCTGAAGCTCGACGAACTGCCACGCTCCTGGGCGCATTACTCGCTGACCCTGGAGCCACTCAACCCGCCGGTGCTGGTCACCCAGATCCGCCTGGGCGAGGGTGAGTGGCTGTACATCGCCTCGCTGCTGCCCGAGCCCTACACCAGCCTGGAAGCCGAGCGCCTGCCGCGTCAGCAGATCGGCTTCATCGTGCTGACCACGGCCTTGCTGCTGTTGTTCATCGGCTTGCTGGTGCACTGGCAAAGCTGGCCGCTCAAGCGCCTGGCGCGGGCTGCGCGGGAAATGTCGCTGGGCGCCGATGTGGCGCCGGTGGCCGAAGGCGGTGGCAGCGAGGTGGTCGAGGTAGGGCGTGCGTTCAACAGCATGCGCGAGCGCATCAGCCGCTATCTGACCGAGCGCAGCCAGCTGTTCAGTGCCATTTCCCACGACCTGCGCACGCCGATCACCCGCTTGCGCCTGCGCGTCGAGCTGCTGGAGGACGAGCGCCTGCAGGCCAAGTTCAGCCAGGACCTGGACGAGCTGGAGCTGCTGGTCAAAGGCGCGTTGCAGTGCGTGAAGGACACCGACATCCACGAGAACATCGAGCCGGTCGACCTCAACCAGGTGCTGGAAATCCTGGCCGAACCATACCTGGGCGATGGCCGCATCACGCTCGAAGGCCGGGCGCTGGCGCCGTACCCGGGCAAGCCGCTGGCGCTGCGGCGCTGCATCGGCAACCTGATCGACAACGCCATCAAGTACGGCGAACGGGCGCGGCTGCGCATAATCGACAGTGCCGAGGGGTTTGTCCTGCAGGTGGATGACCAGGGTCCGGGGGTGCCGCAGCAGCAACTGGAGCAAGTGTTCGAGCCGCACTTCCGTCTGGCCGGGCAGCAGCAGGGGTACGGACTGGGGTTGGGGATTGCGCGCAACATTGCCCATAGCCATGGCGGGGAGGTGAGCTTGCTGAACCTGCGTGAGGGCGGGTTGCGGGTGACCTTGTACCTGCCGCGGGGCATGGACTGAAGGGTTGTATTGCCTGTACCGGCCCTATCGCCGGCAAGCCAGCTCCCACAGGTACAGCGCAAGCCTTGAGATTTTTGCAGGCCTTGTTGAAGCAACTGTCTTGTGTTGCCTGTCAGTGCCTCATCGCTGGCAAGCCAGGCTCCTACAGGTACTGAGTATGGCTTCGGTCGATGCGGTCGAGGTGGGAGCCGGCTTGCCGGCGATAGGGCCATTGCGGGTCACACAAATGTAACTACCCGGTGACAAACCCACTGTCCTTCGTGACAACTCACCAAACCCCGCTGGCTAGAATTCGCAGACGACTGGCAAGGATCAAGCTGGCCCATGAGCACCTCCAACCTGCCTTCCACCCGCTGGCTCGACGCCCCGGCCCACACCGCCTGGCGCATGGCAGAAGGGCAACGCCTGCTGGCCTTCGCCACGGCTTCGAAACTGCCCGATGGCTTCGGCAGCCTCGACGCCGCAGGCCTGCTTGCACCCGGTGCCCGCGCCGAAACCCTGATCACCGCCCGCATGTCCCACTGTTTCGCCCTGGCCCACCTGCAGGGCGTGCCCGGCTACCTGGCCTATGCCGAACACGGTGTGGCCGCCCTGCGTGGTGCGCTGCAGGATGCCACCTACGGCGGTTGGTTCGCCCACCCCGGTGGCCATGACGACAGCGGCAAGGCGGCTTACCTGCATGCCTTTGTCGCCCTGGCCGCCAGCTCGGCGGTGATGGCAGGTGCTGGCGGTGCACCAGCTCTGCTGGCAGACGCGGTGCAGGTGCTCGAAGCGCATTTCTGGAGCGAAGAGGAGGGAGCCCTGCGGGAAGCCTTCTCCCGCGCCTGGCAGTTGCCCGAGCAGTACCGTGGCGCCAACAGCAACATGCATGCGGTCGAGGCCTTCCTGGCCCTGGCAGACGTCACTGGCGACAGCCTGTGGCTGCAACGCGCCTTGCGCATCGCCGAACGCATCATCCATACCCATGCCGCCGCCAACGGCTACCGGGTCATCGAGCATTTCGACGCCCTCTGGCAGCCACTGCCGCACTACAACCAGGCGCACCCGGCCGACCACTTCCGGCCTTATGGTTCCACGCCCGGGCATGCCCTGGAGTGGGCGCGGTTACTGCTGCATCTGGAGGCCAGCCTGGAACGGGCCGGCCTGCATGCCTCGCAGTGGCTGCCAGACTGTGCCCGCGCATTATTCGATACAGCCTGCCAGCAGGCCTGGAACGTCGATGGCGCGCCCGGTTTCGTCTACACCCTGGACTGGGACGATCGCCCGGTGGTGCGCGCACGCCTGCACTGGGTGCATGCCGAAGCCTGCGCCGCCGCCGCAGCCCTGTTGCAGCGCACTGGCGAGGCGTACTACGAACAGTGGTACCGCCGTTGCTGGGACTTCATCGCCAACCATTTCATTGACCATGGCGCTGGCAGCTGGCACCACGAACTCGATGCGCACAACCAGACGGCCGCGACCATCTGGCCAGGCAAGCCCGACCTCTACCATGCCTACCAGGCGCTGCTGCTGCCGGGCTTGCCACTGGCACCCAGCCTGGCCAGCAGCTTGGCCGGCAATGTAACCAAACGATGACATTCACGCATCGCTTCGTTACCTGGCGAGGCGAGCACGCTGTTTAGACTTCATGCAACGCAAGCGATCGACTTGCACGGCATAACAACAAGAAAGGTGCTTCGATGAATTCCACGCTCCGTCTCGCTGCCGCAATCTCACTGGCCTCCTTGTTCCCGCTGAGTGCCTTGGCTGCCGATGCCAAAGGCAGTGTCGAGGTGGTGCACTGGTGGACCTCCGGTGGTGAAAAAGCGGCAGTCGATGTGCTCAAGGCCCAGGTCGAAAAAGATGGTTTCACCTGGAAGGACGGCGCGGTCGCCGGTGGTGGTGGTGCCACCGCCATGACCGTGCTCAAGAGCCGCGCCGTGGCCGGCAACCCGCCGGGTGTCGCGCAGATCAAGGGCCCGGACATCCAGGACTGGGCAGCCACCGGCCTGCTTGACGCCGATGTGCTCAAAGATGTGGCCAAGGAAGAAAAGTGGGACTCACTGCTCGACAAGAAAGTCGCGAATACCGTCAAGTACGACGGTGACTATGTCGCCGTGCCGGTGAACATCCACCGCATCAACTGGCTGTGGATCAACCCCGACGTCTTCAAGAAGGCTGGCATCGACAAGGCGCCAGCCACCCTCGACGAATTCTACGCCGCCGCCGACAAGCTCAAGGCCGCCGGCTTCATCCCGCTCGCCCATGGCGGCCAGCCGTGGCAGGACAGCACCGTGTTCGAAAGCGTGGTGCTGGCAGTGATGGGGGCCGATGGCTACAAGAAGGCCCTGGTCGACCTCGACAGCGCGGCCCTGACCGGCCCGCAGATGGTCAAGGCGCTGACCGAACTGAAGAAGGTCGCCACCTACATGGACCCGGATGGCAAAGGCCAGGACTGGAACCTGGAAGCGGCCAAGGTCATCAACGGCAAGGCCGGCATGCAGATCATGGGCGACTGGGCCAAGAGCGAATGGACCCTGGCGAAGAAAACCGCCGGCAAGGACTACCAGTGCGTGCCATTCCCCGGCACCGACAAGGCGTTCCTGTACAACATCGACTCGCTGGTGGTGTTCAAGCAGAACGACGCCGGCACGTCTGCCGGCCAGCAGGATATTGCCCGCAAGGTGCTGGGCGAGGACTTCCAGAAGGTCTTCAGCAGCAACAAGGGGTCGATCCCGGTGCGCAACGACATGCTGGCCGACATGGGCAAGTATGGCTTCGACGCCTGCGCGCAAACCTCCGCCAAGGACTTCCTGGCCGATGCCAAGAATGGCGGCCTGCAGCCGAGCATGGCGCACAACATGGCCACCACGCTGGCCGTGCAGGGCGCGTTCTTCGATGTGGTGACCAACTACATCAACGACCCCAAGGCCGACCCGGCCGATGCGGCGAAGAAGCTGGCGGCGGCGATCCAGGCTGCCCAGTAAAGCGCTGACGGCCCTATCGCCGGCAAACCGGCTCCCACAGGATTTTCACTGCCTTTGAAAATTGTGGGTTACCTGTGGGAGCTGGCTTGCCGGCGATAGGGCCAGTACCGACAACACAAAAGGCAGTGCCCCACACTGCCTGGGCTTTGGGTACCAAATCATGACCACAGCAACCGCCCAACTGCGGGCCTCACCCCTGGACGCGCTACAGCGCTGGCTGCCCAAGCTGGTGCTGGCGCCGAGCATGTTCATCGTCCTGGTGGGCTTCTACGGCTACATCCTCTGGACCTTCGTCCTGTCCTTCACCACCTCGACCTTCCTGCCGACCTACAAATGGGCCGGCCTGGCGCAGTATGCCCGGCTGTTCGACAACGACCGCTGGTGGGTGGCAAGCAAGAACCTGCTGCTGTTCGGCGGCCTGTTCATCGCCATCAGCCTGGTCATCGGCGTAGTGCTGGCGGTCCTGCTGGACCAGCGAATCCGTCGCGAAGGTTTCATCCGCACCATCTACCTGTACCCCATGGCGCTGTCGATGATCGTCACCGGTACCGCCTGGAAGTGGCTGCTCAACCCGGGCATGGGCCTGGACAAGCTGCTGCGTGACTGGGGTTGGGAGGGCTTTCGCCTGGACTGGCTGATCGATCCCGACCGGGTGGTGTACTGCCTGGTGATCGCCGCCGTGTGGCAGGCCTCGGGCTTCATCATGGCAATGTTCCTCGCCGGCCTGCGTGGCGTCGACCCGTCGATCATCCGCGCCGCGCAGATCGATGGCGCCAGCCTGCCGCGCATCTACTGGCGCGTGGTACTGCCCAGCCTGCGCCCGGTGTTCTTCAGCTCCCTGATGATCCTCGCGCACATTGCCATCAAGAGCTTCGACCTGGTGGCGGCCATGACTGCCGGCGGCCCAGGCTACTCGTCCGACCTGCCGGCGATGTTCATGTACTCGTTCACCTTCAGCCGCGGCCAGATGGGCATGGGCTCGGCCAGCGCCATCCTGATGCTCGGGGCGATCCTGGCGATCCTCGTGCCTTACCTGTACTCGGAGCTGCGGAGCAAACGCCATGCATAGCCCTCTCGACAAAGCGGTGCTTAGCCCGAGCCGCATCGCCATCCACGCGGTGCTGTTGCTGGCGGTGCTGCTGTACCTGGTGCCGCTGGTGGTGATGCTGCTGACCAGCTTCAAGACCCCGGACGACATCAGCACCGGCAACCTGCTGAGCTGGCCGGTGGCAATTACCGGCATCGGCTGGGTCAAGGCCTGGAACACGGTCAGCGGTTACTTCTGGAACTCGATCATGATCACCGTGCCAGCGGTGCTCATCTCCACCGCCATCGGCGCGCTGAACGGCTATGTGCTGTCGATGTGGCGCTTCCGCGGTTCGCAGCTGTTCTTCGGCCTGCTGCTGTTCGGCTGCTTCCTGCCGTTCCAGACCGTACTGCTGCCGGCCTCGTTCACCCTCGGCAAGCTCGGCCTGGCCAGCACCACCACCGGCCTGGTGCTGGTGCACGTGGTCTACGGCCTGGCCTTCACCACGCTGTTCTTCCGCAACTTCTACGTGAGCATCCCCGATGCGCTGGTCAAGGCCGCGCGCCTGGACGGTGCCGGGTTCTTCACCATCTTCCGCCGCATCATCCTGCCGATGTCCACGCCGATCATCATGGTCTGCCTGATCTGGCAGTTCACCCAGATCTGGAACGACTTCCTGTTCGGCGTGGTGTTCTCCAGCGGCGATTCGCAACCGATTACCGTGGCCCTGAACAACCTGGTCAACACCAGCACCGGGGCCAAGGAATACAACGTCGACATGGCGGCGGCGATGATCGCCGGCCTGCCAACCCTGCTGGTCTACGTGGTGGCAGGCAAATATTTCGTCCGCGGGCTGACTGCTGGCGCGGTAAAGGGGTAAGTCATGGCAACGCTCGAACTTCGCAATGTGAACAAGACCTACGGCAGCGGCCTGCCGGACACCCTCAAGGACATCCAGCTGTCGATCAAGGATGGCGAGTTCCTGATCCTGGTCGGCCCGTCGGGTTGCGGCAAGTCGACCTTGATGAACTGCATCGCCGGGCTGGAGCAGATCACCGGCGGCGCGATACTCATCGACCAGCAGGACGTCAGCGGCATGAGCCCCAAGGACCGCGACATCGCCATGGTGTTCCAGTCCTACGCGCTGTACCCGACCATGAGCGTGCGCGAGAACATTGAGTTCGGCTTGAAGATCCGCAAGCTGCCCCAGGCCGCGATTGACGAGGAAGTGGCGCGGGTGGCCAAGCTGTTGCAGATCGAGCACCTGCTGGCGCGCAAGCCGGCGCAGCTGTCCGGTGGCCAGCAGCAGCGCGTGGCCATGGGCCGGGCGCTGGCGCGGCGGCCGAAGATCTACCTGTTCGATGAACCGCTGTCCAACCTCGATGCCAAGCTGCGCGTCGAAATGCGTACCGAAATGAAACTGATGCACCAGCGCCTGAAGACCACCACCGTGTACGTCACCCATGACCAGATCGAGGCCATGACCCTGGGCGACAAGGTGGCGGTGATGAAGGACGGCATCATCCAGCAGTTCGGCACCCCGCAGCAGATCTACAACGATCCGGCCAACCAGTTCGTCGCCAGCTTCATCGGTTCGCCGCCGATGAACTTCATCCCGGTGCGCCTCACGCAACAGGACGGGCGCCTGCTGGCCGTGCTCGACAGCGGCCAGGCGCGTTGCGAACTGCCTTTCGGGGTGGCTGCAGACGAGCTGGAGGGCCGCGAGATCATCCTGGGCATCCGCCCCGAGCAGATTGCCCTGGGTGCAGCCGAGGGCAATGGCCTGCCCGGCATTCGCGCCGAGGTGCAGGTGACCGAGCCCACCGGGCCAGACCTGCTGGTGTTCGTCACCCTCAACCAGACCAAGGTCTGCTGCCGCCTGGCGCCGGATGTGGCGTGCCGGGTCGGCGACAGCCTGAACCTGCAATTCGACCCGGCACGGGTGCTGCTGTTCGACGCCGCCAGCGGCGAGCGCCTGCACCTGGCCACTACTGCCACAACCATGAAAGACAATGTGGCGCACTTCAAAGGCCGATAACTCGTCTACACCATCAATAAGAACAAAGAGGACGCAAAGGGATGGAACAGCGCAAACGCATCAGGACATTAGGTTCGCTCGCCTTGCTCGCACCGCTGGCGATGGCCGCTGGCAGCGGCGCGCAGGCTGCCGAGGCTTTTTCCAGCGAATCGAAGTGGATGACCGGCGACTGGGGCGGCACCCGCACCGAGCTGCTGGAAAAGGGCTATGACTTCACCCTCGATTATGTCGGTGAGGTTGCCGGTAACCTGCACGGCGGTTACAACGACGACAAGACCGCGCGCTATAGCGACCAGTTCGCCCTGGGCGCGCACCTGGACCTGCAGAAAATCTTTGGCTGGCATGACGCCGAGTTCAAACTGGCGATCACCGAGCGCAGCGGCCGCAACCTGTCCAACGACCGCATCAGCGATCCGCGCGCCGGGCAGTTCAGCTCGGTGCAGGAAGTGTGGGGCCGCGGCCAGACCTGGCGGCTGACCCAGATGTGGGTCAAGCAGAAGTACTTCGACGGCGCACTGGACGTCAAATTTGGCCGCTTCGGCGAGGGCGAGGACTTCAACAGCTTCCCCTGCGACTTCCAGAACCTGGCGTTCTGCGGCTCGCAGGTGGGCAACTGGGTCGGCGGCATCTGGTACAACTGGCCGGTCAGCCAGTGGGCGCTGCGGGTGAAATACAACATCACCCCGGAATTCTTCGTCCAGGTCGGCGCCTTCGAGCAAAACCCTTCCAACCTGGAAACCGGCAACGGCTTCAAGCTCAGTGGCAGCGGCACCAAGGGCGCGATCCTGCCGGTGGAAGCGGTGTGGTCACCCAAGGTCAACGGCCTGCCGGGCGAGTACCGCCTGGGTTACTACTACAGCACGGCCAAGGCCGACGATGTGTTCGATGACGTCAACGGCAACCCGCAGGCGCTGACGGGCGAAGCCTTCAAGTCGCACTCCAGCAAGCATGGCTGGTGGGTGGTGGCACAGCAGCAGGTCACTGCCCATGGCGGCGACGTCAACCGTGGCCTGAGCCTGTTCGCCAACTTCACCGTGCACGACAAGGCCACCAACGTCGTCGACAACTATCAGCAACTGGGCTTGGTCTACAAAGGCGCATTCGACGCCCGGCCCAAGGACGATATCGGCTTCGGCGTGGCGCGCATTCATGTGAATGACGACGTGAAGAAACGCGCCGAACTGCTCAACGCCCAGAGCGGCATCAGCGATTACGACAACCCAGGCTTCGTGCCGCTGCAGCGTACCGAGTACAACGCCGAGCTCTACTACGGCTTCCACGTCACCAACTGGCTGACCGTGCGGCCCAACCTGCAGTACATCAAGAGCCCCGGCGGGGTGGATGAGGTGGACAACGCGCTGGTCGCAGGTTTGAAGATTCAGTCGTCATTCTGAGAGCAATTGTTGTAAATTTACGCCAATCCACTTCGGTACCCGGCAGCCACTGGCCTTCAGTGGTTGTCGGGGATAGGCCGAGACAGCGCTATCTCAAACAACAAGAGCTCTGAACCATGCCCGAACATCCGCTCCATCGCTTCTTTACCTCGCAGCGGCCCCGGCCGACATTCGAGTGGGAGCGTTACCAGCAGCGCGATGTGCTGATCATCGACCATCCCCGTTGCCAGGCGGTGTTCAGCCGCCAGGGTGCGCAACTGCTGCATTTTCAACCAGCGGGTGAACGGCCCTGGCTGTGGTGCGCCGAGCAGTGGCCGCAGGTGGGGGCGATCCGCGGTGGTGTGCCGGTGTGCTGGCCATGGTATGGCCGCCACCCCAGCGAGGACTTGTGGCCGGCCCATGGCTGGGCGCGCCTGCTCGACTGGAAGCTGGTGGACAGCCGTGAGGACGAGGAGGGGGTAACCTTGAAATGGCGGCTGGACCTGTGCGACTGGCAGGTCGACCTGCATGCCCGGCTGGGTAGCCGCATGGAGCTCAGCCTGAGCACCGAGCACCAGGACAGCGAACCCTGCCAGCTGAGCCATGCCCTGCTGGCCTACTGGCGCATCAGTGACGTGTCCGAGATAGCGCTGTCCGGGCTGGAGGATATCGAAGGCTACGACCGCCTGAACCGCCAGGCCTGCCGTGAAGATGGCGCGCTGAAGCTCAAGGGCGGTTGCCAGAAGGTCTACCCCGGCACGCCGCGGGTGCAATTGCAGGACCCGGCCTGGCAGCGCGAGCTGTGCATCGATACCGGTGACAGCGACGACACGGTGGTCTGGCACCCGGGCAACCGCCCGCTGATGGGCGTGACCGGGCGTGAATGCCAGCGCTTCGTCTGTGTCGAGGCCGCCAGCGGCAGTGGCGAGGGCCTGAGCCTGGCGCCGGGGCAGCGTGCCCACCTGCGCCTGCAGGCACACCGGCTCAGTTGAGCTCGTCGTCCTCGATCGGGTAGCGGCTGGCGTTGAGGCTTTCCTTGATCTTGCGCAGGTGCGGCTGGAAGTCCACGCCGCGACGCAGGGTCATGCCGGTGGCCAGCACATCGAGCACAGTCAGCTGGATGATCCGCGAGGTCATCGGCATGTAGATGTCGGTGTCTTCCGGCAGCGGAATGTGCAGGCTCAGGCTGCAGGCATTGGCCAGTGGCGAACCGGCAGCGGTCAGGCCCAGCACCGAGGCGCCGTTTTCCCGGGCCAGGCGGGCAACCTCGACCAGTTCGCGGGTGCGCCCGGTGTAGGAGATGATCACGAACAGGTCGCCGGTGTGCGCCACCGAGGCCAGCATGCGCTGCATCAGTACGTCGGCGTGGGCGGATACTGCCAGGTTGAAGCGGAAGAACTTGTGCTGGGCGTCCAGCGCCACCGGGGCCGAGGCGCCCAGGCCGAAGAAGTGAATCTGCCGGGCCTGGATCATCATGTCCACGGCACGGCTGACCTGCTGCGGGTCGAGCTGCTGGCAGGCGCTGTCGAGCGAGGCGATGGCACTGGCGAAGATCTTCTGGGTGTAGGCGGCCGGGTCGTCGTCAGCCTCCACCGCGCGGCTGACGTAGGCGGCGCCGCTGGCCAGGCTCTGCGCCAGCTGCAGCTTGAGCTCGGGGTAGCCGCTGACGCCGAACGAGCGGCAGAAGCGGTTGACGGTAGGTTCGCTGACCTTGGCCGCCTGGGCCAGCGCAGCAATGCTGAAACGGGTGGCTTGTTGCGGGTTGAGCAGGATGACTTCGGCGACTTTGCGTTCGGCCTTGTTCAGCTCGTCGAGGCGGCCCTGGATCTGTTCCAGGAGGTTTCGCACGCGGTCCATGGGGTGTGTCCTTGGGTCGGGAAGACAGCCGGCTGTGGGAGCAGCAGGCTTTTTGCACGGTCGTCTATCGTACTGTCGGCGCGGTTGACGTACCACTTGTCTGTAACACTTGTGTGTAATGTTGTGGTTTTTACTACATTATCCCTTGAAAACCGTATGTGAAAGCGGTATTCCTAGACCAACTTTAGGAAAGAACCAACATCATGGCTGCGATCAGTGTCGAACCTTGCACCTTTGCCCTGTTTGGCGCCCTCGGCGACCTGGCATTGCGCAAGCTGTTTCCTGCGCTCTACCAGCTCGACCGGGCCAACCTGTTGCACCCGGAAACCCGCCTGCTGGCGCTGGCCCGCGAGGCCGGTAGCGCGCAGGGCCACCTGGACAGCATCGAAGCGCACCTGCGCCGGCATGTGCCCGAGGCCGATATCGAGCCCGCCGCGCTGGGCCGCTTCCTCGCCAGGCTGAGCTACCAGCACCTGGACTTCCTCCAGCCCGAGGGCTACCAGGCCCTGGCCGAGCAGTTGCCGGGCGAGCTGCCGCTGATCGCCTACTTCGCCACCGCTGCGGCGGTGTACGGGGCCATCTGCGAAAACCTCGACAAGGCCGGGCTGGCCGAACGCACCCGGGTGGTACTGGAGAAGCCCATTGGCCACGACCTGGAGTCGTCGCGCCGGGTCAACGATGCCGTGGCGCGGTTCTTCCCGGAGAGCCGGGTCTACCGCATCGACCACTACCTGGGCAAGGAAACGGTGCAGAACCTGATCGCCCTGCGTTTCGCCAACAGCCTGTTCGAAACCCAGTGGAACCAGAATTCCATCTCCCATGTGGAGATCACAGTCGCCGAGAAGGTCGGTATCGAAGGCCGCTGGGGCTACTTCGACAAGGCCGGCCAGCTGCGCGACATGATCCAGAACCACCTGCTGCAGCTGCTGTGCCTGATCGCCATGGACCCGCCCAGCGAACTGTCGGCCGATGCCATCCGTGACGAGAAGGTCAAGGTACTCAAGGCCCTGGCACCGATCACCGGTGAAGGGCTGAGCACCCGTGTGGTGCGCGGCCAGTACATCGCTGGCTACAGCGATGGCAAGCCGGTGCCTGGTTACCTGGAAGAAGACAACGCCAACGCCCAGAGCGACACCGAAACCTTCGTCGCCCTGCGTGCCGACATCCGCAACTGGCGCTGGTCGGGGGTGCCGTTCTACCTGCGTACCGGCAAGCGCATGCCGCAGAAGCTGTCGCAGATCGTCATCCACTTCAAGGAAACGCCGCACTACATCTTCGCTCCGGAACAGCGTTTGCAGATCGGTAACAAGCTGATCATCCGCCTGCAACCGGACGAAGGCATCTCTTTACGGGTGATGACCAAGGAGCAGGGCCTGGACAAAGGCATGCAACTGCGCAGCGGCCCGTTGCAGCTGAATTTCTCCGATACCTGGCGCAGTGCACGGATTCCGGATGCCTACGAGCGGCTGTTGCTCGAAGTGATGCGCGGTAACCAGAACCTGTTCGTGCGCAAGGACGAAATCGAGTATGCCTGGAAGTGGTGCGACCAGCTGATCGCCGGCTGGCGTAACGCGGGCGATGCGCCCAAGCCATACGCGGCAGGCTCCTGGGGGCCGATGAGCTCGATTGCACTGATCACACGCGATGGGAGGGCGTGGTATGGGGATATCTGAACTGAAACTGCCAGCGACTGTGACGGTACATGAGCTGGCGGATGCCAAGGCTCTGGCCGCAGCCCAGGCCCATGACGTGGCCGAGCGCCTGCGCGCAGCCATTGCCGCCAAGGGCCAGGCCTGCGTGGTGCTATCCGGCGGCCGTAGCCCGGTGCCGTTTCTCGAGAAGCTGGCCAGCGAAAACCTCGACTGGGCCAAGGTCACCGTCAGCCTGGCCGATGAGCGCTGGGTGCCGGTGGAGCACGCCGACAGCAACGCCGGCCTGCTGGCCCGCCACCTGTTCAAGGGCGCGGCGGCCAAGGCCCGCTTCGTTGGCCTTTACCAGCAGGCGGAGAACCTTGATGCCGCCGCGGGCAAGGCCGATCAGGCCCTGGCCGAGCTGCCGCCGATCGACGTACTGGTGCTGGGCATGGGGGATGATGGCCATACCGCTTCGCTGTTCCCTGCCAGCCCCAACCTGGAGGCAGGCCTCGACCTGGCCAACCCACGCCGCTGCCTGCCCTTGCTGGCACCGAGCGTGCCGCACCAGCGCCTGTCGATGACCCGCTCGCTGCTGGCCAGCTCCGCCTTTACCGCGCTGTCCGTACAAGGGCAGGGCAAACTCGCTACCCTGCGCGCCGCGCTGGCTGGCAACGACCTTACCGAAATGCCGATTCGCGCTTTTCTTCACGCCCCCCTGGACATCTACTGGTGCCCATGAGCCAAGGATCCACAGTCATGACCACCCTCGAACGCCCACAGTCCAAGCTCTCGATGGCCGACAAAGCCGCACGGATCGACGCCATTTGCGAAAAGGCGCGCATCCTGCCGGTGATCACCATCGCCCGTGAGGAAGACATCCTGCCGCTGGCTGACGCCCTGGCCGCCGGCGGTATCCGTACCCTGGAAGTGACCTTGCGCTCGCAATATGGCCTGAAGGCCATCCAGGTGTTGCGCGAGCAGCGCCCGGAGCTTTGTGTCGGCGCCGGCACCGTGCTCGATCGCGGAATGTTCGCCGCCGTTGAAGCTGGGGGTGCGCAATTCGTCGTTACCCCAGGCATTACCCAGGACATTCTCGAAGCCGGTGTGGACAGCGAGATCCCGCTGCTGCCAGGCATCAGCACGCCGTCCGAAATCATGATGGGCTACGCCCTGGGCTACCGCCGCTTCAAGCTGTTCCCGGCGGAGATCAGCGGCGGCGTGGCGGCGATCAAGGCCTTTGGCGGCCCATTCGGCGATATTCGTTTCTGCCCTACGGGCGGTGTGAACCCGGCCAACGTGCGCAATTACATGGCGCTGCCCAATGTGATGTGCGTGGGTGGTACCTGGATGCTCGACAGCAGCTGGATCAAGAACGGCGACTGGGCGCGGATCGAAGCGTGCAGCGCGGAGGCGATGGCGCTGCTGGACGCCAACTGAATTTGTTGTGTGCTTTACGGCTTGTGGGGCGCTTGGTCGGCGCCCCTTTTTTTTTGCGTTGATAAAGCGGGTGCCAACAAGGAACCGCTTCAGGCTTAGTTGCAAGATCTGCTGCTCATAAAGTTGGCGATGTCAGTAAACCGTCAATGCCAGGAGTGTGCAGTGAGTATAATCGATAGCAAAGTTGTTGAGCAGATTAGCTATATGCCAGAGAAACGCGGTAGTTACGAAATTGATAACTATTTGCTCGGCGAAACCGGGAAGTCGCTTAATCCCGGCTGCTGGGTACGAGGCGGGACCATATATGGGGACATGTGGATCTGGAACCAGAACTGGGGAACCTACAGCGTACCGGTGTTTGCCTACCTTGAACATGTGCAGACGGTTCGTATACCAAACGCGACCAAATACACTCACGCCGTTGAGGTTACGGAAGGGTTCAGCTCGTCTGTTACCCAAACTTCAGAGGTCGAGCTGTCTGTAGGCGGCGGATTCGTGGCGCTAGGCGCTGGAGGGGTGAAGCTCTCTAGCAGTTATGCCGAAGGCGTTCATGGATCGAACACGCGTATGGAGTCATTTGAGATTCAGGGGCCGGGGATTTATAACTTCTATCAAATGCACATGGTTTTTGCGCACAAGGCTACATCTGCAGGCCATCTGAATGAGCTGTTCCAGTATTCCCAAGTGGCCACGGATGAAAGCGGGCGGGAGGATTTGTGTTTCCTTACCTCTATAGCAACTGACACTGTCGTGCCGGTCGCGGCCGATTCTTCGATAACGCCACTGGGTTGGCATGAGATCCAAAGGGCTGTGCTGATGGACAATTACAAGGCTTCGGACAATAGTGGCCACTGGCTGTTCCATTCTAGCGCCTACCATCGGCCCGGTTCGCGCTATTGATTGTTGCCCTGTCCGAAGGGGCAGCATCGGCCAATAAAAAATCCCGCATCACAGGATGCGGGATTATTTATTGTAGTTTGGCTCAGGCCGCTTTTGCTTCTTGCTGGCTCAGCGAGCGGTTCAGCGCACTGAACAGTGCCTTGAAGCTGGCCGTGGTGATGTTTTCATCGATACCCACGCCATGCACCGGGCGGCCACCGGCCACGCGCAGTTCGATATAGGCCGCGGCCTTGGCATTGGTACCGGCGCCAATGGCATGCTCGTTGTAGTCCATGATCTCCACGGCAATCGGCAGGCCGGCCACCAGTGCTTCCAGCGCGCCGTTGCCCTTGCCGCGCCAGTGCAGGGTGGTTTCGCCTTCACCGGCAACTTCCACTTCCACGGCGCTGTGGCCGTTCTCTTCCTGCAGGCGGTGGCTGACCAGCGCGTACGGGGCGTTGGCCTGGAGGTATTCCTTGTGCAGCAGGCTGTAGATCTGCTGGGCGGTCATTTCCAGGCCCAGGCGGTCGGTTTCACCCTGTACTACCTGGCTGAACTCGATCTGCATGCGGCGCGGCAGGCTGATGCCGTATTCCTGCTCAAGCAGGTAGGTGATGCCGCCTTTGCCCGACTGGCTGTTGACGCGGATTACCGCCTCGTAGCTGCGGCCGATGTCGGCCGGGTCGATCGGCAAGTAAGGCACTTCCCACAGCTCGCCTTCCTGCTGCTTGGCGAAGCCCTTGCGGATGGCATCCTGGTGCGAGCCGGAGAACGCGGTGTGGACCAGGTCGCCCACGTACGGGTGGCGTGGGTGCACCGGCAGCTGGTTGCACTCTTCGACCACCTTGCGCACGCCATCGATGTCGGAGAAGTCCAGCAGCGGGTCGATACCCTGGGTGTAGAGGTTCAACGCCAGGGTCACCAGGTCGACGTTGCCGGTACGCTCGCCGTTGCCGAACAGGCAGCCTTCGGCGCGATCGGCACCGGCCATCAGGCCCAGTTCGGTGGCGGCAATGCCGGTGCCACGGTCGTTGTGGCAGTGCAGGCTGATGATCACGCTGTCGCGACGGCTGACATTACGGCAGAACCATTCGATCTGGTCGGCGTAGATGTTCGGGGTGGACACTTCCACGGTGGCGGGCAGGTTGAGGATGATCTTGTGCTCGGGGGTCGGGTTCCATACCTCGATGACCGCGTCGCAGACTTCCTTGGCGAACTCCATCTCGGTGGCGCTGAAGGTTTCTGGCGAGTACTGGAAGGTCCACTGGGTTTCCGGCTGCTGGGCGGCGTACTTGACGAACAGCTTGGCCGCGTTCACCGCGATGTCCTTCACGCCTTGCTTGTCCTGGTTGAAGACGATGCGGCGGAACGACGGGCTGGTGGCGTTGTACAGGTGGACGATGGCCTTCTTCGCCCCGCGCAGCGACTCGAAGGTGCGGGCGATGAGGTCTTCACGGGCCTGGGTGAGCACCTGGATGGTGGTGTCGTCCGGGATGTGGCCGTCTTCGATCAGCATGCGCACGAAATCGAAATCGGTCTGCGAAGCGGACGGGAACGAGGCTTCGATTTCCTTCACGCCAACCTGCACCAGGGTCTTCCAGAAGCGCAGTTTCTTCTCCGAATCCATTGGCTCGATCAGCGACTGGTTGCCATCACGCAGGTCGGAGCTGCACCAGATTGGCGCGGCGGTGATGGTCTTCGACGGCCAGGTACGGTCAGGCAGGTCGATGGTCGGGAAAGCGCGGTATTTCTTCGAAGGGTCTTTGAGCATGGTCATGGAAGCAATCCTTTTGTGTGCGGCCGAGATCGGGCCTGCCGAGCGATAACGAGATGAAAGGCGAGGCGACGCGATTCAGCCTGGTAGTCGGGCGCTGACCAGGCAGAGGCTGCGATGTTGTCGGAGCAGGATGAGGGTGCTGAAGGTTTTCATGCCTTCAACCCTAACCAGTGGGGTGGGGGATGGCAAGCATTCAGGAAAAATTGAGAGGAATGCTTAAAAAAAGCCGAAATGCGAGATTTTATCGCTGTAATTTTCTGAGTGCTTCTCTATTTTTGCGCAGTATTTTTCGATGGCGCAACACCTTGGAAGCGAGTTTACCTGCTCTGGCCTCATCGCCGGCAAGCCAGCTCCCACAGGATTACCACAGGCCTCGAATCCTGCGCGGGACCTGTGGGAGCGGGCATGCCCGCGAAGCAGGCGCCGCGGTCTCAGGGCTGGAACGCGCCAATGAAAATCGCCGGATCCACCCGCGCATCGTTCAGGCTGACGTTCCAGTGCATGTGCGGCCCGGTAGCCCGCCCGGTCGAGCCCACACGCCCCACCACCTCGCCCCGGCGCAGCTGCTGCCCCACCTGCACATCGATCTTCGACATATGACAGAACATGCTGATAAAGCCCTGCCCGTGGTCGACGAACACCGTACGGCCATTGAAGAAGTAATCGCCCACCAGAATCACCTTGCCATTGGCCGGGGTCTTGATCGGCGTGCCGGCCGGCACCGCGAAGTCCAGCCCGGCATGCGGGTTGCGTTCTTCGCCATTGAAGAAACGGCGCACGCCGAACTTGCTCGACAGCGGGCCACTGACCGGCTTGTCGAGGATCAGGTTGCTGGGCAGGGTCGGGCTGAAGCTGCGATAGGCCTTGATCTGCTCGGCCAGCTCACGGTCGATGCGCTTGAGGTCGGCCGGGTTCGGGTTGACCTGGCGCGTGTTCTTCAGGGTGATGCGCTGCTCGGGGTATTTCTTGCTACCGACCGTGAAAGGCAGGGTACGGCCGCCCTGGCTCAGCACCGCGGTGCCGGGCTTCTGGGTCAGCGGGATGCCAACGATGGCCAGCCAGTTGTCCTGCTCTTTCACCACCAGCACCGGCTTGCCGTCGAAGCGGGCGCTGGGCGCGCTGGCGGCGGGGCCGAGGTCGACCACCGCCACGCCGCCGGGTACCGGCTTGTTCAGCGTGCGGGCGATGTAGCTGGCCTGGGCGCCGCCGGCCAGCAGCAGGAGGGAAAGGGCAAGCAGGGGCGCGAGCAGGCGGGGCATGTGTCAGTCCAGAAGTGAGAGGGTGACCGGGGTCAGGTGGTTGTCTTCGACCCGCACCAACAGCTCGCCTTCGTTCAGGCGGGCGGTCAGGCGCTGGCCATTGCGGGTCTGTTCGGCGCTGCGGATGGCCTGGCCCTGTTCGTCCAGCAGGATGCTGTAGCCGCGGGCGAGGGTGGCCAGCGGGCTGACCACCTGCAGCGTCTGCAACTGGGCCTGGAAGCGCTGGCGGCGGTCCTTGAGCACCTCGCGCATGGCCCGTGGCAGGCGCTCGGCCAGGCTGTCCAGGCGTTGGCCCAGCAGTTTCAGGGTGCGCCCCGGGTGCTGCGCGGCGAGGCGGGTGTCCAGGCGTGCCAGGCGCTCGTGGCGCTGGTTGAGATTGAGCATGAACGCGCGGCGCAAGCGCATGTCCAGGTCGTCCAGCCGTTGGGCCTGCTGGCGCAGGCGCTCGCCCGGGTGGCGCAGGCGCCGGGTCAGCGACTCCAGGCGCAGGCGGTCGTGGGTCAGGCGGTTCTGCATGCGCAGCAGCAAGCGCCGTTGCAGGCCATCCAGGCGTTGCTGCAGGCCACTGTTGTCGGGGGCCAGCAGCTCGGCGGCAGCAGAGGGTGTGGGCGCGCGCACGTCGGCGACAAAGTCGCTGATCGAGACATCGGTCTCATGGCCCACGGCGCTGACAATCGGCGTGACACAAGCGGCCACGGCCCGCGCCACGGCTTCTTCGTTGAAGCACCACAGGTCTTCCAGCGAGCCACCGCCCCGGGCCAGGATCAGCGCATCGAACCCGAGGCTGTCGGCCAGGCGGATGGCGCGCACGATCTGTGCAATGGCTTCGCGGCCCTGTACTGCGGTGGGGATCAGGTTCAGCTCCACCTGCGGGGCGCGGCGACCGAACACACTGATGATGTCGCGGATCACTGCACCGGTGGGCGAGGTAATGATGCCGATGCGCTGCGGGTGGGCTGGCAGCGGCTGCTTGCGTTCGGCGCTGAACAGCCCCTCGGCACCGAGCTTTTCCTTCAGTGCTTCGAAGGCCAGGCGCAGGGCGCCATCACCGGCCGGCTCGACGGTGTCGAGAATCAGCTGATAGTCGCCACGCCCTTCGAACAGCGAAACCTTGCCGCGTACCCGCACCGCCAGACCGTCGCGCAGGGCCTGGCGCACCCGCGTGGCGTTCTGCCGGAACAGCGCGCAACGCACCTGGGCGCCGCTGTCCTTGAGGGTGAAGTACATGTGGCCGGACGCCGGGCGGGCGAGGTTGGAAATCTCGCCTTCCACCCACACGCTGCGGAACACGTCTTCCAGCAGCACGCGGGCGCGGCCGTTGAGTTGGCTGACGGTAAGGACCTCGCGGTCCAGGCCGAGTCGTTCGAAAGGGTCTCTGATCATGGCGGGCATCATAAAGGACATCGGCCCCGGTTGTCTGTCCCGGCCCTATCGCCGGCAAGCCGGCTCCCACAGGTATCGCGCTGGCTTGGGCCTCATGCTGTCCCTGTGGGAGCCGGCTTGCCGGCGATGGGGCCTTTCAGGCCTGCATCGCCGTCACGAACTGGCGTACCATCGAACCTGCATCACGCCTGCAAGCCATCGCCACAGTACTCTCACACCCTCCTTCCAGCGCCACGAAGCTGACTGAGGCTGGCGCAATCTCACGCATGCATTCCGGCAACAACGCCACCCCAAACCCCGCCTGAATCAACTGCAACTGGGTGGTCTTGCGCGACAGCACCTGCGCCGCTCGCGGGAAAAAGCCTGCCTCCATGCACATCGAGGCCGACAGGTAGCTCAGCCCGCCACGGTCCCGGTGCGGAATGGAAATGAAGCGCTCTTCCCGCAGTTGTTCCAGTTTCACCTGTGGCGCGCTGGCCAAGGGATGCCCGGCGGCGACCGCCAGCAGCAGGGGCTCGCTGAACAGTTCATGCAGCACCACCCCTTCATGCTGGCGCAGCACCGGCAAGCGCAGCAGGCCGATATCCAACCGCCCGGCAGCGATATCCTCCAGTTGCGCCTCCGACGACTGCTGGGCAATTTCCAGCGAAACCCCTGGGTTGTCGCGCAAGTAGCCGCCCAGGCGAGCCAGCAACGGGCCGGTCAGCGGTACGGTACTGGAGTGGTTCAGGCGCAGGCTGCCCTGCAACCCTTCGCCAATATCGCGGGTAACCCTCTCGGCCTGTGCCAGGTCGGCCAGCAAGCGCCGCGCCCGTTCGAGGAAGGCCTGGCCAGCCAGTGTCAGGCGCGGCAGGCGCGCGGTGCGCTCGAACAGCGGCGTGCCCAGTTGCTGCTCCAGTTCCTTGATCTGCCGGCTCAGCGCCGACTGGGCGATGTACAGCCGCTCGGCGGCAGCGCTGAAGCTGCCGCATTCGGCGATTTCCACGAAGTAACGCAATTGGCGGATCGACGTCATGTCATGCCTTTTCGAGATGAGTGTGGCGACAAAGGCATATTAGTCGGCATGGCTCATGGCTGGCTAACCTTTGCCTGTCTTCCCAGGAGCTGCTGCCATGCTCGCCCAACTGTCGTTTTCCGGCCTTGACTGGCTGCCCATCCTGCTTGGTGTCGGCGCTGCCTACATCGTCTTCGGCATCGCCGGTTTCGGCACCGCGCTGGTGGCCGGCCCAGTGCTGATCCACTTCATGCCGCTGTCGAGGATCATTCCGCTGCTGGTGCTGCTGGACTTCGTCGCCGCCTTCGGCAACCTGTTGCCCTCGCGCCGCGATGTCGTGCGCGGCGAACTGCTGCGGCTGCTGCCGTTCATGGCCATTGGCTGCACGCTGGGCGTGGTATTCCTGCTACAGCTGAAGTCCGACCTGTTGCTGCTGCTGATGGGCCTGTTCGTCACGGCCTATGCCTTGTACGGGCTGGCGGTGAAGGTACGGCCGGCCAGTCTGTCGGGTTTCTGGGCAATGCCGATGGGCACGGCAGGTGGGCTGTTCGGCGCCTTGTTCGGCAGCGGCGGCTTCCTTTATGCCCTGTACCTGAGCGCGCGGCTGGAGGTGAAGGAACAGGTGCGCGCTACCCAGAGCGCGCTGATCAGTTGCAGTACGGTGGTGCGCCTGACACTGTTCCTGATCGCAGGTGTCTATGCCGACCAGAACCTGCTGCTGCTCGCCGCCTGCCTGTTGCCGGTCATGCTCGTCGGCCTCTGGTTGGGGCGCAGGCTCACCCACCGGCTGTCCCGCGAAGCTTTCGTGCGCCTGGTCACCTGGCTGGTGCTGGCCAGCGGCCTGGCGCTGATCGGTCGCTACCTGAGCGCCTGAGCAGGCGGTAGAATTGCGCCAATACCGCAGTTTTTTTCAGGCTTGTCCCGTTCATGAACACCCAGAGCATCATCGTTCCCAAGCTGTCTACCGTCCCGGTGCACGAAGCCCGGGCCCGCGCCATCCTGCGCTGGCTGGTGCGCGAGAAAGTCGTCGAGGAACAGCTGACCACCTGTGGCCGCACCGGCAACCGCATGGGCCATGCCCTGGCCGAAGGTGCCCGCAAAGTGGCCCTGCACCCGCAGAAACTGCCCTTCGGCGAGCAGGTCAACGGCCTGGAGGTAATGCTCAAGCGCTGCATCTATACCCCTACCGAAGGTTTCCTCGAAGAGGCCGGTTGCCCCGAGTGCCGGCGCGAGGTGGGTGAGCCGCTGTTCGAAAGCCTGGAAGAATGGATGCCGGCGGTGAGCGACAACTTCACCTGCCCGTTGTGCGGCTTCGAAGATGACATCAATGGCTTCATTTACCTGCAGCCATGTGCCTTTTCCAACCTGGGGTTCATCTTCAACAACTGGGGCGAGGCCGGGTTCACCCAGGCCTTTCTCGACAGCTTCGCCGACTGGCTCGACCAGCCGGTGACCGTGGTACAGGTGAAACTGCCACAAGGCTGACCGAAGGCCCTTATTTTGCATTGAGCGGCGCGCCGTGCATGAGTATAATGGCGCGCTTCCATTTTTCCCGCCCGGGAGCCCCCGCGATGCTGCGTATCAGCCAAGAAGCCCTGACCTTCGACGATATCCTCCTTGTACCTGGCTATTCCGAGGTACTGCCCAATGAAGTCAGTCTCAAGACCCGTTTGACCCGCGGCATCGAGCTGAACATTCCGCTGGTTTCCGCCGCCATGGATACCGTGACCGAAGCGCGCCTGGCCATTGCCATGGCCCAGGAAGGCGGCATCGGCATCATCCACAAGAACATGACTATCGAACAGCAGGCCAGCGAAGTCCGCAAGGTCAAGAAGTTCGAGGCTGGCGTGGTCAAGGACCCGATCACCATCGACGCCGACGCCACCGTGCGCGACCTGTTCGACCTGACCCGCCTGAACAACATCTCCGGCGTTCCGGTGCTGGCGAACGGCGACCTGGTCGGCATCGTCACCTCCCGTGACGTGCGCTTCGAAAGCCGCCTGGACGCCAAGGTCCGCGACGTGATGACCCCGAAAGAGCGTTTGGTCACCGTCCGCGAAGGCGCCGACAAGAACGAAGTCCGTGAGCTGCTGCACAAGCACCGCCTGGAAAAAGTCCTGATCGTTGACGACAAGTTCAACCTCAAGGGCATGATGACCGTCAAGGACATCGAAAAGGCCAAGGCCTACCCGCTGGCCAGCAAGGACGACCAGGGTCGCCTGCGCGTCGGCGCCGCGGTCGGCACCGGCAAGGACACCGGCGAGCGCGTTGCCGCCCTGGTGGCTGCTGGCGTTGACGTGGTGGTGGTCGACACCGCCCACGGTCACTCCAAAGGTGTGATCGACCGCGTTCGCTGGGTCAAGGAAACCTACCCGCAAGTGCAGGTGATCGGCGGCAACATCGCCACCGGCGCTGCCGCCAAGGCTCTGGCCGAAGCTGGCGCTGACGCGGTCAAGGTCGGTATCGGCCCGGGCTCGATCTGCACCACCCGTATCGTTGCCGGCGTCGGCGTGCCGCAAATCAGCGCCATCGCCAACGTTGCCGCTGCACTGGAAGGCACTGGCGTGCCGCTGATCGCCGACGGCGGCATCCGCTTCTCGGGTGACCTGTCCAAGGCCATCGTCGCCGGTGCTTCCTGCGTGATGATGGGTTCGATGTTCGCCGGTACCGAAGAGGCTCCGGGTGAAGTCGAACTGTTCCAGGGCCGTTCCTACAAGGCCTACCGCGGCATGGGCTCGCTGGGTGCCATGGCACAGGCGCAAGGCTCGTCCGACCGCTACTTCCAGGACTCCTCGGCTGGCGCCGAGAAGCTGGTACCGGAAGGCATCGAAGGCCGTGTTCCCTACAAGGGCGCCCTGGCCGCGATCATCCACCAGCTGATGGGCGGCCTGCGTTCGTCCATGGGCTACACCGGCAGCGCAACCATCGAAGAGATGCGCACCAAGCCGGAATTCGTGCGCATCACCGGTGCCGGCATGGCCGAGTCCCACGTGCATGACGTGCAGATCACCAAAGAAGCCCCTAACTACCGCGTAGGCTGAGGCTTCAAGCAATACAAGCATGCGGGGCTGTCATGACAGCCCCGCGTCGTTTCCGATTTCCACTGACGAGATTGAGTCATGGCCCTCGACATTCACGCTCACCGCATCCTGATCCTCGATTTCGGTTCCCAGTACACCCAGCTGATCGCCCGCCGCGTGCGCGAAATCGGCGTGTACTGCGAGCTGCATCCGTTCGACATGGACGATGAAGCGATCCGCGAATTCAACCCGCGCGGCATCATCCTCGCCGGCGGCCCCGAGTCGGTCCACGAAGCCAACAGCCCGCGCGCCCCGCAGGCGGTGTTCGACCTGAACGTACCCGTGCTGGGTATCTGCTACGGCATGCAGACCATGGCCGAGCAGATGGGCGGCAAGGTCGAAGGCTCCGACCTGCGTGAATTCGGTTATGCCCGCGTGGACGTGGTCGGCAAGAGCCGCCTGCTCGACGGCATCGAAGACCACATCGACGCCGACGGCGTACTGGGCCTGGACGTGTGGATGAGCCACGGCGACAAGGTCACCCAGATGCCGGGCAACTTCCACGTGCTGGCCAGCACCCCGAGCTGCCCGATCGCCGGCATGTTCGACGACGCGCGCGGCTACTACGGCGTGCAGTTCCACCCGGAAGTGACCCACACCAAGCAGGGCGGTCGCATCCTGTCCCGCTTCGTGCAGGACATTTGCGGCTGTGAAGCCCTGTGGACTCCGTCCAACATCGTCGAAGACGCCATTGCCCAGGTGCGTGAGCAGGTTGGTTCGGCCAACGTCCTGCTGGGCCTGTCCGGCGGCGTCGACAGCTCCGTCGTTGCCGCACTGCTGCACCGCGCCATCGGCGACCAGCTGACCTGCGTATTCGTCGACAACGGCCTGCTGCGCCTGCACGAAGGCGACCAGGTGATGGCCATGTTCAAGGAGAACATGGGCGTCAAGGTCATCCGCGCCGACGCTGAAAAGCAGTTCCTCGACAACCTGGCCGGCGAAGCCGACCCGGAGAAGAAGCGCAAGATCATCGGCCGCACCTTCATCGACGTGTTCGATGCCGAAGCCAGCAAGCTGGAAAACATCCAGTTCCTCGCCCAGGGCACCATCTACCCGGACGTGATCGAATCGGCTGGCGCCAAGAGCGGCAAGGCCCACGTGATCAAGTCGCACCACAACGTCGGTGGCCTGCCTGAGGAAATGAACCTCAAGCTGGTCGAGCCGCTGCGTGAACTGTTCAAGGACGAAGTGCGCAAGATCGGCCTGGAGCTGGGCCTGCCGTACGACATGGTCTACCGCCACCCGTTCCCGGGCCCGGGCCTGGGCGTGCGTATCCTGGGTGAAGTGAAGAAGGAATACGCCGACATCCTGCGTCGCGCCGACCACATCTTCATCGAAGAGCTGCGCAAGGCCGACTGGTACCACAAGACCAGCCAGGCATTCGTGGTGTTCCAGCCGGTCAAGTCGGTTGGTGTCGTTGGCGACGGCCGTCGCTACGCCTGGGTCGTGGCCCTGCGTGCCGTCGAGACCGTGGACTTCATGACCGCGCGCTGGGCGCACCTGCCGTACGAACTGCTGGAAACCGTCAGCGGCCGTATCATCAACGAAATCGACGGTATCTCGCGCGTTACCTACGACGTGTCGAGCAAGCCGCCAGCGACCATCGAGTGGGAATGATCCCGCCTCGCGGTTAATGAAACGGGCCTGCATTGCAGGCCCGTTTTTTTTGCCAAACCCTACTCGGCCCCAGGAGAATGCCCGAAATACGCCTTGTAGGCATGGCAGAAATTGGCAGGGTTGGCGTAGCCGACATGGTAGGCAACCTGCGATACCTGCCATCGACGCTCCAGCAGAAGGGCGCGGGCCAGTTCCATTCTTTGTTGCCGAACGTATTGCAGGAGCGACCGGCCGTATTCGTGGCTGAACGCGCGGCGCATGGTGGTTTCGCTCACCCCCAATTGGCGAGCGAGGGCTGCAGCAGTGGGCGGGGCGTTCAGGTTTTCGTCGAGCTGGCGGCGCGTTTCAACGGCCAGATCGCGGCGCCCCCGGTCCTGAATCTTCTCGGCAGACCTGTGCCCGATCAGGTGGCTGGCCAGCTCCAGCACGATGGCCAGGCTCAGGCTCTCGCAATGCAGGCGCCTGAGCCCGCCGGTGTAGGGCGACAGATAGAGCTGCTGGAACAGGCGGCTCACCGCTGGGCACTGTGGCAACTGGTCGAAGCGCATGCCATCGGCGATCAGCGCCAGCAGAGGCTTCAGCTGCGCGTCGTCCCGGGCCAGCTCGTGCAGGTAATCGCCAGCAATACGTACCCCGGCCATACGGGCGTGACTGTTGGCGGGCAATTGGTCCCGCGCCTCCAGGCTTTCACCAAGGCCCAGCATGTGCAATTCGCCAGGGGCATAACTGTTGAGCCTTCCGTCCACCGTGTGCTGCCACGCCCCGTCGAACACCTGCACGATGCACAGGCTTTGCGGCAGCACCTTGTCGATCCTCAGCGGCTCCGGAAATTGCAGGTTGCAATCGAAGTACTGCAACCCGTCGTGTACCGTCTGCGCCCGATAGTGGCCGGACGCGCTGCCCATCACCCGCGCGCTGTTCGCGTCCAGCACACCGGCCTCGGCGAGTGACCCGGGGCTATCGAATGAAAAGTCGGTGTCGAGGTAGGGGCTGATCGATCGCATGTGCGCTAGGCATCCTTGGCTGAGGGCGGCATGGCCGGAAATGGTAACGCGTGCACATTTTCAGCGACAGCCATTGTGCGCACAGCGCTGTCTGTTGTGCGAACCGGTCAGCGGGGTTGGCTAGACGGGCCAGGCTTATTTCAATGGGCGTTTGTTCCGATTCAGGATGGAAAAGACATGCTCGCTTATCGCAAATGGACTGCCCTTCTGGTGGCTGCGCTCAGCCTGTGGCTGGGCCAGGTTCACGCTGAAGAACGTCCGGAAGTGGCTGACCAGGTAATTGCCTACACGGGGACGCAAGGTGCCAAGGTGTGGACGCTGCGCATCGGTGAACGCGCCGCCAACGAAGCGCTGGTACAAATCGAGGGCGTCGATCACGACTGGAACATGCGCATCCAGAAAATGCAGGTGGAGAAAACCAGCAGGGATACCCGTTACTCCACCACCGTGGATGGCAAGAAATACGTTGTGCTGATCATCCAGGGTAACTGGGGCGGCGAACTGTATCTGCCGGGTGAGGCTCAGGCAATGCAGGTCGGCTATTCGGAAGGGCTGTCGCATCAGGGCAATGCCCAGGCATTCCTTACCGATTACCTGGCAGCACAGAGCACGGAGGCGCAATGACCATGAGCGAGTTCAACGACCCGCTGTCCGAGCTGTCTGGCTCGCTCGGTCAGGACTATGAGCAAAGCCGTGCCGCCCAGCGCGACCGAGTGATCGCTGAGCTCAAGCAAGTGATCGAGCGCGTGCCCGAGCAGAGCGAGTTCACCAACTCCCGGCGTTACCGGGTCTGGGGGCCAGTATTGTTGCTGGGTTCCCTGATCATCACGGCCGTGACATTCAACCCTGAACGCTTGGGGGCGCTTGCAGCCGGTGTCTTCATCACCTTGATTGCAGCAGCGGTGACCTGGCAACACCGTAATGCCGGTACCCAGGTATTCATGCGCCTGACCCGCCGGCAATTGTTTGTCGATACGCTGGATGCACCGGTAGACCTGGCGGAAGTAGAAGACGTTTCGGTCAAGGATGAAGGGCTGGTCATGGTGCAGACGCTGGAAATGAGCAGCGAAGCCGTCCTGCCAAAGCATCATGTGGTGAAACTGCAGTTCTTCGGTAACCAGGCCATGGTGTTGAAGAAACCGCGACCGCAGATCCGCATCATGTCCGCAGGCCTGGCCAGCAACGGACGCAAGCTGGGGAACGAGGAAGTGCTCGCCCTGCTGGCGGCCTACCGCGATGCGGCACATGCGCAACGGCAACTGGATCTGTTGCAGACCGATGGATAACGGCGAACGCGAAGCCCACCTCGCGTACCTGCAGGAGCAGGCTGATGGCCCCACCGACAGCTTCGTACTGCTGGAGCGCTCGCTCGGCAAGGCGCTGGCCTGTGCTGTGATTGGCCTGCTGTTCGGCGCACTGGGGATATGGCTGACCGCCCTGGCGGTGCAGTTCAGTCCCGGTGCCAGCAGCGGTGTCATCTGGCTGATGTCTGGTTTCGGCCTCGGCCTGGCCGGCCTCGGGGTAGCGGGGCTAGCCTGCGCCGTCGTGCTATACCGCCGGCACGGCAAGCGGGTGCTGAGCGTAACGCCAGATACCCTGTGCTTCGCCAACGCGCAGGCGCCGACCCCACTGCATTCCTTCGACGGTTTCGAGGTCGAGCAGGGTTACTTCACCACACGGCTGATCTTTACCGTGTCGGCGTTCAGCCATGCACCAGCGCTGGCACCGGCCTGTTTCAGGGCGCTGGCCTCGCCTGACGCGGTGGTCGTCGCGGGCGGCTTGCGCGTCAGGCTGTGGTTGTGCACGCCCGTCGTGGCCGGGCGACGCCTTGGCCTGCAGGAACTGGTGGATCTGCTTTATGCCTATGTGCAAGCGGCCCAGGCCAGGCGTACGTTGGCGCAGTTGTATCCGGGCGTGGCGCGTCTGGGTGAAGCGGCCAGATGAGCCTGATCGTGACCATTGGCGCTATGGGGCAATGAGGCGCTTCGGTTGGGGCCTGATCCTGCTGCTGCTGCCACTGGTGCTGTTCGGCTGGGGTAAAGTGCAGTACTGGCGGGCTGACACGGCGCAGGATCAGGCCCGGACCATACGGCAATGGCTGGCTGCCCCCAGTGAGACGTTGCTACGGCAATTGCCATGGGAAGCCCGCAAGCAGCTTGCCAGGCATGTCGATCCACGACAGGCCCTGCAGCGCCATCTGGACCTGCTCGATGCGGATCGCCACTGGGTAAGCGTACGGAAGATGATGGCCAGTGTGAGCTGCTGGCTGGCGGTGGCCGCTTTGCTGGCAGGCCTCTGGGCCTGGCTCAAGCTGAAGCTGGACGCCTGGCGGGCGCTGCGTTCTGCGGCCTACCTGCATGAGCGCATGATGGCCAGCTGGCAGGGCCTGGGCTGTTGCTTGAGCATTTACATGGTCATGCTTGCCGGTTCGCTTTGCCTGTCGTTGCTCTACGAGGCCAGTTCCGGAGCGAGCCGCGCAGCGCAGGGCGGCATGACGGTGTTGATCGTGGTGCTGCCGCTGGCCTCTGTTCTGGTTGTGTGTGTTCGCCAGGTCTGGCGAATGCGTCGGCAGTGGCCGCTGATGCAGTCTCCGACCGCCAGTTTTCTGGCCCGCCCGCTCGGCAGGCAGGCGACCCCAGCGGTGTGGCAGTGGATCGAGACCTTGGCAGCGCAACTGCACGCGCCCGCCCCGGACCATATCGTGGTCGGGCTTGACCAAGGGTTTTTCGTCACCAGCGTTCCGATCCTGCTGCAGCCCGACGGGCAGGTCCTCAGGGGGCGCACATTGTATCTGCCTCTACCTTGCCTGGCCGCCTTGAGCCAGGCCGAGGCGGCCTCGATCATCGGTCACGAACTGGGCCATTTCAGGCGCCGTGATACGGAGCGGGGCAGCGAAACCAGTGCGCGATTCAGCCTGATGTGCGCGCAGTATTCGGCCATGGTCGGCGACGAGGATGCTCCGCGCTGGGTGGTTCGGCCCACCTTGTGGCTTGCCGGGCAGTTCTTGCACCATTTCCAGCTTGCGGTTCATCACTGGGGGCGTGCACAGGAATTGCTGGCTGATCGGGCAGGTGCCGAGGTCGCTGGCCCGAAGCTGTTCGTACAGGCGCTGTTACGGGTGATTGCCCTGGGCCAGGTGATCGACGGCTTGTTGGTCGCACACGGTGGCAGCAACCTTTTGCAGGCGCTGGCGGCGCACCTGCAAGGCACGCCGTTGCAACTGGGCGAGGAAGTGCTGGGGCTGGCCACTACCCATCCGTTCGATACGCACCCCGACCTCGCCACGCGCCTGAACAACCTGGACATCCTGCTCGACCCGCAATTGCTGCAGGCGGCCTTGCGCGTGCCGTCCGTTGGGGACCAGCAATGGTTCAACGACCTTTGTCTGGCCCCCGACAGCACTTGCGATAGCAAGGCTGCGGGCAGCATCCAAAGAGACTTCACTTAATATTTCCCATTTGCAGGTGTATCGTATTCGCCCTTCATCGCCAGCCATGCTGGCAGCTTGATTGCGCAGAACACGAGGTACCCGCACCGATGTCCTTCACCCGTCGACAAATGCTCAAGGGCCTGACCGGCCTGGTTGTGGTTGGCCTGGGCGCCGGTGGCGCGGCGCGTTACTGGCTGGGCAAGGTCGAAGACGACAATGCCGGCCATGACTACGAGCTGATCGCAGCGCCCCTGGACGTCGAACTGGTGCCTGGGCACAAGACCGAGGCCTGGGCCTTCGGCCCGTCGGCACCGGGTACCGAGTTGCGCGTGCGCCAGGGTACTTGGCTGCGGGTGCGCTTCATCAACCACCTGCCGGTCGAAACCACCATCCACTGGCACGGTATCCGCCTGCCGCTGGAAATGGACGGTGTGCCCTATGTGTCGCAACTGCCGGTCAAACCCGGCGAGTACTTCGACTACAAGTTCCGTGTGCCGGATGCCGGCAGCTACTGGTACCACCCGCACGTCAGCAGCTCCGAGGAGCTGGGCCGTGGCCTGGTCGGCCCGCTGATCGTCGAGGAGCGCGAGCCGACCGGCTTCCAGCATGAGCGCACGCTCAGCCTGAAGAACTGGCACGTGGACGAGCAGGGCGCCTGGTTGCCGTTCAGCATCCCGCGTGAGGCGGCGCGCAACGGCACCGCCGGGCGCCTGATCACCATCAATGGCCAGGCCGATTCGGTCACCGAGCTGCCAGCCGGCCAGGTTGTGCGGGTGCGTCTGCTTAACCTGGACAACACCTGGACCTACCGCATCAACCTCAAGGGCAACTGCGAGGCAAGAATCTATGCTCTGGACGGCAACCCGGTAACCCCGCGCCCATTGGACGATGACTACTGGCTCGGCCCAGGCATGCGTATCTGCCTGGCTATCCGCATTCCCGAGGCGGGGGAGGAGATCTCCCTGCGCGACGGTTTCGTGCGCCTGGGCACCCTGCGTTCGGTGGCCAGTAACGACGCGCCGAGCGACTGGCCGCCAGCGCTACCGCCCAACCCGATCGCCGAGCCGGACCTGGAGAATGCCGAAAAGCTCAACTTCAATTTCGAATGGGCGGCGAAAGTCTCGGTCACTACGGACCAGGACAGGCCGTCGAGCATGTGGCAGATCAACGGCCAGGCCTGGGACATCACCGACAAGACTTGCGCCGAGCGGCCGATTGCCACGCTGAAGAAGGGCAAGAGCTACATCTTCGAGCTGAAGAACATGACCCAGTACCAGCACCCAATCCACCTGCACGGCATGAGCTTCAAGGTGATCGGCTCCAACCGTCACGACATCAAGGAGCCGTGGTTCACCGATACCTACCTGCTGGGCAAGAACGAGCGCGCCCAGGTGGCGCTGGTGGCGGATAACCCGGGCACCTGGATGTTCCACTGCCACGTCATCGACCACATGGAAACCGGCCTGATGGCCGCGATCGCGGTGGTCTGATGCGCCCGCAGATCATCGATCGCAGCCGCGATCAGGAATTCATGCGCCTAGCCCTGGACCTGGCCGCCGAAGGCGCGGCCATGGGCGAGGTGCCGGTGGGCGCGGTACTGGTGCAGCATGGGCAGGTGATCGGGCAGGGCTTCAATCGGCCGATCATCGACAGTGACCCCAGTGCGCACGCCGAGATGGTGGCCATTCGCGCGGCGGCGAAATCCGCCAGCAACTACCGGCTGCCCGGCAGCACCCTGTATGTGACCCTGGAACCGTGCAGCATGTGTGCGGGGTTGATCGTGCATTCGCGGGTGATGCGGGTGGTGTACGGCGCGCTGGAGCCCAAGGCGGGGATAGTGCAGAGCCAGGGGCAGTTTTTCGGGCAGGGCTTCCTGAACCACCGGGTGATGGTGGAGGGCGGGGTGCTGGCGGAGGAGTGCGGGCAGATCCTAAGTGACTTCTTCAAGGCCCGCCGGGCCAAGGGGTAACCTGTCAGGGCCCTATCGCCGGCAAGCCAGCTCCCACAGGATATCTGCAGGCCTGGGGGCAGTGGAGAACCTGTGGGAGCTGGCTTGCCGGCGATTGGGCCCTGACAGGCCTACATCGGCGGCGACTGCTCCGCCGGCTTGTCCTTGTTCACCCCGGGCACATGCAGGCTGCCCTCGGCCACCTGGCCTTCGAGCTGCGGCTGGGTTACCCAGGTGAGGATGTCGTAGTAGCGACGGATGTTGGCCACGAAATGCACCGGCTCGCCGCCACGTGCATAACCGTATTTGGTCTGCCGATACCACTGCTTCTGCGACAGCCGTGGCAGCATCTTCTTCACGTCCAGCCACTTGTTCGGGTTGAGCTTCTCGCGCTTGGCCAGGGTGCGGGCGTCTTCCAGGTGGCCGGTGCCGACGTTGTAGGCAGCCAAGGCGAACCAGGTGCGGTCCGGTTCCTGGATGCTGTCGTCGAGCTCTTCCTTGATCTTCATGAAGTACTTGGCGCCGCCCTGGATGCTCTGCTTCGGGTCCAGGCGGTTGGACACGCCCATCGCCTGGGCGGTGCGCTGGGTCAGCATCATCAGGCCGCGCACGCCGGTCTTGGAGGTGACCTCGGGCTGCCACATCGATTCCTGGTAGCCGATGGCGGCCAGCAGGCGCCAGTCCACCTGCTCGACCTTGGCGTAGCTCTTGAAGTGCTTCTCGTACTTGGGCAGGCGCTGCTGCAGGTGCTGGGCGAAGGTGTAGGCCCCCACATAGCCCAGTACGTCGACATGGCCGTAGTAGCGGTCCTTCAGGCGTTGCAGGGTGCCGTTCTTCTGCGCCTTGTCGAGGAACTCGTTGACCTCGTTGAGCAGGCTGTTGTCTTCACCGGCCGCCACCGCCCAGCGCTGGTCGCGGGTGTCGCCCAGGTCGAAGGCAACCCGCACGTTGGGGAAGTACACCTGGTTCATCGCCAGCTCGTTGGAGTCGACCAGGGTCAGGTCGATCTGGCCTTCGTCGACCATGCGCAGCAGGTCGACCACCTCGACGGCGTCGGATTCTTCGTATTCCAGGCCCGGGTACTGCTTTTTCAGCTCGGCCAGCTGGTCGGCGTGGCTGCTGCCCTTGAGCACCATTATCTTCTTGCCGACCAGGCCCTTGGCGTTGGTGGGGCGCGTGCGGCCGTTGCGGTAGATGACCTGTGGGGTCACTTCCAGGTAAGGGTGGGAGTACCTGACCTGGGCCTTGCGTCGTTCGCTGGTGACCAGGCCGGCCGCTGCCAGCACCGGGCCGGAGGGCTTGCCAAGGCTGTCGTACAGCTCGTCGAGGTTGTCGGCGGTCTCGATCTGCAGCTTCACGCCGAGATCCTCGGCGAAATGCTGGACCAGCTCGTATTCGAAGCCGGTTTCGCCGTTGCGGTCCTGGAAGTAGGTGGCCGGGCTGTTGCGGGTGATCACGCGCAGCACGCCATCCTCCTTCACGCGCTCGAGGGTGCTGGGTTTTTCAACGCAGGCACCGAGCAGCAGAAAGAGTCCGGTTGCGAAAAGCCATCTGGCGCAACGCTGGCGCAAAGCAGTGTGGGCGAACATAGGTTGCAGTATACGCAAAGGACTGGCCCAACCATATCTCGACAACTGTTAGCTTGTCTGGTAGCAGGTTCTGTGCTTTACCGGCCCTATCGCCGGCAAGCCGGCTCCCACAGGTACAACGCAGGCCTTGAGGGGTGGTGATATACCTGTGGGAGCCGGCTTGCCGGCGATAGGGCCGGAGCAGGCAACACAAGGCAATTTTTTTTGACCCGCAAGTCCGGTTCCGCCGCCCGGCAGCCGTGGCTTAGAGCGGGTGCCGAAACCCTTCGAATTAGGCTAGAATGCACGGCCTCTAAGCACACCCCTTCCTGAGGCTGTCCCGACGATGTTGATCCTGCGCGGCGCTCCTGCCCTTTCTGCCTTTCGCCACGGTAAATTACTCGAGCAACTGAGCCAGAAAGTCCCCGCTGTTACTGGTTTGTATGCCGAATTTGCCCACTTCGCCGATGTCGACGGCGAGCTGACCGCCGACCAGCAGCAGGTGCTGGGGCGTCTGCTCAAGTACGGCCCGAGCGTGCCGGTACAGGAGCCGAGCGGCCGCCTGTTCCTGGTCGTGCCGCGCCTGGGCACCATTTCGCCGTGGGCCAGCAAGGCCAGCGACATCGCCCACAACTGCGGCCTGCAGTCGATCCAGCGCCTGGAGCGCGGTATCGCCTACTACGTTGCCGGCAACCTGAGCGAAGCCGACGCCGAACTGATCGCCGCCGAGCTGCACGACCGCATGACCCAGCGCGTGCTCGGCCAGCTGGAGCAGGCCGCTGACCTGTTCAGCCATGCCCAGCCCAAGCCGATGACCTCGGTGGACATCCTCGCCGGTGGCCGTGACGCCCTGGCCAAGGCCAACATCGACCTGGGCCTGGCCCTGGCCGAAGACGAGATCGACTACCTGGTCAACGCCTTCCAGGGCCTCAAGCGCAACCCGAACGACATCGAACTGATGATGTTCGCCCAGGCCAACTCCGAGCACTGCCGCCACAAGATCTTCAACGCCAGTTGGGACATCGACGGCCAGGCTCAGGAAAAGAGCCTGTTCGGCATGATCAAGAACACCTACCAGATGCACAACGAAGGTGTGCTGTCTGCGTACAAGGACAACGCCTCGGTGATCGTCGGCAACGTTGCCGGCCGTTTCTTCCCGAACCCTGAAACCCGCCAGTACGGCGCGGTGCAGGAGCCGGTGCACATCCTGATGAAGGTCGAGACGCACAACCACCCGACCGCCATCGCCCCGTTCTCCGGCGCCTCCACCGGCTCCGGCGGCGAAATCCGCGACGAAGGCGCGACCGGCCGTGGCGCCAAGCCCAAGGCAGGCCTGACCGGCTTCACCGTGTCCAACCTGCGTATCCCGGGCTTCGAACAGCCGTGGGAGCAGGCCTACGGCAAGCCTGAGCGCATCGTCGACGCCCTCGACATCATGATCGAAGGCCCACTGGGTGGCGCTGCGTTCAACAACGAATTCGGTCGCCCGGCGCTGACCGGCTACTTCCGTACCTTCGAGCAGGCCATCAACACCCCTCACGGTGAAGAAGTGCGCGGCTACCACAAGCCGATCATGCTGGCCGGTGGCATGGGCAACATCCGTGAAGACCACGTGCAGAAGGGCGAGATCACCGTCGGCGCCAAGCTGATCGTGCTCGGTGGCCCGGCCATGCTGATCGGCCTGGGCGGCGGCGCCGCTTCGTCGGTGGCTACCGGTGCCAGCTCGGCTGACCTGGACTTCGCTTCGGTACAGCGCGAAAACCCGGAAATGGAGCGACGTTGCCAGGAGGTCATCGACCGCTGCTGGCAGCTGGGCGACAACAACCCGATCGCCTTCATCCACGACGTTGGCGCCGGCGGTATCTCCAACGCCTTCCCTGAGCTGGTCAACGACGGTGGCCGTGGTGGCCGCTTCGAACTGCGCAACGTGCCCAACGACGAGCCGGGCATGGCCCCGCACGAAATCTGGAGCAACGAATCGCAGGAGCGTTACGTGCTGGCCGTCAGCGCCGTCGACTTCGAGCGCTTCAAGGCAATCTGCGAGCGTGAGCGTTGCCCGTTTGCCGTAGTGGGTGAAGCGACTGAAGAGCAACACCTGACCGTAAGCGACAGCCACTTCGGCAACACGCCGGTAGACATGCCGCTCGATGTGCTGCTGGGCAAGCCGCCACGCATGCACCGTTCGGTTACCCGCGAAGCCGAGCTGGGCGATGACTTCGACCCGAGCAAGCTGGACCTGGACAACGCCGTTCAGCGCGTCCTCAGCCACCCGGCCGTGGCTAGCAAGAGCTTCCTGATCACCATCGGTGACCGCACCATCACCGGCCTGGTAGCTCGTGACCAGATGGTCGGCCCGTGGCAGGTACCGGTGGCCGACTGCGCCGTCACCGCCACCAGCTTCGACGTCTACACCGGTGAAGCCATGGCCATGGGCGAGCGTACCCCGCTGGCTCTGCTGGATGCCCCGGCGTCCGGCCGCATGGCAATTGGCGAGACACTGACCAACCTGGCTGCCTCGCGCATCAAGAAGCTGTCCGACATCAAGCTGTCGGCCAACTGGATGTCTGCCGCCGGCCACCCAGGTGAAGACGCCCGCCTGTACGACACCGTCAAGGCTGTCGGCATGGAGCTGTGCCCGGAACTGGGTATTACCATTCCGGTCGGCAAAGACTCGATGTCGATGAAGACCAAGTGGAGCGACGAGGGCGTCGAGAAGAGCGTTACCTCGCCAATGTCGCTGATCATCACCGGCTTCGCCCCGGTCACCGACATCCGCAAGACCCTGACCCCGCAACTGCGCATGGACAAGGGCGAGACCGACCTGATCCTGATCGACCTGGGCCGCGGCAAGAACCGCATGGGCGCCTCGATCCTGGCACAGACCTACGGCAAGATCGCTGCCCAGGCACCGGACGTCGACGACGCCGAAGACCTGAAGGCGTTCTTCGCCGTGATCCAGGGCCTGAACGAAGATGGCCACCTGCTGGCCTACCACGACCGTTCTGACGGCGGCCTGGTCACCACCGTGCTGGAAATGGCCTTCGCCGGCCACTGCGGCCTCGACCTGCACCTCGACCCGCTGACCGACAGCCAGGGCGACGTGCCGGCCATCCTCTTCAACGAAGAGCTGGGCGCGGTCATCCAGGTTCGCCAGGATGCCACCCCCGACGTACTGGCACAGTTCAGCGCCGCTGGCCTGGGTGAAGGCTGCGTCGCGGTGATCGGCAAGCCGGTCAACAACGGTGAAGTGTCCATCAGCCTGAACGGCGAAGTGCTGTTCGACGACGACCGCCGCATGCTGCAGCGCCAGTGGGCCGAGACCAGCTACCAGATCCAGCGCCTGCGCGACAACGCCGACTGCGCTGACCAGGAATTCGACCTGCTGCTCGAGGAAGACAACCCGGGCCTGTCGGTCAAGCTGGGCTTCGATGTCAACGACGACATCGCCGCGCCGTACATCAAGAAGGGCGTGCGCCCGCAAGTGGCCATCCTGCGGGAGCAGGGCGTCAACGGCCAGGTCGAGATGGCAGCCGCCTTCGACCGTGCCGGCTTTGCCGCCATCGACGTGCACATGAGCGACATCCTCGCTGGCCGTGTCGACTTCGAAGCCTTCAAGGGCCTGGTTGCCTGCGGTGGCTTCTCCTACGGCGACGTGCTGGGTGCCGGTGAAGGCTGGGCCAAGTCGGCGCTGTTCAACAGCCGCGCCCGTGACGCCTTCCAGGCCTTCTTCGAGCGTACCGACAGCTTCGCCCTGGGCGTGTGCAACGGTTGCCAGATGATGTCCAACCTGCACGAGCTGATCCCGGGCACCGAGCACTGGCCACACTTCGTGCGCAACCGCTCGGAGCAGTTCGAAGCGCGTGTGGCCATGGTCGAAGTGCAGAAGTCCAACTCGATCTTCCTGCAGGGCATGGCCGGTTCGCGCATGCCGATCGCCATCGCCCACGGTGAAGGCCATGCCGAGTTCGCCAGCGAAGAAGCACTGCTGGCAGCCGACCTGTCCGGTTGCGTGGCCCTGCGCTACGTCGACAACCACGGCAAGGTCACCGAAGCCTACCCGGCCAACCCGAACGGCTCGCCGCGTGGTATCACCGGCCTCACCAGCCGCGACGGCCGCGTGACCATCATGATGCCGCACCCGGAGCGTGTGTTCCGTGCCGTGCAGAACTCCTGGCGCCCGGATGAGTGGCAGGAAGATGCCGCGCTGATGCGTATGTTCCGTAATGCACGGGTGTGGGTGAACTAAGGCGTGTACAAGCTCGCCTTCTTCGTCCCCGCCAGCCACGTCGAAGTGGTCAAGGCCGCTGTGTTCGCCGCGGGTGGCGGGCGCATCGGTGACTATGACCACTGCGCCTGGCAGACGCTGGGCCAAGGCCAGTTCCGCCCGCTGGACGGCAGCCAGCCGTTCCTCGGGCAAACCGGCCAGGTCGAGGTGGTGGAAGAGTGGAAGGTGGAGTTGGTGGTGGCTGACGACCTGATTGCCCAGGTCGTCGCTGCACTCAAGCAGAGCCACCCGTACGAGACGCCAGCCTACGAAGTCTGGCGGCTCGCCGAGTTCTAGACCGCATCAAGGCCATCGCCGGCAAGCCAGCTCCCACAGGAATATCGCAGTCGTCAGAACCTGTGATATCTCTGTGGGAGCTGGCTTGCCGGCGATAGGGCCCTACAATCCAGCCACAATCTCCTTGCCCTGCCCAGGCCGCTTCAACCACCCACAAGCCAGCAACCCCACCTCGAACAGCACCCACATCGGCACCGCCAACATCGTCTGCGAAAACACATCCGGCGGCGTCAGGATCATCCCCACCACAAAGCAGCCGACGATCACGTAGGGCCTGCTGCGTCGCAACGTAGCCACATCGGCCAACCCTACCCAGACCACGATAAACGTCGCTACCGGGATCTCGAACGCCAGCCCGAACGCCAGAAACAGCGCCAGGATAAAGTCCAGGTACTGGCTGATATCGGTCATCATCGCCACGCCCTCCGGTGTAACGCTTGCAAAGAAGCCGAACATCATCGGGAACACCAGGAAGAAGGCGAAGGCCATGCCGGCGTAGAACAGCACGATGCTCGACACCAGCAACGGCAGGGCAATGCGCCGTTCACGGCGGTACAGCCCCGGCGCCAGAAAGCCCCAGGCCTGGTGCAGCAGTAGTGGCATGGCGATAAACACTGCGCACATCGCAGTCAGCTTGAACGGCGTCAGGAACGGCGAAGTGACGCTGGTGGCGATCATGCTCGCACCTTCCGGCAAGAAGCGCCGCAGCGGTTCGGAGATCAGCGTGTACAGCGTCTGGGCGAAGGGGAACAGGCCGGCGAACACCAGCGCCACCAGCGCCAGGCAACGCACCAGGCGTTTGCGCAGGTCGCGCAGGTGTTCGGTCAGCGGCATGCTCGCCGCCGGGTCCATGGCAATGCTCATGAAAGGTTTTCCTTGGGGGGAGCGACCGTGGCCGCATCATTGGCCGGCTCCGCTTTCAGGCTGATGCCTTGGCGGATCTCCTGTTCCAGGCGCTGCAAAGGCGCACTGTCGAGAGTGGGTAGCTCGACAGCGGGCAGTTCGATCTCCCGCTCCACCTGCCTGCGCAAGGCGTGCATGGCCCTGCGCGCCTGGCCCAGGCCGCGCCCGAGGGTGCGTGCCGCCACCGGCAGGCGCTCCGGGCCTAAAACCAACAGCGCGACGATGCCGACCAGCAGCAACTCGCTGAAGCCTACCTCGAACATCAGGGCTGACGGTCCGCTTGCGGTTGCTGCGTACCCTGACCGGTCAGCGGGCACTGTTGCTGCACCTGCGTATGCGCTGGGGGAGTGGCGTCAGTGTCACCGCCCATGGACTTGCGAAAACCCTGGATCGCCTCGCCCATATCGCTGCCCAGGCCCTTGAGGCGCTTGGTACCAAACAGCAGGAATACGATCAGCAGTACGATCACCAGTTGCCAGATTCCAATGCCACCCATTGCGACCACTCCTGTAAGGTCATGAAAAGGAAAGACAATCCTGCCTCGCGCAGATGACGTACACATGACGAACGGCCGCTGCCATCTACCTGCAACACCGGGCGTGTTGACTGGCGTCTTTATTCGGCGACAGAGGCAGGCAAGGATGGGTGGCAGGCAACAGCAGGGCGCGGCCCTGCTGATGGTGATGGTGGTGCTGGCGATGCTGGCGGCGGGCATGGCCTGGCTGGTGGAAGATGGCCGGCGCCAGGTCGATGATGTGCGCCTGTTGCACCAGCGGGTGCAGGCGCGAGCGATGGAGCAGGCCGGCCTGGCCTATGCCGAGCAGGCCCTGCGTGACCCCAGCTGGCGGCTTAGCCCGCTGTTCTGGCAGGCCTTGCGCGGGCAGCCGTTGAACTACGATTTTGGCGCCGGCCAGGCGCAGTTGCGGGTGCGCGATCAGCACACCTGTTTCAACGTCAATGCGCTGCTTGGCGCTGACGGTGAGCGTGCTGCGCGCCAGTTGCGTTACCTGCTGGGCGACGACATGGCTGCCGAGCGCCTGGTCGATGCCTTGGCCGACTGGCTGGATGCCGACAGCGATACCCGCCTGCAGGGCGCCGAGAGCGCCCAGTACCTGCGCCAGCAACCACCGCGCCTGGCGGCCAACCAGCCAATGCTCGATACCAGCGAGCTGAACCTGCTACTGGAGCCGGACGCTAGCCGCCAGGGCCGTTACCCGATGCTGTGCGCCTTGCCGCAGACCACCGGCTGGCGGCTGAATGCCAATGCCCTTGGGCTGGAGCATCTGCCATTGCTGGAGGCGCTGTATGAAGGGCGCTATCCGCGCTCGTTGCTCAGCCGCATCATCAGCGGCCGGCCGGCGTCGGGGTATGTGGATGCAACTGCGCTACGCCAGGCCCTGGGGGCGGTGGATGACGAAACCTTCGAGCGTTTGAGCGAAGGGCTGCTGCTGAACAGCGGGTATTTCCTGTTGCAGCTGTCGTTCGCGGAGGAGGGGCGGGTGATACGCAGCGAGTTCCAGGTGGAGGCGCTGGGGGTGGTGCAATGGCATGCCCGGGTTCCGGCGCAGCAAGTGCGGGTGCGTAGCCGCGAGCCGATGGTGTGGTAGGGCTTGAGATTGCCGGGGCTGCTTTGCAGCCCATCGCCGGCAAGCCAGCTCCCACAGGGTTACCACAGCATTCAGAACCTGTGATGTCCCTGTGGTTGCATAGTCTGTCAGGGCCTCATCGCCGACAAGTCGGCTCCCACAGGAGCTGCACATGACTTGAATCCGATGTGGTCGAGGTGGGAGCAACTGTCTTGCTCAAATTCTAAAAGTTGGCGCAATCCCCTGTGGGAGCGGCCTTGTGTCGCGAAAGGGCTGCAAAGCAGCCCCAGCAATTTCCACTATTGCGCATCAATCCTGGGGCCGCGTTGCGGCCCTTTCGCGACACAAGGCCGCTCCCACAGGTACAGCGACACCTCGAGAGCAACGCTGTACCTGTGGGAGCTGGCTTGCCGGCGATAGGGCCGCAAAGCGGCCCCCGTGCGCAGATCGATCAGGCGGTGCCGATCTCCCCGCCATCGATACGCTGGATCACCACCGTCGCAGCCCGCGGCCTTACCGTGGCACCTGCCGGGGTGGCATCGGTGGCCTTGTCGGTATACGGCCAGTTATCCGGGTGCTGGATGTTGACGAACAGCGTCTTGTTGTCCGGAGTAAAGGTAATCCCGGTCACTTCGCAGCCATTCGGCCCGACGAAGAAGCGGCGCAGGTCCACCTGGTTCTGTGCGTTCACCGGCACCTGCTTGCCGCTGGCATCCACCAGGTTGGTTGGGATCACTGCCAGCAGCTGGTCGTTGGTGTAGTCGGTCACGGTGCTCTCGCCGTTGTCGGTCTCGAACCACAACACGCCACGGCTATCGAAACTCATGCCGTCCGGGCTGGCGAACTGGTTCAGTTCGGTCAGGCCGGAGCGGTTGATGTCGGCAGTGCCGGCAGCGTTGGCACCGAACACGAAGATGTCCCAGGTGAAGCTCAGCTGGTCGTCGCTGTCGTGCCAGCGGATGATGTGGCCGTGACGGTTCGGGCCGCGTGGGTTGGCTGCATCGACCTTTTCCGGCGTGCGCGCGCTGTTGTTGGTCAGTGTCAGGTACACGTCGCCATTGAGCGGGTTGACCGTGGTCCATTCCGGGCGGTCCATCGGCGTTGCGCCCACGGCATCGCCAGCACCACGGGTGTTGAGGATGATGCCCGGCAGGTCGCCATACAGTGCGCCCAGGGTACTGCCGCCAGTGGTGGCGGTGGCCACGTCCAGAAGCAGCCGTACGCCAGTGCCGTCGGCATTGAAGCGGGCCACGTACAGCTTGCCCTGGTCGAGGTACTTGGCGCCGGTGGCCAGGCGGTCCGCCGGGTTGGCGTCGGCGGCGTCCCACACGGCGGTGGACACCCACTTGTACAGGTACTCGTTGTTCGAGTCGTCACCCATGTACCACACCAGCGGCTTGCCGGCGACGGGCAGGCCCGGGGCGCAGCCTTCGTGGCGGAAGCGGCCCAGCGCCGTGCGCTTGGTGGCCAGGGTGTTGCTGTTGTACGGGTCGATTTCGACGATATAGCCGTAGGTGCTGGCTTCGTTGCGGTAGTCGTCGGTGGCGCTGGCGCCTTTGACGGTGACGTCGAAACGGGCGAATTCGTCGGCCACTTCGCTGCTGTCACCGGCCGCGGTTTCCCACTTGTACTGGCCGCTGGAGGTGCCCACGCCAATGCGGCGCTGGTCTTCGGGGCGGGTGCCCTTGTTGACGAAGATGCCTGGCCAGTTCTCTTCACAGGTCAGGTAGGTGCCCCACGGGGTATAGCCGTTGCCGCAGTTGTTGTTGGTGCCGCGGCAGTGGGTGCCGGCGGTGGAGTACTTGGTCTTGACGTGCTCGGTACCCCGCAGCGGGCCGGTGATTTCCATGCGCGAGGCGGTAGTGAAGCGGCGGTTGAGCGGGTCGTTGTCGACCACCTGCCAGCGGCCGCCGATTTTCTGCAGGCGCACCACGCCGGCGCCGTGGGCGTTGATTTCCTTGCGCACCTCCTCGACCGGGCGCTTGCCGTTCACATCGGTGGTCGGGCCGGCAGGGTGCAGGGCGGCGGTGTCGATGTACTCGAAGTTGACCGCCAGCAGGCCGTCTTCGGAGCTGCCGTTGATGGGGAAGAAGTGCATGCCGTCATGGTGCATGCCCATGGCGTTGGCCTGGTCGGTCGAGGTGTTGCTGCCGTCGGACTTCCACGGGTTGCCGTTGCTGTTGATCGGCGTGCCCCAGGGCGCCAGCACATAGGCGCTGTAGCCGGCGGCAACCACGCAGGCGTCGGTGCGCGAGCCCGGGATGGACTGGAAGCCCAGTGCCAGTTTCGGCACTTCCGGCTCAGTCACGGGTGGCTCGGTGACCGGATCATCGTGATCGGAACCACCACCGTCGAAGCAGCCTGTCAGGCCGGTACCGGCAATCATGGCGATGGCGGCGCCCAGGCTGCCGCGCATCACGCTGCGGCGGCTCAGGTAGGCGTCCATGACGTTGGCCATCGGCAGGTTGCCGCTTTGGTTCCGGTCCAGGTTGTCGCCGGTATCTCGACTCATCAGGGTGTCCTTATGTTGGCTGAGTTAGAGGAAACCGCGACTTTAGTGCGCAAATATGATGATTCATTGGCAGAAATGTTAAGGGGGTTTTAAAACAACTCGCTCTTAGAAGCGTGCTGTACAGACCACTTTGGAATGGCTGTCGGATTTCTGCCATCAAACTGTAATGCCAACGCCGCAACATCCGGGGCCCTGAATGAACATGGATAAGGATGGCGGGTTCGATGGCAAGCAGTGTGCACAGGCGCGAAGTGATCGGCTGGATGGGTATCGGTGCCTTGGCACCGTTGCTCGGCGCCTGCTCCGCCCTTCCCGGGCAGCAGGGCGGCAATGCCAGCTTCGACCTGCTGTACGTGGCCGACACCCTCGATGCCCGCCAGCCTGGCCAGGCCGTGGTGCCGGCCACCCGCCTGGGGCCGGTCAGCCACCTGGGCCGTGCCCCATGGATGACCGGCAGCAGTGCCAGCATCGCCTACCCGCGACTGGCGCCACTGCTCGATGCCAGCCAGGCTGCATCTGCCCAGCTGGGCGGCTACGCGGTGCTGGCGGCGTTGCTCGAGCAGCTGCGCGGCGAGGCTGGGGCGGGCAACAGCCTGACCCTGGAAAACGGCCAGGGCTGGAATGGCAGTGGCCTGGCCTACCTGACCCAGGGCGAAAGCGGCCTGCAGGGCAGCCAGCTGCTGGGCAGCGAAGCGCGGGTCAGCAGCGACGAGCGCGTGCTGTGGCCACAGCGCAGCTCGGCGCTGTATCGCCAGGCTGGCGCCGTTACCCTGGGCGCCGGGCTGGCAGACACGCAACGCCTGGCGTTGGGCCTGGAAGCCTTGCACGTCTTCGAACGCGGCGGTGCACGTATTGCCGTGGTCGGCTTGACCGACCCCTACGCCCAGGACCAGAAAGCCTCCCTTAAACAGTGGTACCAGTCATTGCAGCCGGTGTTCGAACAAGCCCGGCGCGAGGCCGACCTGGTGGTGGCCATGGCCGATGTCGGTACCGGGCCGGGTCTGTGGCTGGCCGAACGGGTGCCGCAGATCGACGTGCTGCTGTGCGCCCGTGGCCAGGACCTGTGGCCGGAGCCGGTCGAGGTGAGCCAGGCCAGCGGCCGCCGCGTGCCGGTGCTGTTCGCCGGTTGCCGGGGCAGCGGCGCCTTCCGCCTGCGCTGCCAGCGCGTGGCCGGGCTGTGGCAGTTCGACGGGCGTTTCTTCCCGGCCTTTGAGCAACAGCTGGCACCCGCCGCGCAACAGCGTGTCGGGGCATTGCAGGCAGAATTGCGCCAGCAGCGCGCCGGCCACGCGGCCTGGCTCGATCAACCGCTGGCCCGCGCGCCCCAGGCGCTGTGGCGCCGCGATACCCGAGGCGGCAGCTGGGACCGCCTGCTGCATCAGGCCCTGGCCGACGACAGCAGCATGCCGGTGTTGCTGCCGGGCCTGCGTTACGACTACCCGCTGCCCGCCGGGGCGGCCATTACCCGCGAACACCTGATCAGCCTCACCGGTGGCTACCCGGCACCGGTGGTCGAAGCGCCGGCCCGGCAGGTCGAGCAAGTGTTGGAAAACGCCGCGGAGCAACTGTTCGGCGACCCGCTGCTGCTGGACAACAGCCAGGACCTGCCGCGCTGGCAGGGCCAGGCCTGGCGTGTCAGCTACAGCCCGCAAGGCAAGCGCATCAGTGGCCTGGAACCGGTGCAGGGCCTGTGCCGCACCTTTGGCCTGCAATTCGAAACCCAGGCCGGCGAGCCGCTGTGGCAACGGGTCGAAGCCTGGCTCGCACGCCAGGCGAGCGACTGGCAACTGGCGCCGCTGCAACTGCCCGAAGTGCGCTACGTGCAGGGGCACCCGGGCTGGCACCCAAGGCAACTGGCCTCGTGATGCTCGCCTCGCGCCTGCTGACTGGCGCTGGCCTGACCCTGGCCGGCTGGCTGGCCGCCCAGTGCGTGCTGCAACTGGGCCGCCAGCCGCAACCGGCCACTGCGCCCACCGCGCCCGACAAGCCGCTGCCTGGCTTGATGGTCGGCCAATGGCAGGTACCCGTCGACGACGGTGCCATCGCCATCACCCGCCTGCCATTGCAATACCTGGGTGGCCTCAAGGCCCAGCCGCTGGCCTCCAGCGTGGTGGTGTTGCGCTATGGCGAGCAGGTGCGCACCTTGGCCCGCGGTCAGCGCCTGGCACCAGGGATCGTGCTGCAGGACATCGACAGCGATGGCCTGATTTTCAACAACCAGGGGCGGCGTGAACGCCTGCCCTGGCCGCCACGCCCCGCCGTGACCGGCTTCAAGCGGCAAGGATGAACGATGCCTGTTAGATATTGCGTGGCGGCCGCGCTGAGCCTGGCCCTGTCCATGGCCTGTGCTGAAGAGCCAGTATTCGACGACAACGGTACGCCGATGTACGAGGTGAACTTCGTCGACACCGAACTGGGCGAGTTCATCGACAGCGTGTCGCGCATTACCGGCACCACCTTCATCGTCGACCCCCGGGTCAAGGGCAAGGTCACCGTGCGCACCGTCGACCTGCACGACGCCGATGCCATCTACGACATCTTCCTGGCCCAGCTGCGCGCCCAGGGCTACGCCACTGTCGACCTGCCCAACGGCAGCGTGAAGATCGTTCCCGACCAGGCCGCTCGCCTGGAGCCTGTGCCGGTGGAGGCGGGAGGGCAGCAGGGGGAAGGCAGCGACAGCGTGGCCACGCGGGTATTCAATGTGCGCAACGCCGCCAGCGAGCAGGTGCTGGGCATTCTCAAGCCCCTGATCGACCCACGGGTCGGTGTGATCACACCTTATCCGGCGGCGCACCAGTTGGTAGTTACCGACTGGCGCAGCAACCTGGAACGTATCGCCAGCTTGCTGCGCCAGCTCGACCGCCCTCAGGACGCACCAGGCAGCGGCAGTACCCAGGTCATCTACCTGCGCCATGCCAATGCGGGCGAAGTGGTCAAGGTGTTGCGCGGGCTCAGCCAGGAAGGCATGGCGCCCTCTGAAGGTGCGGGCGAAGCAGAGGGCAAGGACAGGCCCGTAGTGCCTGTCGCCGGAGGCTCGGGCATCCGCCTGGAGTACGAAGAAGGCACCAACGCCGTGGTCATGGTCGGCCCCGACAGCGAGCTGGCCGCTTACCGCGCCATTGTCGAGCAGCTGGACATCCGCCGTGCCCAGGTAGTGGTGGAAGCGATCATCGCCGAGGTGTCCGACAGCAGCGCCCAGGAACTGGGCGTGCAGTGGCTGTTCGCTGACGAGAAGTTCGGTGCCGGCATCGTCAATTTCGGCAGCAACGGGGTAAACATCGCCAGCATCGCCGGGGCTGCTGCCAGTGGCGACAACGAGGCCCTTGGCGACCTGCTGTCCAGCACCACCGGAGCCATGGCGGGTATCGGCCATTTCGGCGGCGGCTTCAACTTCGCCATGCTGGTCAACGCGCTGAAGGGCAAGAGCGGCTTCAACCTGCTGTCCACGCCCACCCTGCTGACCCTGGACAACGCCGAGGCGTCGATCCTGGTCGGCCAGGAAGTGCCCTTCGTCACTGGATCGGTGACGCAGAACAACGCCAACCCGTACCAGACCATCGAGCGCAAGGAAGTCGGGGTGAAGCTGCGCATCAAGCCGCAGATCAACGTCGACAACAGCGTGCGCCTGGACATCGTCCAGGAAGTGTCGTCGATTGCCGACACTACGGCTGCCAGCGACGTGATCACCAACAAGCGCGAGATCAAGACCAAGGTCATGGTCGAGGACAACGGCCTGGTGATCCTCGGCGGCCTGATCAGCGACGAACTGAGCACCAGCGACCAGCGCGTGCCGCTGCTTGGCGATATCCCATACCTGGGCCGGCTGTTCCGCTCCGACGCCACCAAGAACACCAAGCAGAACCTGATGGTGTTCATCCGCCCGCGTATCCTGCGTGACGGGCCGAGCCTGGCCGGGCTCAGCGAAGACAAGTACCGCACCTTGCAGCAGACCACACCGCTGCAGTTGCCCGACCTTGCGGATGCGCAAAACGCTACGCCGTTGCTGCAGGTGTTCCCCTCCAGCCGCGCACGGCTGGAAGGCGGTGACTGGTGATGCTGCCTTATCGCCAGGCACGGCAGAGCGGGGTGGCCATGGCCCCTGCGGAGCAGGGCTGGCAGCTATGGTTGCGGCACGACGCCGACAGCGCCCAGTTGCAGGAGCTGCTGCGCGTGCACGGCCAGCCCAGCCTGCTCGAATACCTGGAGCCTGCACTGTTCGACGAACGCCTCGGCCAGCTGTACCAGGCCGGCGATGCTGCCACCGAGGCGCTGATCGAAGGCATCGGCGACCAGGTCGACCTGGACAGCCTGATGAGCGAAATGCCGCGCATCGAGGACCTGCTGGAAAGCGACGACGAAGCCCCGGTGATTCGCCTGATCAACGGCCTGTTCGGCCAGGCCCTGCGCCTGCGCGCGTCGGACATCCACATAGAAACCTTCGAGCAGAGCCTGGTGGTGCGCCTGCGGGTCGATGGCCACCTGCGCGAAGTGTTGCGCCCACCGCGTGCGCTGTCGGCCATGCTGGTGTCGCGGATCAAGGTCATGGCCCGTCTGGACATCGCCGAAAAGCGCCAGCCCCAGGATGGCCGCATCACCCTGCGTGCGGCGGGGCGCGAAGTGGATGTGCGGGTCTCGACACTGCCCGGCATCCACGGTGAACGGGTGGTGATGCGCGTGCTCGACAAGCAGGCCAGCCTGCTGGCGCTGGGCAACCTGGGCATGCCGGCGGCGGTGTTGCAGGGCCTGCGCAGTTGCCTGGCACGGCCCAACGGCATCGTGCTGTCCACGGGGCCGACCGGTTCGGGCAAGACCACTACCCTGTATGCCAGCCTCAACAGCCTCAACGACGGCAGCCGCAACATCCTCACTGTCGAGGACCCGGTGGAATACGCTATCGCCGGCATCGGCCAGACCGCCATCAACCCGCGTGCCGGGCTGACCTTTGCCAGCGGCCTGCGCGCCATCCTGCGCCAGGACCCGGACGTGATCATGCTCGGCGAAATCCGTGACCAGGAGACCGCGCAGATCGCCGTACAGGCCAGCCTCACCGGCCACCTGGTGTTGTCCACGCTGCACACCAACAGTGCGGTGGGCGCGGTGACCCGCCTGCGCGACATGGGCATCGAACCGTTCCTGATCGCCTCGTGCCTGCGCGGCGTACTGGCCCAGCGCCTGGTGCGGCGCTTGTGCAGTTGCGCCGTGGCGCACCCGCTGCAGCCGGCGGAACGCGACCTGTGGCCCGAGCTGGCGGCGCTGGGCAGCAGCTACCACGCGGTGGGCTGCGAGCAGTGCCAGGGCAGCGGGTATGTCGGGCGCCTGGGCCTGTATGAATTCATCGAGCTGGATGCCGGGCTGATCGGCCTGTTGTACGACGGCGCCAGTGAACTGGCCATGCAGGCCTACCTGGCCGAGCGCCGGCAGAGCCTGGTGGCGATGGCCAGCGACTGCCTGGCCCGTGGCGAGACCAGCCTGGCCGAAGTACTGCGCGTGGTGCAGGGCTGAGCCATGCCGACCTATCGCTACCAGGCCGTCGACCTCGCCGGCAAGACCCACAAGGCCAGCTTGCAGGCCGACAGCGAACGTCATGCCCGCCAGTTGTTGCGTGAGCAGGGCCTGTTCGCCCGCCACTTGCAGCGTCACGAAGCCGGCACCCGGCAACCCCGGCGCCAGCGCCTGAGCCGCGCCCAGCTGTGCGAACTGACTCGTCAGCTGGCCACCCTGACCGGTGCCGGCATCCCTCTGGTCGACGCCCTGGCTACCCTGGAACGGCAACTGCGCCAGCCCGCCCTGCACAGTGTACTGGTGGCCTTGCGCGGCTCGTTGGCCGAAGGCCTGGGCCTGGCCCGCAGCCTGGCGCGCCAGGGGGCACCGTTTACCGGCCTGTACTGCGCGCTGGTCGAGGCCGGCGAGCGGTCCGGGCGCCTGGCCCAGGTGCTGACCCGCCTCGCCGACCACCTGGAGCAGGTTCAACGACAGCAGCACAAGGCACGTACCGCGCTGATCTACCCCACCGTGTTGATGGGGGTGTCGCTTGCCGTGGTGGTAGGCCTGATGGCCTTCGTCGTACCCAAACTCACCGAACAATTCGCCCATGCCGGGCAGAGCCTGCCGCTCATTACATCGCTGCTGATCGGCCTGAGCCAAGGGCTGGTGCAGGCCGGGCCCTGGCTTTTGGGGCTGGCCCTGTTGCTCGGCGCGCTCGGCGGCTGGTTGCTGCGCAAGCCGCACTGGTGCCTGCGCCGCGACCAGCTGCTGCTACGCCTGCCACATATCGGCAGCCTACTTCAGGTGCTGGAAAGCGCGCGCCTGGCACGCAGCCTGGCAATCCTCAGCGGCAGCGGTGTGGCCCTGCTCGAAGCTCTGCAAGTGGCCACCGAAACCGTCGGCAACCGGCGTATCCGCCTGGCCATGGAGCAGGTGCGCCAGCAGGTGCAGGGCGGCACCAGCCTGCATCGCGCGCTGGATGCCAGCCAGCAGTTCCCGCCGCTGCTGGTGAACATGGTCGGCAGCGGCGAGGCCAGCGGCACTTTGGCCGACATGCTCGAGCGCGTGGCCGACGACCAGGAGCGCGGCTTCGCCCGCCAGGTCGATACCGCCATGGCGCTGTTCGAACCCCTGATGATCCTGGTGATGGGCGCTGTGGTGCTGTTCATCGTGCTGGCGGTGCTGTTGCCGATCATGCAACTCAACCAGGGCCTGCAATTGTGACGACAAGGAGTACTGCCATGCAGCATCGACGTAACCGCCAGCGCGGTTTCACCCTCATGGAAATCATGGTGGTGATCTTCATCATCGGCCTGCTGATCGCCGTGGTCGCGCCCAGCGTGCTGGGCAACCAGGACAAGGCCATGAAGCAGAAAGTGATGGCCGACCTGGCCACCCTGGAGCAGGCGCTGGACATGTACCGCCTGGACAACCTGCGCTTCCCCAGTAGCGAGCAGGGCCTGGCCGCGCTGGTGAAAAAGCCGGCCCAGGAACCGCTGCCACGGGCCTGGCGCAGCGACGGCTACGTACGCCGCCTGCCGGAAGACCCGTGGGGCACCCCGTACCAGTACCGCATGCCCGGCGAGCATGGCCGGGTCGACGTGTACTCGCTGGGCGCCGACGGCCTGCCGGGCGGCGAAGGCCAGGATGCCGACCTGGGTAACTGGGAGCTGTAACGGGTGCGCCGTCAGCGGGGCTTCAGCCTGATCGAATTGCTGGTGGTGCTGGCCATCGCCGGGCTGATGACCGGATTGGCGGTGGCCGGGTTCGGCAACAGCCAGGCCAGTGTCGACCAGGCGCTGCAACGGCTGGCGAGCGAGACCCGGGCGCAGGCCGCTCTGTCCCGGCATGCCGGGCAGCTGCGCGGGCTGCGCTGGAATGGCCAGCGCCCGGAGTTCGTCCGGCGCGAGGGTAATGGCTGGGAGGTCGAAGCTGTCGCCCTTGGTGACTGGCCCAAGGGCCTGCGCCCGGACTGGCCGGCCAGCCCACAGCCGCGCCTGTTGTTCACCCCGCATGGCTGGGCGCAACCGGGCAACGTGCGCTGGCGCTGGGCCGATGGCAGCCAGCAATGGGCCTGGAGCCGCGATGGCCGCTTGCAGGTGGTGGTCGCCCCATGAAGCGGCATCAGCGTGGCTTCACCCTGCTTGAGGTGACCGTGGCCCTGGCGATTGCCGCGGTGCTGGCGGTGATCACCAGCCAGGTTTTGCGCCAGCGCCTGGCGGTGCAGGACAACCTGCAGCAACACCGCCTTGGCCTGCTATGCGCGCGAGAACTGCAAACCCGCTTTGCCGTCGAGCAGTACTGGCCGGCGGCAAACCAGGTTGGCGGTGAACTGAGCCAGGGCGGCCAGCGCTGCCACTGGCAACTGCAGCTGCGCCGCACCGGCGTACGCGACCTGCGCCGTGGCGAGCTGCTGTTGTTCGCCGACCGCGACCAGCGCCTGCCGCTAGGCCAGTACACCGTGTTCTTGGAGCGGCCATGAGTTACAGAAACCGTGAAGCTTGCGCGGTCCCAGTGGGAGCGGGCATGCCCGCGAAGCAGGCGACGCGGTGTATGGCACCGGCTGCGCCGGTGTTCGCGGGCACGCCCGCTCCCACAGAGGCCCAGTTCCTCCCCCGTGCAGATGCCAGCCGCTGGAGTGCTCATGAGTTACAGAGATCGTGAAACTTGTGCGGCTCCTGTGGGAGCGGGCATGCCCGCGAAGCAGGCGACTCGGTGGATGGCACCGGCTTCGCCGGTGTTCGCGGGCGCGCCCGCTCCCACAGAGACCCAGTTCCACCCCGCGCAGGTACCTGCCGCTGGAGTGCTCATGAGTTACAGAGATCGTGAAACTTGTGCGGCTCTTGTGGGAGCGGGCATGCCCGCGAAGCAGGCGACTCGGTGTATGGCACCGGCTTCGCCGGTGTTCGCGGGTGAACCCGCTCCCACAGAGACCCGGTTCCACCCCGCGCAGGTGCCTGCCCCTGGATCAGCCGTGAGTGACAGAGATCGTGAAGCTTGTGCTGCCCCTGTGGGAGCGGGCGCGGCCCCGGACACCCGCGGGGCACTTAACACCCCATTTCGGGGGGGGCCGCCCCCCCCCNNGGCACCGGCTTCGCCGGTGTTCGCGGGCGCGCCCGCTCCCACAGGGGCCCAGTTCCACCCCGCGCAGGTGCCTGCCCCTGGAGCGGCCATGAGTTACAGAGATTGTGAAGCTTGCGCGGTCCCTGTGGGAGCGGGTTTACCCGCGAAGCAGGCGACTCGGTGGATGGCACCGGCTTCGCCGGTGTTCGCGGGCGCGCCCGCTCCCACAGGGGCCCAGTTCCACCCCGCGCAGGTGCCTGCCCCTGGATCAGCCGTGAGTGACAGAGATCGTGAAGCTTGCGCGGTCCCTGTGGGAGCGGGCATGCCCGCGAAGCAGGCGACTCGGTGTATGGCACCGGCTTCGCCGGTGTTCGCGGGCGCACCCGCTCCCACAGGGAGGGCGCATACTCGTCAGCCTTGGACCCTGCCGAGCAAGCACCGCCAGGCCGGCCTTACCCTGATCGAGCTGATGGTCGCCCTGGCACTTACTGCTGTGCTCGGCATCATGCTCGCCGCCCTGGTCAACGGCTGGCTCAAGGTTCGCGAGCGCCTGCAGGTCACCACGCAGGAAACCTCGGTGCTGGACTTCTGCCTGGCCTTGGAGCGTCGCTTCGACAGCCCGGTAATGCGCCGTGTCTACGACCAGCGCCTGCCCTTGGCCAGCCGCTGGCTGGACTGGCAACCGGCAAGCAAACAGTTGCTCTGGGTCGCCAGCACCGGCATGCCGGAAGCCGAGGGCGGCTCGCGCCTGCAGCGCCAGCGCCTGCGCTTCGAGGCCCGCGAACAGCGCCTGCTGCTGGAAAGCTCGGCCGATCTCTATGCCGCCGCCGCCCCACGCTGGGTCCAGCGCGAGCGGCTCGACCGGGTCAGCGCCATGAATGTTCTTTATTACCAGGGCGGCCGCTGGCTGGCCTGGCCTTCCGACCAACCTGCGCACCCCGGCCGTGGCGTGCGTCTGGAACTGCAGCGTGACGGAGCACCCTATGTCTGCACCTTCGCCCTCCCGTGGGGGCGCTCATGAAGTTTGAAAGGCGGCGGCGCAGCCCGGTCCAGTCGTGGTTGTTGCTGCGACCAGGCGTTGTCTGGCACTGGGCGCTAGCCGAGGGCGGCCTTGTGCAACGCCATGGGCAGGGCGAGCCCCCGGCGAACCTGCAGGCCCGTGTGGCGTTGATCCTGCCTGCCGAGGCGTGCAGCTACTTCCGCGTGCCGGCACCGCCGGGGCTCAAGCGTGAAGAATGGCCGCTGTTGCTCGAAGACCGCTTGCTGCAGGCAGTCGACGAGGTGACATGCGCCTGCCTGGCCCGCGACCCCGGCCATCTTCGGTTACTGGTAGTGGCCCGTCAGCAACTGGAGGACTGGCGCGGGCAGTGCGCCGAATGGGGCTTGCAGGTGGCACGTTGCTGGGCAGAACTACAGCTGCTGCCGCCCCCCGAGTCGGGACATGCCTGGCAATGGCAGCGCACACCCAGCATGTATTTGTACAAAGGGCTGGCCGAAGACAGGCAGGAGCACTGGCTAGTCTGGCCGGACGCATTGGGCGAGGTGCCACGGCAACCGTGGGCGGAGCTGCAAAAGGTCGCGCTGAGCGGCGACTGGCCCAGTACGCTGGCACCGCTCGATTCATTGCCCGGCCTGTTCGAGCGTACCCGCAAGGTGCGTTCGCTACCGGTGGTGTCCCGGCTGCAGCAACGCTTGCTTGCGGCCTGCCTGGTACTGGCTGCCGTCTGGGGCGGGCTGTGGTTGAGCAAGCAGTGGACCCAGGCACAACTCTGGCGCAGCCAGGTCATCGCCGTCACCGGTGAGCAGGCCAGCCCCCGGCACGCCGCGCAGACCCTCAAGCGCCTGCGCGAAAGTGAATTGCAACAGCAGCTGCGCACGCGCCAGCTCGAAGACCTGCAGACGATGTTGCAGGCCTGGCTGCGTGACCACCCCGGCTGGCGCCTGCAAGCGGTGCGTTTCGATGGCCAGCGTTGGCACCTGCGTCTGGAGGGTGAAGGCAGTGCGCCGCCATGGAGCGAGATGGCAACAGCTGCCGGGGCCTCGGTCCAGGTGCAGGACGGCCAAGTGGTATTCGACCTGGGAGCAGCCTCATGAACCGGGACTGGGTACAGCGTCATCGCTTGAAGTTCGCCTGGGCACTGATTGCCCTGTTGCTGGCCTTCCTGGCCCTGCGCACAGGCCTTGCGCAATGGCGCGAGCTCAGCCAGTGGCGCGGGCTGGCCGAACAGGCCGCCAGCCTGCAAGGCGGCCCGGGGTTGAACCTGGAGCGGCTCCGACAGTCGGCCCAGGCGCGGCAGATCGAACTGGCCGAGGTCGATGCGCAGGGCAAGACCTGGCAACTGCGTGGGCAGGTGGCCGACGAGCGAGTGCTGCAAGGCTGGTTGCAGGTCCTGCGTGCAGAAGGCGTACAGCCATTGCAGTGGGGGCTGGAACAGCATGAAAAGAGATTGCGCTTCGACCTGGTGGTGCGGCCATGAGTCGAAGAAGTGTGGCGTGGGTGCTGCTGGTTTTCGCCGTGACATTGCTGGTGGAACTGCCGGCCAGCTGGGTGGTGCGCGGGATAGGACTGCCAGAGCGTGAGGTCAGCGGCAGCCTGTGGCAAGGCCAGGCGCAGCAACTGGGGCCGGTCGGGCCATTGCGTTGGGCGGTGCAGCCCTGGCGCATGCAGGCGAACGCGCAGCTCGGCTTCCAGGGCCAGGCCTGGCAGTTGCGCGCCGAAGGCTGGCCATGGCGCTGGCGGCTGGAGGCGACAGCCATGGGGGCCCAGGCGACGGTGGCGACGGATTACCGCTTGGCCGGCCAGTGGCAGGGCACGTTGCGGGTGCAGGGGGCAGGGCGGCAATGCCGTGCCAGCGAAGGCCGCATGACGGTAACCGACCTTGCCCTGAGCGAGCCCTGGTCACTGGGCCTGGGGCAGGGCTGGCTGGAAATGGACTGCCGCAGCGGCTGGCATCTGCGCGGGCAGTTGGTGCAGCAGGGGCAGCATGAAGTGGCCGTGGATGCCGACCTGCCCGCGCGACGGGCGCAGGTGGTGGTCGAGCTGCAGCCGGAGGCGGCGCTGACGCCTTTGCTGCGTGGGGTGCAGTGGCTTGGACCGCAGGCGCTGGCAGGGCAGCGGGATTTGCGCTGGTAGACAGGTGTTATCGCCGGCAAGCTGGCTTGCCGCTCCTACAACCAATCAACTGTCTGGCCCAAATGCTAAAAGAGGGCACGAAGCCCGTGCCCTCCAGCGCGGCGCCTGCTTCAGTTTTTCTTGCCCTGCACACTCGAAGCCCACTGCTCACTGCGATTGTGCCCACTGGTCCTCAACAACCCCAGGTCCAGTGCATTTTCCCCATCCGCCGCACCCTTGCCCTTGGCCAGCTCGGCCACCGCCGTGCCCAGGTCCACCGGTGAGTTGGACGCATCGATCGACACATCCCGGCGATAATCGTTACCGCTCAGTGTTTCCCGGGTAACCGAGTTGGCGTCGAGCACCACATCGCCTTTGGCCGACTGCAAGCGTGCCCCCACCAGGCGAGCGTTGCCACCAACCTGCAGGTCGATACCGTCGCTACCTTTGAGCGTGGTCTGCTGGCCTACGCTGTCGCGCTGTGCGTGCGACACGTCGAGGCTGAAGGTGGGCGAGAGCCCCGGGTCTGCCTTGCTCAGTGCGGAGCCAGCTTTTTTATCCACCTTGCTCCCCAGCGGCCCTGCCACCGAAGTGGCCGCGTTGACGTAGCCTCGCGGGTTTTTCTCCTGGCTCAGCCGGGCATCGCCTTTCACGCTCAGGGTATTGACGTTGTCCTTGCGGCTGGCGATGCGCAGGTCGCCGTCGATCACTCCATCGATACGCCCCGTCTCCAGGGTGACGCCTTCGAGGCGGGTATCGCCACGGCTTTGCAGGTCGATGCGCTCGGCGCGCAGGTCGCTGGCGTTCCAGGTGAGGTTGTCGCGCTTGTCGAGCTCCACCTTGAGGCGGCCATGCAGGCCGCGGGTGTCGACCGCGCCCTTGGCCATGTCGAAGCCGGCCCCGGCGGTGATGTCGAGGTTGTCACGTCGCTCCTGGCTGGAGGACGCTTCCACCAGCATGCCGCCATTCGATGCGTCGAGGGTTATCTGTTCGGCCGAGGCCTGCAGGCCCTCAAGGTGCAGGGCGACATTCTCGCGGGCGCTGCTGCCCAGGGTCACTGTGCCGTTGCTTGCGAACAGGGCATTCACCGCCTGGCGTGCCTCTTCGTCCTGCTTGCCGGTGCTGAAGTGGCCGCCGATGGCACCGCCCTTGGTGTTGCCAGCCTTGACCGCCAGCTCCACGCCGCCACCCATCTTGGCACCGGTAGCGTTCTGGGTGTCGCTGGCCGCCTTGACCTGCAGCCGACCGCCGCTTTGCAGTTGAATGTCGCCGGTCTTGGCCTCACGGCTGCCAATGCGGGTGCCTTCGAGCAACAGGTCGCCGCCACTGCTCAGCTGTACCTGGCCCTTGGCGTCGATCTGCGCCACCTGGGCCTTGCTCTGTGTGCTCTGGTTCTGGCCGTGGTCGAGGTAGCCCCGGCCATCGACGCCGGTGCTGCCCGGGCGGTTGCCGACCTTGGCCCAGGCATTGCCGTCGAGCTGGCGTGACTGCTGTTCGGTCTGGTCGTTTGCCTGTGGCAATGTCAGCGAACCGGCACTGCTGATGACCACGCTGCTTTCACCGCCATCGATGCGCGTCCCTTCATAATGGCCAGAGCTGCCCAGTTGCACCTGGATGCCCTGTTGCCCATACAGGCTGCCGGGTACGGCGCTGCTGGCGCTGTCCTTTTTGTCCAGCGAGCCGCCTTTGCCGGCGGCGCGTGCATTCAGGTCTTCGCCGGTGCTGGTGTCCAGGCGCATATCGCCGCCGTAGGCCAGGCGTTGCACGGTATTTTCCTGGGTGTTCTCGGCCGCCTGCATCTGGTGTTGTCGGGCCTCGATCTGCAGCTTGCCAGCGTTGGCGCGCCACGCGGTGCCTTGGTCGGTGATGTTGTCGGCCTTGACTTCGACCTTGGCCCCGGCCAACTCGCTCACCTGGGCAAAGCCGCGGCGCTGGTTTTCCAGGCGCTTGAGGTGGTCCACGGTCATGTCGGCGCCAACGCTGGGCGGCGCCATGGCGTCTTCGGGGGAGGCTTGCTGGAAGCGCGCGGCTTCTTCGCCCAGCACCAGGCGTTCGATGGGGCGGGTAAGGTCGCGGTACTCGACACTGGCGCCGAGGCTGCCCGACCAGTCGTCACGGCTTTGTTCACGTTCCTCGGTATCCTGCACCGCGCGGTTGTCGATGCGTTTTGCCGTCACCTGCAGGGTGTTGCCGGCCTTGACGCGTGCGGCCTCTGTGACCAGTTCATCGCCATTCAGCTTCAGGTCGCCGCTGGCCTGCAATGTGCTGCGTTGCACCTTGCTGTCGCGTTCGGTCTGCACCTGGCGGTTGTGATGGCCTTCGAACAAGCTGCCCAGCCGGTCGATGCCGCCGGTCACCGTCAGGCCGCCTCCACTGTTGGTGGTGCTGGTGGTTTTGTCGCGGTCGTTGCGGGTTGCCCCCAGGGTCACCTTTTGGGCCTGCACATCGAGGTCGCCTGCGGCGGCCTTCACCGTGGAACCGTTGACTTGCAGGTGAGCCCCGCTGCCAAGGCTCACCGAAGCGCCCTCTAGCTCACTGGCGACCTGGCTGGTGGTGTGCTGCTTGCTGCTGGTGGTGGCGACGTCATAGGCAATGCCGGCCGAGTACTGGCGGGACTCGGGCTTGCCATCCTCGGCCTCCTGGGTCTGCTTGGCGCTGGCAGTGAAACCACGTTGCTGGTTGCGGGTTTCGCGCTCGTCAACCGCTTGCGCGCTGGTAATCAGCAGGTCGCCCTTGGCCTCTACCTGCAGGTGCCCGCCCGCTGCGACCTTGGCGCCCTGGATGCGCATTTCCTCGGCGCTGGCCAGGCGCAAATTGGTGGCCGAGCTGACGTCGCTGGTAAGTACCTGTTGCGTACGCTCGGTGTTCTCGCGGTCGCTGCCAATCAGGCCGAACAGCTTGCTGTCGCTGGTACGGTCGGTGGTGGTGGTGCGGCCATGGTCGGCTTCGATGGCCAGTGCACCTTTTGTGCTGTAGAGCACCGCGTCCTCCTTGCCGTGCACGGTACTGCCCTTGATGGCAACCTGGTCAGCTACCACGGCCAGCTTGCCATCCGCCGTGACACTGCTGCCGGCTACGGCCTGGCCTTCGCTGTCGTTACCCTTGCGGTCGCCAAAGAAGGTGCCGGATACCAGGTCGCCGCGATAGTCGCGCCGGGTACCGCGCTCCTGCAGGGCGGTGGTACCGATGGTTGCCTCCTTGGCTTCGATCGCCATGTCGCCGCGGCTGTGCAGGCTGCTGCCCTTCACATCGACGGTATTCTTGGCCTTCAGCGTCATGCGCTGGGCCTGGAGCGCACTGCCTTGCGCGGTTTCCTTGTACTGGTCGGTATCGCTGTCACCGCGCCACAAGTCCTTGCGGTGGCGAACCTGCTCTTCGGTGTGCTGGCTGTCGATGCCGGCAGCGATGGCCAGGTTGGCGCCGCTGTCGAGGGTCAGCTCATTGCCAGCATCCACCTTGGCAGCCACCAGGCGCATGTCGTCAGCGGATTGCAGCAGCACGCCGTCCTTGCCTTGCAAGCTGCTGCCCTGTTGCTGCTGCTGGGTGGTGGTGGTTTCGCGGTTGTAGGTTTCGCGGGTGACGAACAGGAACTTCTTGTTCCAGCTGTCGCTGTCGCGCTCGATGTTCTCGCGGGTCGTGGCGTCCAGCGTGAGCTTCTTGCCGGCCTTGGCCTCGATTCGTCGAGCTTGCCCATCGACGGTTTCGAGTGTCAGGTCATCGGCAGCAGTCAGCCGCAGATCGCCCTGTTCGCTGTGCAGTTCGACGGGGTTGTCGGCCTTGCCGCTGACTTGCAGGGCGCCGGCCGACTGGATGTCGACCCCGTCGATACCCAGCAGCTGCGATGCCCCCACACGCACACCGGCACCTTCTGCGGTGCTCACCACGCGAATGCGCCCGGCGCGCATGGCGCCGAACAGGCTGGCATCGATGCTGGACGGGGTGCCGGGCAGGTGTTCGACAATTTCGCCGCTGGTGCTGTCGATGCGGTTGCGACCGACGGTGATATCGATGGAGTTGCGCGCCATCAGCAGACCTTTGCCGTCCACGCGCGGGGCGATCAGATCGAGGGCGCCGTTGGGGTTGCGCTGGCCGCCCTCAAGCACTTGCAGGGTACCGCTGGCGTTCAGCGTGTCGAGGTACTTGAGTTGCTGGCCTTCGAACTCAGGAGTACCCACCACGAAGCCGGCGCGTGTGGTGTTGATGAAACTGCCGCCGTTGAGGGTGATGCCGTTGGGGTTGGCCAGGATGTAGTCGGCCGGGCGGCCGAAGATTTCCTGCGGCCCTTCGATCAGCGAGGCGTTGCGGCTGACCACTTCGTTGAGGATGGTCGAGGCGGCCTGGCCCTGGAATTGCGGGTTGGCCGCCAGGGCACCGGCCAGCTCCGACTGCCCGGCCTGGGTGGCATTGTTCAGCACCACCCCGGAGCGGTCGACGTTGTAGTCGAGGAACTGGTTGTGCGACAGCCCTTTGCCGTTTGGCGCGACAATATCGATGACCGGGACGCCGTGGCCGTCGTTGATGACCGGTGTGCCGCCGGGGCCGCTGGTTGCTGTCAGGCCGCCCTGGGCCAGTGCGGCGCCGGGCCCGAGCAGGGCGAGGAAGATGGCCCAGCGCAAGGTATCTGGGCGGGAAGACGACTGCGAGAGTGTTTGCATGTTCTCGTTCTCTTTGTTGTGGGTGAATCAGATGTTCAGGGCCAGTTCCACTACCCAGAAGCCGGGTTCCAGCAGCGGACGGGGCAGGTCGCTGGCGTACAGCGCGCGTTGGTAGCCCAGGCGCAGGAGGCTGCCGGGCAGGCTCAGTTCGGCACCGGCGGTGGCCCCGGCAAGGCGTTGTGAAGGCTTGCCTTCGGCAGTGCGGGTCCAGCCGAGGTCCAGGCCGATGTAGGGGCGTACTTGCAGGGGAGCGGTCCAGCCCTCCGGCAGCGGCTGACTGACGGTGTTGCGCCAGGCGGCGCTGCTGGCACCGGAGTAGGTACGCAGGCGAAACCCGCGCACGGCCGAATCGTCGCTGACCAGCAACTGCTCGACGGCGGGTAGTGGGTCACTGCTGAATTGCAGAGCCAGCTCGCTCTGCCAGCGCCATGGGTGGCTGGCCGGGCCCTGGCGCAGATGCAGCAGGTTGGAGCGGTACTTGCGAAAATCCGGGCGCAGGCGTTCCGCTCCCAGCGGTGAGCGGTCAGCGCCGAAGGCGTCGATACCCTGGGCGACACCGAGGTAGCCATTCCACAGGCCTCCCTGGAGCCAAAGCAGGTTGATACCCGCCTCCACGGAGACCAGGGTGGGGCTCTGCTGGACGATCACCGCGCCAGCGCTGCGGTTGACCATTTGCTTGCGGTCCAGCCGGGCGCTGGCGCTGAGCATGCCTTGCTGGTTGCGCCACAGTACCCGCTCGACGCTCACGCCCTGGTAGCTGCTGCTGCCGTCGGTTACCTGGCGGCTGTGTGGGAGCGGCGCCTCGTAACGCAGTTCGCTGGCGCTGAGCGCAAAGGTCCAGGCACCGTAGGGGATGCTGTAGTACAGCGAGATGCCTTGGCTTTGCCCGGACGCATCGAGCACCGTGCCGTTCAGCGACAGGCGCAGGTCATCATTGAGGCCCAGTGGGCTGTCCAGGCCGAAGCCGAGGTTCAGGCGATGACGCCCGGTCAGGTCGCTGCCGCGGTTGTCGAAGCGGCTGTCCAGGTGCCCGCGCGAGGCCACCTTGCGCGGCTGCACGACAACCCGGGTGCCGCCCTGCAGTTCGCCGGGCAGCAATTCTGCGGACAGGTCATAAGCGCGCAGGCGATTGAGCTGGTCGAGGCCTTGCTCCAGGGCTGGCAGGTACAGTGGCTGCCCGAGCAGGCCGGGAAAGGCGCCGGGGAGGGACAGGGGCAATTCGGGGCCGGCCATTTCGATGGACTCGACGAACCCCTCGACGATGACCAGGTTCAGCGGTGCGCCGTCTTGTGGCGGTTGCTGCAGGTAAGGCCGGCTGGTGGGGTATCCGGCTTGTACATAGCGCTGGGTGATGGCTTTCAGCAGCCCGTTGATTTCCGCAATGCCCATGCACGGGGTAATGAACCTGCGAAGGGTTGGCGTTAGCGCCGAGTCGGAAAGCTTGCGGTTGCCGGCCACGCGTACGCCGGTGATGGCCCAGCAGCGCTGGTCGTGCGGGAGGGGGGCGGTGGTGTCGTGGCTTTCAGCCGGGGCGGGCTGGCGCTGCCAGCGTTCCAGCCGCTGTTGCTGTTCCAGCTGTTGCAGCCCGCGCTGCTGATCGCGCAGTTGCTGGCTGGCGGGGTCGTCGGCCAGCGCCTGGGGCGCGGCCAGCAAACCGGACAGGCAGCAGGTGAGCGCCCAGCAGGTGGCGCGGTGAATGTGGAACGGCATTGAAGCACCCCGCAAATGATGTACGGATTTCGTACTCGTCTGCGTGGATGCTAAAAACTAAGGGGTTCGCCTGGATGCAGTACCCGGCCTAAGCGCTTGTAAGGCGCGTTCTTGCCTGGAGGTGGGAAGCTTCCTACAGCATCAGTTGAAAGGCCCGCTATCAGGGCCGAATTTCGATCAACGTGCCATCCCGCACCAGGTCCCACACTTCCTGCATGTCGCGGTTACGCATGGCAATACAGCCGTCCGTCCAGTCCAGGGTGTGGAAGTACCACTCCGGATACTCGTCGTTGATCGGCGTGCCATGGATCATGATCATGCTGCCGGCGCTCACCCCTTCGCGGGTGGCACGGGCGGCATCGGTGATGTTCGGGTAATTGATGTGCATGGCCAGGTTGAAGCGGTCGCTCTGCTTGCGCCAGTCCAGCCAGTACAGGCCCTCGGGGGTTTTCTTGTCGCCTTCGCGCTCCTTGGCGCCTTTTGGCTGCTTGCCCAGCGAGATACGGTAGGTTTTCAGCGGTTCGCCACGGCTGATCAGCTGCAGGCGGCGCTCGGACTTGATCACCAGTACCTTGTCGATCAGCGGTTGCATGGCCTGCTGCGAAGGCGATGGGGTTTGCGCTGCCGGCTGGGGCTTGCGGATGATGGTCTCGGTGAAGGCCGCCTGGGACACCGAGGTAACGCAAAGGCAGAAAAGGGCAAGCAACCAGCGCATGTAACGGTATCCCTGAAGGCTTCTAGGTAATGGGCGAGACGTTCATCGGCGGCAGGTATTCATGGCCTATGGGGTAGTGCTGCCCGATGCGATCGCGATAGTAGCATTCTAGTGTGCGAGTGACGGTGCGGAAAGCCAGCTCGCCCCACGGTATCTCATGTTCCTCGAACAGCCGCACCTCCAGGCTTTCGACACCGACCGCGAAATCAAGGTCCGCCAGTTCGGCGCGGAAGAACACGTGCACCTGGTTGATGTGTGGCAAGTCGAACAGCTGGTACAGGTTCATGCTGCCGACCCGGGCGCAGGCCTCCTCGACGGTTTCGCGACGGGCGGCCTGGTCCAGGGTTTCGCCGTTTTCCATGAAACCGGCAGGCAAGGTCCAGAAACCGCGGCGTGGCTCGATGGCGCGCCGGCACAGCAGCACCTGGCTGCCCCAGGTCGGTAACACGCCGGCTACGATGTTGGGGTTCTGGTAGTGGATGGTCTGGCAAGACTCGCAGACATACCGCAGGCGGCTGTCGCCCTCGGGGATCCGCTGAGTGACCGGTTGGCCGCACGCGCTGCAGAATTTCATGTGTCGTTCCTTTTGCTCTGGGCTATCTTGGCGCGCCGGCCGTGCTGCCGCAAGCGCACGGGGCTTGGGTGCTTCGCGCCTTTGGTGCATCATGCAAGGCAGGCCTTGGATACGAGCGTGCGCAATGCTGGACGAGCTACTTCGCCGAATGAGCAACCACCAACCCGCATCACTGGAAACCGACCGGCGGTTCCCCGAAGCGGCGGTCCTCTTGCCCATTACCCGCAGCGAAGCGCCCGAACTGGTCCTGACCCTGCGCGCCAAGGGCCTGTCTACCCACGGCGGCGAAGTGGCCTTTCCCGGTGGCCGCCGCGACCCGGAAGACCCGGACCTGGTGTTCACCGCGCTGCGTGAAGCGGAAGAAGAAATCGGCCTGCCACCAGGCCTTGTGGAAGTGATCGGCCCGCTCAGCCCGCTGATTTCGCTGCACGGCCTGAAAGTGACGCCATTCGTCGGGCTCATCCCCGATTTTGTCGAATACCGTGCCAATGATGCCGAGATCGCGGCAGTATTCACCGTGCCGCTGGAATTTTTCCGCCAGGACCCGCGCGACCATACCCACCGTATCGATTACCAGGGGCGCAGCTGGTATGTGCCCAGCTATCGCTATGGCGAATACAAGATCTGGGGGTTGTCGGCGATCATGATCGTCGAACTGGTCAACCTGCTGTTCGATGCCGGCATCAGCCTGCACCAGCCCCCTGAGCGTTACATCGAAAACTGAGCGGGGCCAACCCCGTCGTCTGCGTTGCAGCCTGAGGAGCAAGCATGAAATACCGCCTGGGCGACCTGCGGGTCGAGAGCCACCCCACCAGTTGGGCCGCACCCAACGCCACGCTGATCGGCAAGGTGCGCCTGCAGGCCGATGCCAGCGTGTGGTTTGGCGCGGTGCTGCGCGGGGACAACGAGCTGATCGACATTGGCGAGGGCAGCAATGTGCAGGATGGCACGGTGATGCACACCGACATGGGCTCGCCGCTGACCTTGGGCAAGGGCGTGACCGTTGGCCACAACGCCATGCTGCATGGTTGCACGGTGGGCGACTACAGCCTGGTAGGTATCAATGCAGTGATCCTCAATGGAGCGCGCATCGGCAAGCATTGCATCATCGGCGCCAATGCGCTGATTGCAGAGGGCAAGGAGATCCCTGACGGTTCGCTGGTGATGGGCTCGCCGGGCAAGGTGGTGCGCGAGCTGACCGAACAGCAGAAGCGCATGCTCGAAGCCAGTGCCGCGCATTACGTGCACAATGCCCAGCGTTATGCACGGGAGTTGGTGGTTGACGATGAGTGATGTGGTGGAGCGGCCGGTGGCCTCGCCGTGCGTGAGTATCTGTGCGCTGGACGAGCAGGATATCTGCACAGGTTGCCAGCGAACCGTGGCCGAGATCGGCCGCTGGGGGCGGATGGACAACGACGAGCGCCGGGCGGTGCTCAAGCGTTGCCATGAAAGGGCAGTGGCTGCGGGGCTCATTCTTTAGGACCGACACGAACCCTGTGGGAGCGGGCGTGCCCGCGAAACAGACACCGCGGTGCATGGCACCGGCTTTGCCGGTGTTCGCGGGCATGCCCGCTCCCACAGGGACTGCGCAGCCCTCGAACCTGATGCTGTACCTTTGAGAGCGGGTTTACCCGCGAACCAGCCAGCGGTAATCTGTGCGGCTTGCCCACAGACTACCCGCCATGTTCTATCTGATTGCCTACATCAGCAGCGTAGTGCTGATCAACTACGCCTTCTCCAGCGCGCCACACCTGGACATCATCTGGTCCGCGTGGGGCGGCCTGGTGTTCATCCTGCGCGACATGGTGCAGACCCGCTTCGGCCATGGCGCCCTGGTCGCCATGCTGGCAGCACTGGTGCTGTCCTATGTCACTTCGGAGCCGGCCATCGCCCTGGCCAGCGCCACCGCGTTCTTCATTTCCGAACTGATCGACTGGCTGGTGTTCAGCATCACCCGCCGGCCGCTGCGCGACCGCTTGTGGCTGAGTTCGGCGCTGAGCATCCCGGTGGACACCTTCATCTTCTTCGGCATGATCGGCGCCCTGACCCCAGCCGTGATTGGCACCGCCATGGCCTCGAAATTCGCCGGTGTCACCGCCGTGTGGCTGGCCATGGCATTTCGCGCCCGGCGGGCCGCCGTGGCGGGTTGATGGTGTAGAATAGCGGTCCTTTTTCAGCGGGCGGCGCCAAGCCTGGTGCGGCCCCGGACGCCTTCGAGGACCTGAAATGACCCGTATCGGAACCCCCTTGTCGCCCACCGCGACCCGTGTACTGCTCTGCGGCTGTGGCGAGCTGGGCAAGGAAGTGGTGATCGAGCTGCAGCGCCTGGGCGTCGAAGTGATCGCCGTCGATCGCTACGCCAATGCCCCGGCAATGCAGGTGGCGCACCGCAGCCACGTGGTCAACATGCTCGATGGCGTGGCCCTGCGCGCGGTGATCGAGGCCGAGAAGCCGCACTACATCGTCCCTGAAATCGAAGCCATCGCCACCGCCACCTTGGTCGAGCTGGAAAACGAAGGCTTCAACGTGGTGCCGACCGCCCGCGCCACCCAGCTCACCATGAACCGTGAAGGCATCCGCCGCCTGGCCGCCGAAGAACTGGACCTGCCAACCTCGCCGTACCATTTCGCCGACACCTACGAAGACTACGCCAAGGCCGTGGCCGATGTTGGCTACCCATGCGTGGTCAAACCGGTGATGAGCTCGTCGGGCAAGGGCCAGAGCCTGCTGCGCAGCGATGCCGACCTGCAGAAGTCGTGGGACTACGCCCAGGAAGGCGGCCGCGCCGGCAAAGGCCGGGTCATCGTCGAGGGCTTCATCGACTTCGAATACGAAATCACCCTGCTGACCGTGCGCCACGTTGGCGGCACCACCTTCCTCGAGCCAGTCGGCCACCGCCAGGAGAAGGGCGACTACCAGGAATCGTGGCAGCCGCAGGCCATGAGCCCGAAGGCGCTGGCCGAGTCGCAGCGGGTGGCCAAGGCAGTCACCGATGCCCTGGGCGGTCGTGGCCTGTTTGGCGTGGAACTGTTCGTGAAGGGCGACCAGGTGTGGTTCAGCGAAGTCTCGCCACGCCCGCATGACACCGGCCTGGTGACCCTGATTTCCCAGGACCTGTCGCAGTTTGCCCTGCATGCCCGGGCCATTCTTGGCCTGCCGATTCCGGTAGTGCGCCAGTTCGGCCCTTCGGCTTCGGCGGTGATCTTGCCCGAGGGGCAGTCGCAGCAGACCAGCTTTGCCAACCTGGGCGCGGCGCTGAGCGAGCCGGATACCGCCATTCGCCTGTTCGGCAAGCCGGAAATCAACGGTACCCGCCGCATGGGCGTGTGCCTGGCGCGTGACGAGTCGGTCGAAGCGGCGCGTGCCAAGGCGACCCGTGCTTCGCAGGCGGTCAAGGTCGAGTTCTGATCCGATTGGGGCTGCGTTGCAGCCCTTCGCGGGCACGCCCGCTCCCACAGGTTTCGGCGCTACCCCTGTGGGAGCGGGCGTGCCCGCGAAGGGCCGCAACGCGGCCCCAATTACTTACAGCTGCGTATTGCGGGTCTCTTTCAGGCACAGCACGGCAATCAAGCTGATCACCGCCGCCACCGACACATAACCCCCCACCCAGCTCAACCCACCCATGCTCACCAGCTTCTGGGCAAAGAACGGTGCCGCCGATGCGCCGACGATGCCGCCCAGGTTATACGCCGCCGAAGCGCCGGTATAACGCACGTGGGTCGGGAACAGTTCAGGCAGCAGTGCCCCCATCGGCGCAAAGGTCACGCCCATCAGGAACAGTTCGATGGCCAGGAACAGCGCCACGCCTGCGGTCGACCCCGAAGTCAGCAGCGGCTCCATGGTAAAGCCCGAGGCCACTGCCAGCAGGCCGCCGACGATCAGCACCGGTTTGCGCCCGTAGCGGTCGCTGAGCCAGGCCGACAGTGGTGTGGCCAGGGCCATGAACACTACCGCGAAGCACAGCAGGCCAAGGAACGTCTCGCGGCTGTAGCCCAGCGTGGTCACGCCATAGCTCAACGAGAATACCGTGGAGATGTAGAACAGCGCGTAGCACACCACCATCGCCGCTGCGCCCAGCAGGGTCGGCAGCCAGTATTTGGAAAACAGGTCGACCACCGGCATTTTCACTCGCTCGTGGCGGGCGACGGCCTTGGCGAACACCGGGCTTTCTTCAAGCTTCAGGCGCACATACAGGCCCACCAGTACCAGCGCGGCGCTGAGCAGGAACGGAATGCGCCAGCCCCAATCGCGGAACTGCTCGTCGCTGAGCACCAGGGCCAGGGTCAGGAACAGGCCGTTGGCAGCCAAAAAGCCGATCGACGGGCCCAGCTGCGGGAACATGCCGAACCAGGCGCGCTTGCCTTCCGGCGCGTTCTCGGTGGCCAGCAAGGCCGCGCCACCCCATTCGCCACCCAGGCCCAGGCCTTGGCCAAAGCGCAGCAGGCAGAGAATGATCGGCGCCCATACACCAATGCTGTCGTAGCCCGGCAGCACGCCGATGGCCGTGGTGGACACGCCCATCAGCAGCAGCGAGGCGACCAGGGTCGACTTGCGGCCGATACGGTCGCCAAAGTGGCCGAACAGTGCCGAGCCCAGCGGGCGCGCCAGGAAGGCGATACCGAAGGTGAGGAAGGCCGCCAGCATCTGCGCGGTGCCTGACCCGGACGGGAAGAACACCGGGCCGATCACCAGGGCGGCGGCAGTGGCGTAGACGTAGAAATCGTAGAACTCGATGGCGGTGCCGATGAAGCTGGCGGTGGCTACCCGCGCGGGCGAGTTGACCGGTGCGGCAGGCGCTTCGGCATAGGTGCTGCTGGTTGTCATTGAATAGGTCCCTGACAGTCTGGTCCGGCTCCATTGGGATAAGCCCCGCGGCGTGCAATGCAAAAGGGCAGGCACGGTGGCGCGGGCGCCGGAGCGTTTTGTTGTTGTGTGCGCCCGACTGACGATAGCCCAAGGGGGATAGGGGCGGGGGCGGGCACTGTTCGGGGTGTTGAAGCAGGACCGCAGGGCGTGTCAGTGGAGCGGACTGGCCGTGGAGCGCCGGGTGCGGGTAGCAGGCGGGACGGCGGGGCTGGGTAAGCGTGACCCGAGTATAGCTATCGGGTCACGGTCCACACCAGTACCTTGCTGGCACAATTGTCCTCTGTTTCGAGGATTTCCAGGCGATAGCGGCCGATCTTCAGGCAAACGGCGCTTTCCGGGATGCTTTCCAGCGCTTCGGTGACCAGCCCGTTGAGGGTCTTCGGCCCGCCGTCGCAGGGCAGGTGCCAGCCCAGGCTGCGGTTGATCTCGCGCAGCGAAGCGGTGCCGTCGATGACGAAGGTGCCATCGGGCTGCGGGTGCACGTGAGGGTTGTCCAGGCTGTGTTCATCCTCGAACTCGCCAACGATTTCTTCGAGGATGTCTTCCAGGGTGACGATGCCCAGCACTTCGCCGTACTCGTCCACCACCACGCCCATGCGGCGCTGCTGTTTGTGGAAGTTCAGCAGCTGCATTTGCAGGGGCGTGCTCTCGGGCACGAAATAGGGCTCGTAGCAGGCGCCGAGCAGCATCTCCAAGGTCAGCTCGGCCTTGGGCAGCAGGTGGCTGATCAGCTTGGTATTGAGGATTGCTTCAACCTGGTTGATGTCGCTGTGGTACACCGGCAGGCGGGTGTGGCGGCTGACGATCAGTTGCTCGATGATGCGCTCGATCGGCTCGTCGAGGCTGATGCCGTCCACTTCGTTGCGCGGTACCAGGATGTCGTTGACGGTCATCTTGTCCAGTGACTGCAGGCCGTCGAGCAGGCCGTGGCGCGGTGCTTCGTGTTCCTCATCCTCGTCGAACTCGTCGGCTTCCTGCGGGTGCAGGGCAACGGCCGTGGGTTGTACACGGAACGGACGCAGGATCAGCTTGGCAATGCCATCCAGCAGGTAGGCCAGCGGTTGCAACAGGGCTAGGGGGACTTTCAGCAGGCTGGTGCCGAGGCTGACGAACGCCTGCGGGTTGCGCCGGGCCAGGCGCCGCGGCAGGTAATCGGCAAACACCAGCAGGACGAGGGTGGCGGCCAACCCGGCCAGCCAGAAGCCGTGCTCGCCGCTATGGCGCTGGCCAACCAGGCAGGCCAGGCCCAGCACCAGCAGCTTGCCCAGGCTGGCGCACAGCACCAGGGCCTGGGCCGGCAGCACGGGCTGGCCATCCTCGCCGGTGCGCAGCGCGCCATTGAGTTGCAGGCGGGCGGCATCCACCGCGGTGAACAGCGCCGACCACAACAGCGCCAGTGCCAGGGTGCCGAATAGCGGTGCGTACGGCAGGGTATCCATGGGCGGCCGTCAGATATGCAGGATGAATTCGCGAACCAGCTTGCTGCCGAAATAGGCCAGCATCAGCAGGCAGAAACCGGCCAGCGTCCAGCGGATGGCCTTGTGGCCACGCCAGCCCAGGCGGGTGCGGCCCCACAGCAGCACGCTGAACACCACCCAGGCGACACAGGCCAGCAGGGTCTTGTGTGCCAGGTGCTGGGCGAACAGGTTGTCGAGGAACAGCCAGCCGGAGATCAGCGACAGCGACAGCAGGCACCAGCCGGCCCAGAGGAAGCCGAACAGCAGGCTTTCCATGGTTTGCAGCGGCGGGAAGTTGCGGATCAGCCCGGACGGGTGCTTGTTCTTCAGCTGGCGGTCCTGCAGCAGCAACAGCAGTGCCTGGAACACCGCGATGGTGAACAGCCCGTAGGCCAGGATCGACAGCAGGATATGCGCGAGGATGCCCGGCTCTTCGTTGACCAGCGGCACCGTGCCGGGGGGCGCGAACTGGGCCAGCAGCGCGGTCACTGCGCCCAGCGGGAACAGCAGCACCAGCAGGTTTTCCACGGGTATGCGCAAGCAGGCCAGCAGAGTCAGGGCGATGACCGCCACGGCGATCAGGCTGGCGGCACTGAAGAAGTCCAGGCTCAGGCCCAGCGGGGTGATCAGCTGGAAGAACAGCGCACCGGCCTGGGCGAGTACCGCGAAGGCACCCAGCAGGGCAAGCAGGCGCTTGTCGGCCTTGCGGTTCTGGGCAAGGTAAGAGCCCTGGTAGATTGCCGCAGCTATATATAGGCCGGCGGCGATCAGGTTAGGGATGAGGCTGGGTGAGGAGAACATAAGTCCTGGTTGGCGAGCCTTAAAGAGACGGAGTTTGGCATAGATCGCGCCGCTCTAGGAAGACTGCACGCTTGTGTCGGGGCATTCGCGGGCACGCCCGCTCCCACAGGGATCGCGCCGCTCTTCAGGGTGGTGGTGTACCTGTGGGAGCGGGCTTGCCCGCGAAGAGGCCGGCACAGCCACCGAATATCTACCAGGCCGCCAGCAAGGTGTGCGCCGCCGCCGCACTTCGCTATAATCGCCGCCTTGCTGTGCCCGGCGGGTATGCATTCCCCCCTGGGCGCCTGACAAACCTCGGCTTTTACTGGGCCTGAAAGGATCACCATGTTCGAAAACCTGACCGACCGCCTGTCACAGACGCTGCGCCATGTCACCGGCAAGGCCAAGCTGACCGAAGACAACATCAAGGACACGCTGCGCGAAGTGCGCATGGCCCTGCTCGAGGCCGACGTTGCCCTGCCGGTGGTCAAGGATTTCGTCAACAGCGTCAAGGACCGTGCAGTCGGCACCGAAGTGTCGCGCAGCCTGACCCCGGGCCAGGCGTTCGTGAAGATCGTCCAGGCCGAGCTGGAAAGCCTGATGGGCGCGGCCAATGAAGACCTCGCGCTGAACGCCGCCCCGCCTGCCGTGGTGCTGATGGCCGGCCTGCAGGGCGCCGGTAAGACCACCACCGCCGGCAAGCTGGCGCGCTTCCTCAAGGAGCGCAAGAAAAAGAGCGTGATGGTGGTGTCCGCCGACGTCTACCGCCCGGCAGCAATCAAGCAGCTGGAAACCCTGGCCAACGACATCGGCGTCACCTTCTTCCCGTCCGACATCAGCCAGAAGCCGGTGGCCATCGCCGAAGCGGCCATCCGCGAAGCCAAGCTGAAGTTCATCGACGTGGTCATCGTCGACACCGCCGGCCGTCTGCACATCGACGCCGACATGATGGACGAGATCAAGGCGCTGCATGCCGCGGTCAAGCCGATCGAGACCCTGTTCGTGGTCGACGCCATGACCGGCCAGGACGCCGCCAACACCGCCAAGGCCTTTGGCGAGGCGCTGCCGCTGACCGGCGTGGTGCTGACCAAGGTCGACGGTGATGCCCGTGGCGGTGCCGCGCTGTCGGTGCGTGCCATCACCGGCAAGCCGATCAAGTTCATCGGTATGGGCGAGAAGACCGAAGCCCTCGAACCGTTCCACCCCGACCGCGTCGCCTCGCGCATCCTCGGCATGGGTGACGTGCTCAGCCTGATCGAGCAGGCCGAGCAGAACATCGACAAGGCCAAGGCAGACAAGCTGGCCAAGAAGCTGAAGAAGGGCAAGGGCTTCGACCTCGAAGACTTCCGCGACCAGCTGCAGCAGATGAAGAACATGGGCGGCCTCGGTGGCCTGATGGACAAGCTGCCGAGCATCGGCGGGGTCAACCTGTCGCAGATGGGCAACGCCCAGGGCGCCGCCGAGAAGCAGTTCAAGCAGATGGAAGCGATCATCAACTCCATGACCCCGGCCGAGCGCCGTGATCCGGAGCTGATCAGCGGCTCGCGCAAGCGCCGTATCGCCATCGGCTCCGGCACCCAGGTGCAGGACGTCGGCCGCCTGATCAAGCAGCACAAGCAAATGCAGAAGATGATGAAGAAATTCTCCGCCAAGGGCGGCATGGCCAAGATGATGCGCGGCCTTGGCGGGATGCTGCCAGGCGGCGGCATGCCGAAGCTGTAAACCCTATTCCGGGGGCCTGCCGTTTGTCCGGCAGGCGCCCAGAACCCCCGCCGTGGCGGGGCAATGGCCGCGGATTTCGCGGCTCAACCGGCAGATCTGGACGGCAGGGCAGGGCCTTGCCGAAAAAGTCATTTGCAAATGTCCGTGTATTCCCCGAGAATATGCGGCCTTTTGGGCACCCGTGTGCCTATTTGGCATTCAGATTTGCAGTACCAGCTGCTGTATCAACTGCAGCACCGACTATAGGAACGATGTTCACATGGTAACCATTCGTCTGGCCCGTGGCGGCTCGAAAAAGCGCCCATTCTACCACCTGACCGTGACCAACTCGCGTAACGCCCGTGACGGCCGTTTCGTTGAGCGCGTAGGTTTCTTCAACCCGATCGCTGCTGGCGCCGAAGTCAAGCTGTCGGTCAACCAAGAGCGCGTCAACTACTGGCTGAGCCAGGGTGCACAGCCGTCTGAGCGCGTTGCTCAGCTGCTGAAGGACGCTGCCAAGGCTGCTGCCTGAGTAGTATGAACGCGACGCCAGAAAAGGCTGACGACCTCATCGTCGTTGGCAAGATTTTTTCGGTTCACGGCGTTCGCGGCGAGGTGAAGGTGTATTCCTTTACCGATCCGATTGAAAACCTGTTGGATTATCCGCGCTGGACGCTTCGGCACGAAGGCAAGGTAAAGCAGGTCGAGCTGGTCAACGGTCGTGGCTCCCAGAAGGGCCTGGTCGTGAAACTGAAAGGCCTCGATGATCGTGATGAAGCCCGTCTTCTGAGCGGTTACGAAATCTGCATTCCGCGGAGCCTTTTGCCCAACCTGGCTGCTGACGAGTACTACTGGTACCAGTTGGTGGGCCTGAAGGTCATCAACCAGGACGAACAACTGTTCGGCAAGGTCGATCACCTGTTGGAGACCGGTGCGAACGATGTAATGGTGGTCAAGCCCTGCGCAGGCAGCCTGGATGATCGCGAGCGTCTGTTGCCCTATACGGCGCAATGCGTGCTCGACATCGACCTGGAAGCAGGCGTGATGCGGGTTGAATGGGACGCGGACTTCTAAACGATGGGTAACCTTCGCGTAGACGTCATCACGTTGTTCCCCGAGATGTTCTCGGCCATCACGGAGTACGGCATTACCAGCCGCGCGGTGAAACAGGGGTTGCTTCAGGTGACTTGCTGGAACCCGCGGGACTACACCACAGATCGTCACCACACGGTGGATGATCGGCCGTTTGGCGGTGGTCCGGGCATGGTGATGAAAATCAAGCCTCTGGAAGACGCCCTGGTTAGTGCCAGGCAAGCGACCGGAGCAGCGGCGAAGGTGATCTACCTTTCGCCACAAGGCCGCAAGCTGACTCAGCAGGCGGTCAAAGGCCTGGCCGAACAGGAATCGTTGATCCTGATCGCCGGTCGTTATGAAGGCATCGACGAGCGCTTTATCGAGGCTCATGTCGATGAGGAGTGGTCGATTGGCGACTATGTGCTTTCCGGTGGCGAGCTGCCGGCCATGGTACTGATCGATGCGGTTACACGGCTGCTGCCCGGAGCTTTAGGGCATGTGGACTCGGCGGAAGAAGATTCCTTCACCGACGGTCTGCTCGATTGCCCGCACTACACCCGGCCTGAGGTGTATGCGGATCAGCGTGTTCCCGACGTGTTGCTAAGTGGCAACCATGCACACATCCGGCGTTGGAGAATGAAGCAGTCCCTTGGTAGGACCTTCGAACGACGCGCCGATCTTCTGGAAAGTCGCTCGCTTTCTGGAGAAGAGAAGAAGCTGCTCGAGGAATATCTCCGCGAGCGGGACGATAGTTAAACGTATCGATGGTGGATCACGTATCCATCTTAGGAGCACAGCATGACCAACAAGATCATCCAGCAGCTCGAAGCCGAGCAGATGAGCAAGGAAATCCCGACCTTCGCACCAGGCGACACCGTTGTCGTTCAGGTTAAAGTGAAGGAAGGTGAGCGTTCCCGTCTGCAGGCGTTCGAAGGCGTCGTTATCGCCAAGCGTAACCGCGGTCTGAACAGCGCCTTCACCGTGCGCAAGATCTCCAGCGGCGTTGGTGTAGAGCGTACCTTCCAGACCTACAGCCCGCAAATCGACAGCCTGGCCGTGAAACGTCGTGGTGACGTGCGTAAAGCCAAGCTGTACTACCTGCGCGACCTGTCCGGCAAAGCCGCTCGCATCAAGGAAAAACTGTCCTGAGTGCAGTTTGCCCGGTGGCCAAGGCCGCCTAGCGAGAAAAAAGCAGCCTTCGGGCTGCTTTTTTGCGTTTTGACCCCCCGAAGATGTGATTGCCATGACTACCCGAGACCAGGAAATCCTGCGCCGCACCGAGCTGTCGGTGACCCGCGTGACCAAGGCGGTGTTCCCCAATACCACCAACCACCACAACACCCTGTTCGGCGGAACCGCCCTGGCCTGGATGGACGAAGTGTCGTTCATCGCCGCCACGCGCTTCTGCCGCCTGCCGCTGGTGACTGTGTCCACTGACCGCATCGACTTCAAGCACCCGATCCCGGCGGGCTCGATCGTCGAGTTGGTGGGGTCGGTCATCAAGGTGGGTAATACCAGCTTGCAGGTGCAGGTGGATGTGTTCGTCGAGAACATGTACCTGGACGGGCGCGAGCGAGCGATTCATGGGGTGTTCAGCTTCGTCGCCATCGACGAGGACAAGCGGCCGGTGCCAGTCTTGCCCCAGGCCTGAGTTCTCCTGTACCGGCCTTTTCGCGGGCGCGCCCGCTCCTACAGGTACTGCACTGTGAAGGTCCTGTGGGAGCGGGCGTGCCCGCGAAGAGGCCGGTACAGACAACCCCCAAGCTGCTGTGAAACACTAGCCGCACCTCCAACACCCAGCAGCCCCGAATGCCCGCCCTAGACCACCCCCTGATCGACCAGTTCCTCGACGCCCTGTGGCTTGAAAAGGGCCTGTCCGACAACACCCGCATGTCCTACCGCAGCGACCTGGCTCTGTTCAACGGCTGGCTGCAGGAACACGGCGTCAGCTTGCCCGACGCCGGCCGCGACCTGATTCTCGACCACCTGGCCTGGCGCCTCGACCAGGGCTACAAGCCACGCTCCACCGCACGCTTCCTGTCCGGCCTGCGCGGCTTCTTCCGCTACCTGCTGCGGGAAAAGCTGGTGGCCATCGACCCGACCCTGCAAGTGGACATGCCGCAACTGGGCAAGCCGCTGCCCAAGTCGTTGTCTGAAGCCGACGTCGAAGCCTTGCTGCAGGCCCCGGACCTGGGCGAAGCCATCGGCCAGCGTGACCGCGCCATGCTCGAAGTGCTTTACGCCTGCGGCCTGCGGGTCACCGAACTGGTCAGCCTGGCCCTCGACCAGGTCAACCTGCGCCAGGGCGTGCTGCGGGTGATGGGCAAGGGCAGCAAGGAGCGCCTGGTGCCCATGGGCGAAGAGGCGGTGGTGTGGCTGCAACGCTACCTGCGCGATGGCCGCGCCGAACTGCTCAATGGCCGCCCCAGCGATGTCTTGTTCCCCAGCCAGCGTGGCGAGCAGATGACCCGCCAGACCTTCTGGCATCGCATCAAGCACCATGCCCGGGTCGCCGGCATCGACAAACCGCTGTCGCCGCACACCCTGCGTCATGCCTTCGCTACTCATCTGCTCAACCATGGCGCCGACCTGCGCGTGGTGCAGATGCTGCTGGGCCACAGTGATCTGTCGACCACGCAGATCTATACCCATGTCGCCAAGGCCCGCCTGCAGCAATTGCACGCCCAGCACCACCCGCGTGGATGAATGTTTTTCATGTTCCGCCGACCGGTCCTTGCAAGGCCCTTCACCGGCGGTGTGATGTGGTAGGCTTGGGCGGTTTGCACCAAGGGCCGCACGGTCACCGCGTATTTTCCGCAGGTGGCGTCCTCCGGCCCCTGTCCGCCTTCAGGAGTTCCCATGCGCGTGACCCAGTTTTTCGCCGCCGCCGCGTTGGCGCTGGCCAGTACCTTTGCCGTTGCTGCGGCAACCGACAGCAATGCCACTGCCGAGCAGGCCATCCGTAAGTCGTTGCAGAACCTCGAGCTGGAAGTGCCCGTCGAAAGCGTGGCCAGCAGCCCGGTCAGTGGCCTGTATGAAGTCAAGCTGCAGGGCGGCCGCGTGCTGTATGCCAGCGGCGACGGCCAGTTCGTGATGCAGGGCTACCTGTTCCAGATCCAGGACGGCAAGCCGGTCAACCTCACCGAGAAGACCGAGCGCCTGGGCATTGCCAAGCTCATCAACGGCATTCCAGCCGCCGAGATGGTGGTTTATCCTGCCAAGGGCGAGACCAAGTCGCACATCACGGTATTCACCGACACCACCTGCCCGTACTGCCACAAGCTGCACGCCGAGGTGCCCGAGCTCAACCGCCGCGGTATCGAAGTGCGCTATGTCGCCTTCCCGCGTCAGGGTCTCGGTTCGCCGGGTGACCAGCAGTTGCAGGCCGTCTGGTGTTCCAGCGACCGCCGTGCGGCGATGGACAAGATGGTCGAGGGTGAGGAAATCAAGGCCGCCAAGTGCGCCAACCCGGTCAGCAAGCAGTTCCAGCTGGGCCAGTCGATCGGCGTCAACGGCACGCCGGCGATCGTCCTTGAAAGCGGCCAGGTCATTCCGGGCTACCAGCCGGCACCGCAGGTCGCCAAGCTGGCGCTGGCCAAGTAATCCAATTCAGTACGCCGTCGTCATGGGGTGACGGCATGTTTCACGGTCGGCATAGGTGTCGGCCGTTCAATGGGGAGTTCACAGTGAAACCGGTCAAAGTAGGCATCTGTGGGTTGGGGACCGTCGGTGGCGGAACCTTCAATGTACTTCAGCGCAACGCCGAGGAGATCGCCCGCCGTGCCGGGCGCGGTATTGAAGTGGCACAGATTGCCATGCGCTCGCAGAACCCGAACTGCCAGATTACCGGTACCCCCATTACCGCTGATGTGTTCGAAGTTGCGAGCAACCCGGAGATCGACATTGTCATCGAGCTGATCGGTGGCTACACCGTGGCCCGCGAACTGGTGCTCAAGGCCATCGAAAACGGCAAGCACGTGGTCACCGCCAACAAGGCGCTGATTGCCGTGCACGGCAACGAAATCTTCGCCAAGGCCCGCGAGAAGGGCGTGATCGTCGCCTTCGAAGCGGCCGTGGCCGGTGGCATCCCGGTGATCAAGGCCATCCGCGAAGGCCTGTCGGCCAACCACATTAACTGGCTGGCCGGCATCATCAACGGCACCGGCAACTTCATCCTCACCGAAATGCGTGAGAAGGGCCGCGCCTTCCCGGACGTGCTGGCCGAAGCCCAGGCGCTGGGTTACGCCGAAGCGGACCCGACTTTCGACGTTGAAGGCATCGATGCCGCGCACAAGCTGACCATCCTGGCTTCGATCGCTTTCGGCATCCCGCTGCAATTCGACAAGGCCTACACCGAAGGCATCACCCAGCTGACCACTGCTGACGTGAATTATGCCGAGGCCCTGGGCTACCGCATCAAGCACCTGGGTGTGGCTCGCCGCACTGCCGAAGGTATCGAGCTGCGCGTACACCCGACGCTGATCCCGGCCGACCGCCTGATCGCCAACGTCAACGGTGTGATGAACGCCGTCATGGTCAATGGCGACGCCGCCGGTTCCACCCTGTACTACGGTGCCGGTGCCGGCATGGAGCCTACCGCTTCGTCGGTGGTCGGCGATCTGGTCGATGTGGTCCGTGCCATGACCTCCGACCCGGAAAACCGCGTGCCGCACCTGGCCTTCCAGCCGGATTCGCTGTCGGCCCACCCGATCCTGCCGATCGAGGCCTGTGAAAGCGCCTACTACCTGCGCATCCAGGCCAAGGATCACCCGGGCGTACTGGCCCAGGTGGCCAGCATCCTCTCGGAGCGTGGCATCAACATCGAGTCGATCATGCAGAAGGAAGCCGAGGAACAGGACGGCCTGGTGCCGATGATCCTGCTGACCCATCGCGTGGTCGAGCAGCGTATCAACGACGCCATCGTCGCCCTGGAAGCCCTGCAGGACGTGGTCGGCAAGGTCGTGCGCATTCGCGTCGAGCAGCTCAACTAACAATAGTGCCGGCGGGCCGCCAGTGCGGCCCCGGCCCCAGCATCGAAGGTTTGCACCCATGCGCTATATCAGTACCCGCGGCCAGGCTCCGGCCCTCAATTTCGAAGACGTCCTGCTGGCTGGCCTGGCCAGCGACGGCGGCCTGTACGTCCCGGAAAACCTGCCACGCTTCACCCAGGAAGAAATCGCCTCGTGGGCCGGCCTGCCGTACCACGAACTTGCCTTCCGGGTGATGCGCCCGTTCGTCGAAGGCAGCATCGCCGACGCCGACTTCAAGAAGATCCTCGAAGAAACCTACGGCGAGTTCGCCCACGCCGCGGTTGCCCCGCTGCGTCAGCTGAACAGCAACGAGTGGGTGCTGGAGCTGTTCCACGGCCCGACCCTGGCGTTCAAGGACTTCGCCCTGCAACTGCTCGGCCGCCTGCTGGACCACGTGCTGGCCAAGCGCAACGAGCGCGTGGTGATCATTGGCGCCACCAGCGGTGACACCGGTTCCGCCGCCATCGAAGGTTGCCGCCGTTGCGACAACGTCGACATCTTCATCCTGCACCCGCACCAGCGCGTGTCGGAAGTGCAGCGCCGGCAGATGACCACCATCTTCGGCGACAACATCCACAACATCGCCATCGAAGGCAACTTCGACGACTGCCAGGAAATGGTCAAGGCCAGCTTCGCCGACCAGTCGTTCCTCAAGGGCACCCGCCTGGTTGCGGTCAACTCGATCAACTGGGCGCGGATCATGGCCCAGATCGTCTACTACTTCCACGCTGCCCTGCAGCTGGGTGGCCCGGCGCGTTCCGTGGCGTTCTCGGTGCCGACCGGCAACTTCGGCGACATCTTTGCCGGCTACCTGGCACGTAACATGGGCCTGCCGGTCAGCCAGCTGATCGTCGCCACCAACCGCAACGACATCCTGCACCGCTTCATGAGCGGCAACCAGTACGTCAAGGAAACCCTGCACGCGACCTTGTCGCCGTCGATGGACATCATGGTCTCGTCCAACTTCGAGCGCCTGCTGTTCGACCTGCACGGCCGCAACGGCGGCGCCATTGCCGAACTGATGGCCAACTTCAAGCAAGGTGGCGGCTTCAGTGTCGAGCAAGACCGCTGGACCGAAGCGCGCAAGCTGTTCGACTCGCTGGCAGTGAGTGACGAGCAGACCTGCGAAACCATCGCCGAAGTGTTCGCCGCTACCGGCGAAGTGCTCGACCCGCACACCGCAATCGGCGTCAAGGCCGCCCGCGAGTGCCGCCGCAGCCTGGACACGCCGATGGTGGTGCTGGGTACCGCGCACCCGGTCAAGTTCCCGGAAGCGGTGGAGAAGGCCGGTGTTGGCAAGGCGCTGGAGCTGCCGGCGCACCTCAGCGACCTGTTCAGCCGTGAAGAGCGTTGCACGGTGCTGGCCAATGACCTGAAGGCCGTGCAGGGCTTTGTCAGCCAGCATGGCAACCGCGGCAAGCCGCTGTAAACATCGGGGCCGCACTGCGGCCCATCGCCGGCAAGCCAGCTCCCACCCCGACCGCATAGGCCCAAGGTCATGTGCAATCCCTGTGGGAGCTGGCTTGCCGGTGATGGGCTGCGGAGCAGCCCTAATTGTCCGAATCTTCCCACTGCTCCATCAGAAACATCCTATTCAGGCCGCCCAGCGCAAAGCCTAAATTAGCCGGTCCTCTTATCAGGAGCGGCTCATGTACCAGCCCTACGTGTTGATCCACCAGGCTCGCCCATCCCATCAGATCCTCCTGCACCAGGCCCTCAACGCCCAAGGCATGTTCCATGTGCGCATCAGCGAAACCAGCGCAGACCTCGACGCCTGCCTGAACGCCGATCACCGCCCCGATCTGTTGATCCTCGACCACGCCATGCCAACCCGTGCCGGCCTTGCCTTGCTCGAACAGCAGCACCGAAGCCGCGCTTTGCTGTTCGTCGGCCAGGCTACTCCCAAGCGCCGCAACCTTGCCTAGGAGGCCAGAAACCGGGGTCTGTGGGTGCTAGCCGAACTGCCCTGGCCGCTGTCGATGCCAAGTCTGCAGCGTGCCCTGCAAGCACTGCAGGCGCGCCCGTGGCGGCGTATTCAAACTGTCACGTCCGCCCCGCATGCTCACTGAAGCAGCCGCGGTGTAACGAACTTTCCGCTGCGTCTGTTGGTCAGTTCCTCTATATCCCACCACGCAGCGAGTGATCCGGATGGAAAGAATCTGCAGACTGCTCAACGAAGCCCTGACCCCCTATCAGACCCACCTCGGCGTCGCCGATGCCGAGGGTAATCGCCAATTGACCATTCACGACCGCCTCGCCGGCATCACCCTGCGGCGCACGGTCAGCGAGCGCCAGTTGCAGGAACAAAGCCTGTTGATCGACCTGGTGGATGGCTTGCACCGCGACCTGCAGATCGCCGAAGGGCGTTTGCAGCCCTGTGTGATCGCGGCATTGCAGCAGCGCCAGCAACCCCATGGAACCTTTGCCTGAGTGGTTTATCAGATACTGTAGGGGCAGCCGGGCCAGTGCTTTGCTCCGGCGCTGGCAAGGCTGTCACGGGAAGCCCGCAGGGGCTTTCGCTTGGCCCCGGGCGTGTTTCCCCAGCGCTCGGGGTTTCTTTTTGAGTTGCCTGCACCGGCCCCTATCGCCGGCAAGCCAGCTCCCACAGTTACTGCACATGGCTTGAGGTTGATGCGGTCGAGGTGGGAGCTGGCTTGCCGGCGATAGGGCCGGTGCAGGCAATCAGTGGCCTTCGAAGAAGCGCTTGCTCTCTTCCAGGTAATCTTCCTGCAACGCCGGGTCCAGCCAGCGTGCATACAACCCCGGCAACACATCCCGGCGCAAGGCAGGCAGCAGTTGGTCGATGTGCGCAATCGCTTCACGCCCCAGCTCGCTGTTCGAACAACCTACATGCAGAAACTGGTAGCGGTTCACCCCTTGCACAGGATGAAACCGGTAGTCAGCCAGTGCCCCGCCTTGCTGCTCCACCAGGTAGCGCACTTCGGGCCAGTAACCGAGCACCATGCGCAGGCGCCCGAGCTGTTGCATCTGTAGCAGGTTGGCGGTGGCGTCGTTGCCGTAGTGGCGGCTGAACGCGGTGTCGGGCAACTGGCGCAGGATGGCGTCGATCTGCGTGCCATAGCTGCGCTCGGCGACAACCCCCAGCTTCAGCGGGGCCTTGCTCAGCAGGCCATGCAGGTCTACCTCCTGGCCGTCGAGGTAAGGCGCCACCAGCGCCTCGCTGTCCTTGCGCAGCACCAGGCCACCACTGAGCACGCCCAGGGAGGGCACGGAAAACCGCACATATTCGGCGCGCTCCGGCGTCCACAGCAGGGTCGGGTCGCAGGTGAAGCTATTCAGGTCCTGCAGCATCTGGATGCCGCGGGCGCGGTTGACCCGCACGATGCTGTGGTCGTACTCGGGCATCTGCCTGATCAGCAGGGGCAACAGCTGGTCGATAACCCCTCGGCCTTTCTCCGGCCCTTCCAGAATGGTGAACGGCGGCAGGTCGCGCACCAGCCAGAAGAGGCGCTCCTTGGCGCTGGCAGGCTGCAACAGCAATGCGGGCAGCAGCCCGCACAGCAGGACCAGGTGACGTAGGCAACGGGCAGCGCGCATGGACCAGGGCCGCGTCAGGGTCAGACCGTGCCTGCTGCGTGCAGGCTGGCGATGGCCGCCGCGTCGTAGCCCAGGTTGCCGAGCAGCGCTTCGGTGTGTTCGCCCAGCGCCGGGCCTACCCACTCGGTGGAGCCGGGGGTGTCCGACAGCTTGGGCACGATGCCCGGCATGCGGAATGGCTTGCCGTCCGGCAGCTTGGCCTGCAGGAACATTTCGCGTGCCAGGTACTGCGGGTCGTTGAACATGTCCTCGGCCGAATAGATGCGGCTGGCCGGCACTTCGGCGGTGTTCAGCACCTGTATCAGTTGCTCCAGCGGCAGGCTGTTGGCCCAGCGGTCGATTACCCCGTACAGCTCGTCACGGCGCAGGTCGCGGCCATCGTTGGTGGCCAGGGTCGGGTCGTCGGCCAGGTCGGTGCGGCCAATGGCCTGCATGAAGCGCTTGAAGATCGCATCGCCGTTGGCGCCGATCTGCACATGCTTGCCGTCGGCGCTGGTGTGAATGGAGGAGGGCGTGATGCCCGGCATGATGTTGCCGGTGCGTTCGCGGATAAAGCCGAACACATCGAACTCCGGGACCATGCTTTCCATCATGGCGAAGATCGCTTCGTACAGGGCCACGTCCACCACCTGGCCCTGGCCGCCGTTGACTTCACGGTGTCGCAGCGCCATCAGTGCGCCGATCACCCCCCACAGGGCAGCAATCGAGTCACCGATGGAAATGCCCGTGCGCACCGGTGGGCGGTCGTCGAAGCCGGTGATATAGCGCAGGCCGCCCATCGACTCGCCCACGGCGCCGAAGCCCGGCTGGTCCTTCATCGGCCCGGTCTGGCCGAAGCCCGACAGGCGCACCATTACCAGGCGCGGGTTGAGCGCGTGCAGCACGTCCCAGCCCAGGCCGAGTTTTTCCAGCACGCCCGGGCGGAAGTTCTCGATCAGGATGTCGGCGTCTGCCAGCAGGCGCTTGAGAATCTCGCGGCCCTCTGGGTGCTTGAGGTTGAGGGTGAGCGACTGCTTGTTGCGGGCCTGCACGAACCACCACAGCGAGGTGCCCTCGTACAGCTTGCGCCATTTGCGCAACGGGTCGCCGCCATCGGGCGATTCGACCTTGACCACCTCGGCGCCGAATTCGGCACAGATGCGCGAGGCGAACGGGCCAGCGATAAGGGTGCCGAGTTCGACAACCTTGAGACCGGCGAGGGGTTTGCTGGGCGTAGTCATGGGGCATCCGTGGCAGCTGGGCAGATGCGTGGTTTTATCATAGGTCCGAAGCGGCAGATACTGCTGCGGGGCAACGAAGGGCAGTATCGGTTAGACTGTGTCACTTTTTCTCTGCGCAAGAAGCCCGTCGACCATGGCCCAGCCGTCCACCACCTACAAATTCGAACTGAACCTGACCGACCTCGACCGCGGCGTGTACGAAAACGTCCGTCAGACCATCGCCCGCCACCCTTCGGAAACCGAAGAACGCATGGCCGTACGCCTGCTGGCCTACGCCCTGTGGTACAACGAGAACCTGTCGTTCGGCCGTGGCCTGTCCGATGTGGACGAAGCGGCGCTGTGGGAAAAGAGCCTGGACGATCGCATCCTGCACTGGATCGAAGTGGGCCAGCCGGACGCCGACCGACTGACCTGGTCCTCGCGCCGCACCGAGCGTACCAGCCTGCTGGCCTACGGCAGCCTGCGCGTATGGCAGAACAAGGTGGTGGACGCGGTCAAGGGCCTGAAGAACCTGAGCATTGCCGCCGTGCCGCAGGAGGTGCTGGAAACCCTCGCCACCGACATGCCCCGCAACATCAAGTGGGACGTGATGATCAGCGAAGGCACCTTGTTCGTCACCGACGACCGTGGCCAGCACGAAGTGCAGCTGGAGTGGCTGCTTGGTGAGCGCGGCTGAAGCACTCCATGCGTATCGAACCTCGCCCGCTGCCGCCGACCCTGCCATTCCTGGGTAACCTGCCACCCTTGCTGACCCGCCTGTACGCCGCACGCGGCGTGCAGAGCGAGGCCGAGCTGGACAAAAGCCTCGCGCGCCTGCTGCCGTACCAGCAGCTCAAGGGCATCGAGGCCGGCGTGGATCTACTGGTCGAGGCTATCGACCAGCGCCAGCGCATCCTCATCGTCGGCGACTTCGATGCCGACGGCGCCACTGCCAGTACTGTTGGCGTGCTGGGCCTGCGCCTGCTGGGCGCGGCCCACGTCGACTACCTCGTGCCCAACCGCTTCGAATACGGTTACGGCCTGACCCCGGAAATCGTCGAGGTGGCGCTGCAACGCCAGCCGCAGCTGCTGATCACCGTGGACAACGGCATTTCCAGCGTCGACGGTGTGGCAGCCGCCAAGGCCGCCGGGCTCAAGGTGCTGGTCACCGACCACCACCTGCCGGGTGCGGAGTTGCCCGACGCCGACGCCATCATCAACCCCAACCAGCCGGGCTGCAGTTTCCCGAGCAAAGCGCTGGCCGGGGTAGGGGTGATCTTCTACGTGCTGATGGCCCTGCGTGCGCGCCTGCGCAGCCTGGGGCGCTACGAAACGCAGCCGCAGCCGAACATCGGCGAATTGCTCGACCTGGTTGCCCTGGGCAGCGTCGCCGACGTGGTGCCATTGGATGCCAACAACCGCATCCTGGTGCACCAGGGCCTCGAGCGCATTCGCGCCGGCCGCGCCCGGCCGGGGCTCAAGGCCATTCTTGAAGTGGCCCGGCGCGATCACCGGCGTATCACCTCGACCGACCTTGGCTTCATCCTGGGCCCGCGGCTGAACGCTGCCGGGCGCCTGGACGACATGAGCCTCGGCATCGAATGCCTGCTGTGTGAAGACGCGGCCCTGGCCCAGGACATGGCCCAGCAGCTGGACGACCTGAACCAGGACCGCAAGTCGATCGAACAGGGCATGCAGCGCGAGGCCCTGGCCCAGCTCAAGGACCTGCCTGTCGAGTCGATGCCATATGGCCTGTGCCTGTTCGATGCCGACTGGCACCAGGGGGTGATCGGTATTCTGGCTTCGCGCCTGAAGGAGCGTTACCACCGGCCGACCATCGCTTTCGCCGACGCTGGCGAGGGCATGCTCAAAGGGTCGGCGCGTTCGGTGCCGGGGTTTCATATTCGCGATGCGCTGGATGCCGTGGCGGCGCGCCACCCGCAGTTGATCAGCAAGTTCGGCGGCCACGCGATGGCGGCGGGGTTGTCGCTGCCCGAGGCCAATTTCCCGGCATTTGCCGAGGCGTTCGACGAAGAAGTGCGACGCCAGCTGCGCGAAGAGGACCTGACCGGTCGGTTGCTGTCCGACGGCAGCTTGGCGGTGGAGGAGTTCCACCTCGACCTGGCCAAGGCCCTGCGCCATGCCGGGCCCTGGGGGCAGCACTTCCCCGAGCCGCTGTTCCATGGCGTGTTCCAGCTGGTGGAGCAGCGCGTGGTGGGCGAGCGGCACCTGAAGGTGGTGCTCAAGAGCGAGTGCGGCTCGGTGCGGTTGGACGGCATTGCCTTTGGCATTGACCGCGAAGTGTGGCCGAACCCGACGGTGCGTTGGGTCGAGTTGGCGTACAAGCTGGATGTGAACGAGTTTCGTGGTAATGAAAGTGTGCAGTTGATGATTGCCCACATGGAGCCGCGCTGACTGCAAGTACTGCGGCTTCCGCAACTCTGTAGGTATGGCACAAGGCCTTGATGCCAGGTGAAGATCCCTGTGGGAGCGGGCATGCCCGCGAACACCGGCGAAGCCGGTGCCATCCACTGAGTCGCCTTCTTCGCGGGCACGCCCGCTCCCACAGGGCCTGCGGCGGGCTTAAGGCTTGCGCTGTACCTGTGGGAGCTGGCTTGCCGGCGATCACCGGCGAAGCCGGGGCCATCCA